>JAPKXR010000080.1 GCA_026394715.1 Methanomicrobiales archaeon | reverse complement strand
AGTGTATCTCCTACAAGTGCATCAATCTCATCAATACAGAGTACTAGCGGTTTTTCATGCCTGATGCACCAGTTAGACAAAATTATTTTAAATGCGGCATTCTCACCAAACTCCAGAAAACCGATATTGATGAGTTCACGCAGGGTTGTATCACCAAGTGTCCTTTCAGCTTGAAAGCCAAGTTCGCTGAGAACCGCTTTTATCCCTTTCCCAACATCCCCCCTTGCTGACTGACCGCTTTCCACATTAATATAGAGTGCCGTATAATTTCCCTCACGATTCAGGTGATCCCGGAGAGCAAGCATACAGGAGGTCTTCCCGCTCTGCCGGGGTGCATGAAGGACGAAGTACTTCTTCTGGGCGATAAGGGAGAGGATATCAGGCAGGTCAAACCGTGAAAGTGGAGGAAGGCAGTAGTGGTCCTGACAGTTCACCGGTCCGGCTGTATTGAAGAACCTCATGGTATGGTATCATGGATCGTATGGGAAGATATCTCTTATTAAGATTACCGGCATATTGTAAAATCTCCCGCGGATTACTTTGAAAGGGAATATGAACGGGAATATGAACGGGAATAGCGGTGAACCCGGTTGACCGTCAACGGCGGTTTTTTTCATATTCCAAAGGATGTACATGACGAATTGTACCCGTTGTCCCGCTTCAACAATCTGCCGTATGGCAGGGAGCCGATCATGAAGCCCCCGTGCTTTTTCATAACATATTGATGCGGGTCAGGTCATCGAGCTTATTGATATTCACAAATGTACGGAGGCCAGGGTCAATTCTCCTGAACTCCTCCACATCGATATAAAAGGCATGAAGGTTCCGAACCATCGCACGGAGGGACAACGACTCATGCGATTCAAGATATGCCAATAATGCCCGCCGTTTATATACGGCATGCAGGGGTTCAAATTTTTCCACATCCCACGCAGGAATTACCGCATCATACGTAGTGATAACCGAAAACAGGTGGTCCACTATTTCCCCACAGACGAATGGCATATCGCAGCCGGCTATGAACACGTCCTCACCTGATGCTGCAAGAACACCCGCATGGATACCGCCGATCGGCCCAATACCTGCCCGTTTATCTGTTACGCAAAGAATATTCGGATAATCCTTAAACCGCATGCATTGCTCAGGGTCCCGTGCGACAAGAATTACCTCGTCAACGATTGGGACAAGGGTGTCGAGCAACCGTGACAAAAATGTCTTCCCTTCATGGAGAAAAAAGTATTTTTCCCGTCCTTCAGCCCGTTTCGCTTCGCCCCCGACGAGAATTATTGCGGTCCTCAAATGAAAAAACTCCATGCCAGAGAATTGTTGCAGTACCTTCGGCTATCCCGGGTCATCGGTTACATTTTTCCTGTTTTATGATGCCAAGGTTCATAGAAACAGTCGGAAAAAGGGCTGTGGCCGGGTTTTCCAGTACCGTATGTATATGGTTCGTAAACTGGATTAATAGTATTTTCTTCGTGGCACGTAACGTGGGAAAAAAACCAGCACCAAAAAAATTATCCCGGTTGTTTTCTTTTCCGGGTCTTTTTTTCCATCAGTATCAGCGCTTCCTTTATTTCCGGCGATGGAGTAAACCCGCCGATATGATGTTTCCCAACGATGCGGTGGCATGGAATTACCAGCGGCGTAGGGTTCCTCCGCATCGCCTGGCCGACGACCCTCGCAGACGTGGAAACCGTCCCGGCAATCTCGCCATAGGTCTCGGTTTCTCCATAGGGTACGTTCCTGACGGCCTGGTAAATTTGCCCGTAAATGGTCGGATAACTGGTGGCAACGCTCTCATAAGATTGGAAACGTTCTTCTTTCCCTGCACAATACCGGGTAAAGGATGGGGGCACTGCTCCCGGTAGCGGGGATTTCGAAAACAACACGTGGTGAATCATCGCTCCCGACCACCAGACATGCACAAACCAGAGCCCGAACCGGCACGAACCGCTCATCACTTCCATTGAGACATCATATCCCGGAATTCAGGAAGATCACATTCCCGTAACTCCTCCCTGATCCACGCCGGGAGTCCACGGATTACCTTTGCCTCAAGGAACCGTTTCTCACCAAAGACCAGTACACCGCGGTCTTCCGGTGTCCGGATGACCCGCCCGAGGGCCTGTTGCGCACGGTTGATGGCCGGGAGCGTGTAGCAGATAAATTCTCCTTCTTCCCCGAATTTGTGACGGAAATAATCAATAATCATCTTCCTCGGATGGTTAAACGGAGCCAGGGGTAATCCAATCACCAGCGCTCCCGAGAGCATATCACCCCGGTAATCCAGGCCTTCACTCCATTTCCCACCACAGACGGCAAAAATGACCCCTGATTTTTTCATGGAAGGGAGCGCCATGAACTCATTTAATGCAATATTTGCATCTTTTGCATCTTTTGGTTCGATAAAAACTTTCTTTTTCGATATCCCGGATACTACCCGGGCCGCGTACTGGTCCAGGATCTGGTACGACGGGAAATATACGGCAAGGTTCCCGGGAAGCGTCGTAAATAATTTAATGTAATCCACGATATTCTGGGTATTTCCTTTATCCTGCCGCTGGGAAAAAGACGTGGTGATATCACGTGCACAAATAATCCTCCGGTTCTTCTTCGGGAAAGAATTAGGGAGGGAACAGAGTGTCACATCCGTATCCCCAAAATAATACTTTTTATAGCTGGTGACAGGCGAAAGTGTCCCCGAGATCATCGTGCAGCTGTAATGTGAACCGGCAAGGTCCCGCATTTTTGCCCCGGGGTCGATATTCCGGACTTCGAGAAAAATTTCATCTTCCTCTTTTTTGTAGACGGTAAGATATGACGTATCTGACGCGGACTGTTCCAGGCGGAACATAAACGCATTAAGGCGTTCAATGGCGGTTTCCTTAAACTCACCCGCCCGGATATTGCTCTCTCTAATCCGTTCACTGATCGTCATCAGTTCTTCAACAATTTCTGATAAAGACCCATATAATGAACCTTTGAGGATGATCCGTTCGAATATAACCGGATCAAACCAGTCCTCGTTTTCAAGGGAACTCTTCAGCCCCTGCATGTAGTCCTTGATCCGGGGTATCAGGTGGTGGACTGCCTCGACACCTTTGACGGTCTTTTTCAGGTGCAGGAGTTCATGGGACGCCTGTTCAAGGAACTGTTCTTCGATGCGTACGGACTGGACATCCTGCAATACCTCGCCACAGTTATGCGCCTCATCGATGAGCAGGAGTACATCTGATGGTTCAACCCCTATCAACTGGTAGAGTTGTTCCCTGACCATATCGTCAAACAGGTGGTAATAATTAAGGACAATGACATCCGATTTCTGCGCCGCGTAGAGCATCGTCTCGTACGGGCATATTTCCCCACATAACTCAGTGACCTGCTGGGGCTGGACACCCGGGAGCTGCACCCGGTCTGCCTTCAATCGCAGGTTGGGGGACGGGACCATCTTTAAGGCTCCCCCGTCTGCCCTCATGTAAATCCTGCTGTTAATGAAATACGGGCATATCATCGGGTGGTCGCGGTCGATCTGCGCGACCTGCTTTTTTATGACCGGGTCAGTGGCCGGGACCAGGGACCCCTGTTCAGCGCGCTCGCGCATCAGCGAGGTCGTAAGACCTTTTACCCCTTCACACCGCCGGTAGACATCCCCTTCCCCGCCAAGGGGGCACAGGTTGGATTTACCCACAAGAAATGAAAACTTTAGGAGAGGTTTTTTCTTCTTAATCATGGATAATTCGCGAATAAAGGTCGTCAGCTGGCTGATGGTCCTGACGGCGATGATCACCTTGCGGCTCCCCCGTTCTGACAGTAATGCCGCGACAGCGCTCGACTTCCCACTGCCGGTCGGGGCATCAATCATGACAATCCCGCCCTGTTTTGCACTTGCCGCTACCACTTCAAGCATCTGGCGTTGATTTGGCCGGTAGTCGTCGTAGGGGAACCATTCGTCGAGGTGATCCATTAACATATAATAGGTTTCACAATGCTTTAGAATAGCAGGAGATGAACTTTTCAGATGGCAGTCCACCCGATCGAATACCGTTATGGAACAAAAGAAATGCGCCACATCTGGGGCGAAGAGAACAGGTTCAACTGTATAATCGCGGCTGAAATTGCCCTTGCACGGGCAGAAGCAATTCATGAGATGGTCCCGTCACCGGCAGCGGATGAAATTGAACGGTGCGCAAAAAATGCAAGCCTTGCGCGGGCAAAAGAGATCGAGGAAGAGATCAGCCATGATATGATGGCGATCGTAAAATCAATCGCGGAAGAATGCGGAAGCTCCGCAAGGTGGGTCCATTATGGCGCAACCTCGAACGATATGCTTGATACCGCAACCGGGCTCCAGTTACAACAATCGCTGGCGCTGATAGAGGAAAAATTAAAGAAACTTCTCTCCGTGCTTCTTACACGAAGCAACGATACAATAAGCCTTGTTTGTGCCGGGAGGACCCATGGCCAGATTGGTGTGCCGACCACGTACGGGTTAAGATTTGCCATCTGGGCCAGTGAAACGGGAAGACATATCGAACGGCTGAATGAGATCAGGCCCCGTGTCGCGGTTGGCCAGATGACCGGCGCTGTCGGGACACAGGCATCGCTCGGGAACAAGGGGATCGAAGTACAGGAAACGATGATGTCAATTCTTGGCCTTTCGGCAGTCGATGTCTCCAACCAGGTGATCTCCCGCGACCGGTATGCAGAGTATTTCATGTTCCTTGCGAATGTTGCTACCACGCTTGACAAAATCGGGGTCGAGATCAGGTCTCTCCAGCGGACAGAAATCGGCGAAGTCGAGGAAGCGTTTGGAAAACAGCAGGTCGGATCAAGCACGATGCCGCACAAAAGAAATCCCATAAAAAGTGAACAGGTATGTGGGCTGGCACGGGTGATCCGGGCGGCAGTTGAACCGGCACTCCTCAATAATACCCTCTGGGACGAACGCGACCTGACAAACTCGTCCTGTGAACGGATACTATTCCCCGAGGCGACGATATTAACCGATCATGTCCTCCTGGTAATGGTCCGTGTGCTCGAAGGGCTCTGTATCAGGGAAGACCGGATCCGCGAGAATTTAAATTTCCTGCAGGGGGTCAACATGGCAGAATCAGTCATGATTGAACTGACAAAGAAAGGCATGGACCGCCAGGAAGCGCATGAAATCGTCAGGGTTACCAGCATGGAGGCATTGGCAGGGAAACGCGCACTCGCCGGAGTACTGGCTAACCATTCAAAAGTATCCGGACTGTTAACACCGGAGGAAATTGGGGAACTGTTAAACCCTGATAATTACATCGGAACTGCCGTCCGGCAGGTCGAACGGTTGATCAAAAAGCTCACTCCTTTGACCAGGTGAGAAGGACTCCTCATCCCGGTCATCGATTGATATATTTTTAGGCCGGAAAAAAGAACTAATATATTGAATAATCTATTCTTCGGGTGTTTCCTGCCCGGATGTTTCTGGTCGTTTTAAGGTTTCGATAAGGATGATTTCCTTAATCTCCGGGATAGCTTCAAACGATTCATGCATGATCCGGCTCCTCCATGTTACCCAGAGCCGATCATAGTTGATACCGGAAGGAAGGTTGATCGTGAGGATCCCGTCAAGGAAAGAAATCTCCATATCCTTGCCTGCATACAGGCGAATAAGTCCCTGTACCTTATCGATAAGGTCTTCCACTTTTGATTCGATTTTCATCCGGTAATGAATAGTTTTTCCTGAAAGCGGGTGGTTAAAATCAGCAATTACGCGTCCGCCGATCAGATCAATAACAGTCCCTTCACCAAGTTTCTCGACTTTAATGGTCATCCCTTTAACAGGCTTCTCCTTGAATTTGTTTTTCGGGAATGATTCAACGCGTTTTCGGTCATGCAGACCATACGCCTTCTCCGGTGGTACCTCGAGGTCTCCTTCGAAACCTTCGTCTTTTCCGATAAGCGCTTCATCAAGGCCGAGGATAATATGGTGACTCCCGGCTCGCACCACCACCGGACCGTATGATCCCTGTGGGTTATGAATACCGGCGGCTTTTGCCTCCTCTTCATCAGTAGAGTCAAAAATCCTTCCATCCACGCTACCGGTATAGCTCAGTTTAACAAAATCTCCTTCCTGTATTGCCATCATTATCACTTGCTATATATCGTCGAGGCGATGATAGATAAACCTGTGTCACTCGTATGCTTGAAATTGAACTAAAAGTCGAAGTACCGGACCTCGCGCCGGTCCGTGAACGCCTGTTGGCAATTGGCGCCCATATGACCGAAAAAACGGGCGAGCATGACCGGTACTATAACGCCCCGCACCGGGATTTTGCCATCACTGATGAAGCACTCAGGGTCCGGTACAGCACCGGCAGGACGATTATCACCTATAAAGGTGCCAAACGCAGGGACTTATCATTCAAAGCCCGCGAAGAACTGAATGTAATCGTAGACGAAGGTGCATCATTCGAACAGATGCTCGAACGCATCGGTTTTCGTAAGACTGCCGTGGTCGACAAAGTCCGTGAGTACTATTCACTTGGACAGGCGTCAATCGCCCTGGATGAAGTCGCAGGTCTCGGGTCTTTCGTCGAGATAGAAGTAATGAGGGCAGAGTCCGACCTAAACAGTGAGGAGCTCGATCTTTATGTCTTTTGCTTTCTTGCCGAAATGGATCATCGCACAATTGCCGACTGAGGCCATACCCGGGTTCACCACTTTCGTCCCCTCGACTTCCGTTATGCCACGCTGCTCATGAATATGGGCACAACAGACCAGGTCGAAAGATTTCATGTGGCGCTGGATACTGGCACTGCCGACATGTTCCCCGTTGATTACATCAAGGGTACCATAAGGCGGCGTATGAGTTAACAGGACATTATGAACAGTCCGGTCCAGTTTCGGCATGATTGCATTCAAGATATCGTCAATCTGTTTGTCCGTCATTTCGAACGGAGTTTTGAACGGTGTCGGATTTGAGCCACCTATTCCTGCGATTGAGATCTTCCCGAGGTTGATCTGGGACGCATGAAGGCAGACACTATCTGAGTGTTCAAGGACATCTAATATCTCTTTTGGGTCACAATTGCCCGGTACCACAAAACAGGGTACATCTATCCGGGACATCAGGGGTTCAACGGAATCTGCGGGTCCCATATCGGTGAGGTCGCCGGCAATAAAAACTGCATCGGCCCCGAGATCCAAAAATGAATCAATTTTACCAAATTGACCATGCAGATCTGCTAACAAGAGCACATCCATCATGTAATATCATTCGAAGGGGGTTGTAAAAAACCTTATCTCCGGATCACTCCAGGAACCCGTCACTTTTCCCCGTAGTGCAAGGTTCCCGAGGACCTGCTGGACCTCGCGGATAATAGGGCGGGGTACTGTGCCGGATAGCGCTGTACCGGGTAACGGGAGGAACTGGTGCGCGTGGATATGCCCGTATTTCGAAATCCACCTGATAAGATCAAGAGTTTTTCTCTGGTCTTCTTCGTCTTCAACGGGAAGACCAAGGATAAAATCGACAACAGGTGTTATCCCGTGTGCGTGACATAATTCGACAGCCGAGACCACATCGGAGACCGAATGCCCCCGGTGAAGCAGTGTAAGGACCCGGTCACTTCCAGACTGCGCGCCAAAATGCAGTTTCGTATTCCTGCAATATTTTTCGAGCATCTCCAGTGCCTCGCGGCAGATAAATTCCGGGCGCACTTCACTGGGAAATGTACCAAAATAAATGTTCGATGTAATGCTGTTGAGCAGTTTCCTGATTTTTTCAAACCTTGGAGACCTTCCATCGGAACCATACGCAAATGCATTGGGTGTTACAAATCGTGCGTCCCTGACCCGGTTGGCGTATGCAACGATTGAATCAATACTGCGGTGCCGCATTGATCCACCAAAGAGCGAGGGCGTCTGGCAGTATCCGCAATGGAATGGACATCCGCGTGAACATTCAATATATCCTTTCACCTCACCGAACGGGGGATAGGCATCCAGGAAGACGCTGGAGTCACAAGGCTGGAAGGTCTCCGATGTTGCAACCCCAGATGGGAGGTTGGTGTTTTCAGGCTCCATGATATGGTGAAGTAAGGCTGGCAGGGTATGCTCACCTTCACCAACGACGACATAGTCTGCATATGCCGCCACCTCGCGGTAACATGCGGATGCATAGGGGCCGCCTGCGATCGTGATACACGCCGCACCCCGGATCTCAGGCTCATATTTTCTTGCCGTCACAGAATTGAGACTATAACAGGTAATATCCGTTGAGGGGGCGCCGACAGGTTCAAGAAGAATCCCCTCGAGGCGACATGCGGCCCTGAGTGCGGCATAGGAGTTCCCGGCAGCAGCGATATTTCTCCAGCAGGTTTTCATCAGCATCGTTTCCATTCTCTCAATTGTGCTGTAACCATTTCATCCTGGTAGCGTTAAAATGATGAAATACGCAAGAAAGGCTACGACCATCCCCCTGGAGGTAACAGGCCTGTCATCCCTGCCATTGTCATTTGCATTGTCAACGAACGGGTGTCCATGTCCGATTTGCCCCGTATATTATTACGTTTCCGTACGGGCAACCGTGGTTACTATGAATCAAAAAATTTTAACTGGGTGAATTTTTCTGCTTTCATGCAGGGCCGGGATTAAAAGCAGCTCATCCCCGCGTCCGGTACGGGACCAGCTGGTCAATAATCCTGTAAGTCTTCCCGTCCTTCATCGTTACGGATACTTCAACACGGTCTGTTCCCTTTGTCCCCTGGAAAGTAACAGTCGCCCCTTTCTCTGGTTTTAACGTCCTTGTTTCAGATGTCCCGTCACTTCGTGTAAATACCACATTACAGGAGCTGACCTGGACCTGTCCGTTACCGCCCCCAAATACCACATCGACCGTTGAATCAACCGAATCCTTCTGCATGACGGCAACATCGACGGCACTCGTTAACGGGAGTGTGACAACCGGCCCGGATGCACCTGCCCCGGTCGGATTCTGCCCATTAGAAGGAACAGGTACATTGGCACAGCCGGCCAAAAATATTGCTGCTATGATCAGCACACCAAGAATTACCGATGGTTTCATAACGTTGGATACTGCCGGGTACTACTTCATTCTTTTGAAGTTACCCCGGGAATACTTCCCTCGTAGGTGAACTCGCCGGTATCCCCGTTTACCGTTACCTGCGTACCGGATTTCATCTGTGTAATCGGGACACCGGTCCGATCGATCATCGGGATCCCCCCCATGATTGCCCCGACTGCAATAATAGGTTCAGCTTCGGTATTCACTATCGCCAGAGGGGCGTGCCCGTTTTTAGAGAGTGCATACAATACATACGATCCCACGGTGGAGCCTTTCCCATAATCAAACGCAATAACCCTGCCTGAAAGGTCCTGGCCTTCCAGGGGATGCCCTTTCTCTACGATCTCGCCCGTTTCAGGATTTACCCCTGAAAGAAACGAGATCGGTTCAGGACTAACCAGAAGTTCACCGAACGCAACACCTTTCGCAATCCCCCTGCCTCGAAATATCACAATCGCACCTGATATATGTATGAAAATTGAGATATATTAGTAATATGGAAGAGATCGTCATTGCTAACCCCTTGCAAGAGGGGGAACTGAAATTGAAACTTCGGCTCCGGGATATTGAGGCACAGGTCCTGGAAGTCAAAATAAAAAATGACGAGCTCTTACGGGATAATACCCAGTTGAAACGCGAAAATGCCCAGCTCAAGCGGATGCCACTGTTTATCGCCGTCGTCGTGGATATTCTCGAGAATGGAGAGGTCTATTTACGGCAGCAGGGCAACAACCAGGAATACCTGACACATGTGAGTGCAGAAATTGGGAATGAATTAAAACCTGGTGCGAAAGTGGCGGTAAACAACGCACTCTCCATTGTTAAAATCGTGGGCAATGTTTTTGATTCACGTGTCCGCATCATGGAGCTGGATGAGTCCCCTAATGTTACGTTCAGCCAGATTGGCGGTCTTTTAAAAGAAATCGAAGAGGTACGTGAGTCAGTGGAGTACCCGCTCACCAGGCCTGAAATTTTTGAACGGATTGGCGTGGAACCCCCGAAGGGTATCCTCCTGTACGGGCCGCCGGGGACAGGTAAAACGCTGATTGCGAAGGCGGTAGCCCACCAGGCCAAGGCCACATTCATCCGGATGTCAGGGAGCGAACTCGTCCATAAATACATCGGCGAAGGTGCCCAGCTGGTGCGCGAATTGTTCATGCTTGCCCGTGAACGTGCTCCCTCTATTGTTTTTATTGACGAAATTGATGCGGTCGGCAGTACAAGGACAAATGACGGGACGTCCGGTAGCGCCGAAGTGCAGAGGACATTGATGCAGCTCCTGGCCGAGATGGACGGGTTCAATAACCGGGGCGATGTCCGGATAATGGCTGCCACAAACAGGGTTGATATGCTGGACCCGGCACTTCTCAGGCCGGGTAGGTTCGACCGTGTAATTGAGATCCCGCTACCCGACCGGGATTCCAGGCTGGAAATCTTAAAAATCCACTCAGCAAAGCTCAGGCTCAACGGCGTTTCACTGGAGGAAGTCGCGGACCTCACCGAGGACACGACCGGGGCTGAAGTC
Source organism: Methanomicrobiales archaeon (assembly GCA_026394715.1). GTDB lineage: Archaea > Halobacteriota > Methanomicrobia > Methanomicrobiales > Methanospirillaceae > CAIKOD01. Next base: position 20,515 of record JAPKXR010000080.1, on the reverse strand, counting down.
CAGGCAATTTGCCGGGAAGCAGGAATGATCGCGGTCCGGAAAGAAGCAGATGAAATAAGCGCTGAAGACTTTCTTGCAGCGGTCAGGAAGGTCAGGAATGAAAGTGCCTTCGATAACCGGATGTATACATAAACTGCCTTGCTGGAAATTTACCCCTTTTCTTCATAACAGGAACGGTTATACCACTGATATTCCGGTTGTATCGCTGATGGATTGCCACGTTACTCGATATAAGAACGGTACCCGTTTTTATTACGGCACAGTATTTTATGATTGAAAACTAAATTTTCACCCGGAATAGCTCGAATGAACGTATTTTTCCTCCAGCGGAACGGCATCAACCTGTATCAGACTCTCCATGCATCTGAGACTTCCCGGAACATCTTACGATTTTATCACCCGAAAGAAAGGGCGGGAGGAGTTACCATCCCAATCGATTCGCTGGTGAGCGGCCTCTCTCTCGCAGGAGAGATGCGCTGGTATATACGCCGCTACATGCAGGACGTTCTTTTCGAGTTCCCGGGAAAAAATTTCTGTACCCTGGCCCTTGCACGGCAGATCTATTACGACCGGGAGATCAAACCCAGAGAAGAATGGCCTTTCCGCCGCCTCTATGTGATCCGTAACGGGCACCTGGCCTCTTCTGAACCTATCACACACGGGGTCACGGGCAGTGAGACACCCGTCTTTTCCCCGGACCTTACGCGATTTGTCGTATGGGGCACTGAAGCGGAATATCTCGGACCCGTTAAATCGGCCCTTCACAACGAAGAAGGCAGAGATGAGGATTCGGAATTGTGAGCAGGACTACCATTTCAACATAATCAAAACGAAATCGTGAAGTTCACTACAATCAGAAAAAAGCAATAAACTGGGGGCGATTATACAATGCTTACATTTGTAGGGCTGGGTCTCTATGACCTTGAAGATATCTCAGCGAAAGGCCTGGAGGCCATCAGGAGTGCCGACTTCGTCTGCCTTGAAGCATATACCTCACTGCTCACCGGGACCTCGCTGGCAGAGATGAGGTGTTACTATGGGAAAGATCTGGAAGTCCTGAAAAGGGATGACGTGGAACAACACCCCGAAGGGTTCCTTTCAAAAGCCATTGACACGAACGTGGTCTTCCTCACCGGCGGCGACCCAATGGTTTCCACGACGCACATCGACCTCCGGATACGGGCGGCACGTATGGGAGTAAAGACAGAGATCATCCATGGGTCTTCAATTGTATCAGCTGTCTGTGGTCTTTCCGGGCTGCAGAATTACCGGTTTGGAAAGTCCTGCTCACTTCCATTTCCATACGGTAAATGGTGCCCTAAAACACCCGGCGACGTAATTAAGAAAAATCTGGCAGATAACCTGCACACCATTGTCTACCTGGATATCCAGGAGGACCGTTATATGACCGTCCACGAGGCAGTAAATCTTCTCGAGTCGATGGTAACAGAATCCGGTTTTCAAATCCCCTGCTATGTCGGGATAGCCCGGGCAGGTTCACCGGAACCAAAGGTAAGGGCTGGTGTTGCAGCCACCATGAGGGAAACAGATTTTGGCGGGCCTCTTCATATCCTGGTGGTCCCTGCAGGCCTCCATGATATGGAGCGGGAGTACCTGGAGGTGTTTGCCGGTTATGGAAATTCAGACCTTTTATGAGGAATTGTCAGGTGTCCTCGAACATCCTGGTAACGTTGCTCCGCCGGAAAGCCTGCTTGCACTAGCAGGCGGGGAGATCCTCATGATGGCACAGTGCTACCAGAAGGATGGCAGTTATTGTCTGGCCAACAATGACCCGGTGAACGCACTTGCAAGTTTTGCGTACGCGGCAGGCTGGCTGGATACCGGGAACTTTATTGGGATTGTTACTTCCGGCCCTCTTTGCAGGAACCTGATATCAGGCAGGACATCTGTCCCAGCTCATTTTCACCCTCAACTTGTTGAAAAAGCCTGCCGGTACCAACGGCTCCTTGATGGTGCAGTCACATCATCCATACCCGGTTCTGAGACCGGGATTCACTGGTATGAGGGAGGCGAACGGGTAATTGCCGTCGCGGCTGCCTATTTGAGTGGGGGGGAAATGTTTTTGCGGATGGAACGGTTCGAGCACGCGCTTGCCTGTTTCAGCTATGGTCACGGGTGGCTCGATGCCGCACTGAGGGCAGGCCTGACCAGGATTACCGGGAACCGGGACCTTTTTGCTATCTGAAGATGGCCGGTCTGACCTGACGAGGGAACACTTATAAGCCATCGGATTGATGAATCAGTTCATGGATCTGATTCCCTGCCAAGTCAGGGGGGTTTTTGTCGCGGTATCACCAGCAGGAGTTGCACCGGCGGTACTTCTTGATGTGGCGGGGGATATCTGCCTCCCGATATATACCGGCCTTTGGGAAGCAATTTCTATCAATTCCGCAATGAATAACGAAATTTCCCCACGACCATTGACCCATGACCTGTTTATTGAGTTCCTCAACCGTTACCAGGTCACGCTTCGGGCCCTTCATATCGACTCTCTCGAGGAGGGCGTATATTATGCGAACCTGGTGCTCAGCCGGGACAACCAGGAGGAAATGATAGACTGCCGCCCGAGTGATGGGATTGCCATTGCAATCCGCTGTAAATCAGGCATATTCCTTGAACGCGCCGTGGCCGAATCATCAGGGTTAAATCCTGCAGAACTCCCGCCGTTTATCCGGTTACAGGCGTACCTCGCCGGATGAAAATCCTGGTGACGGAAAATACCCCGGGGATGTAGCAGATATAGTTTAATTCCAATAGCATTCGCGTAATTGATAAAAGAAGATAAAAGTGAACATTTTTTTGCAGGGCTTTGATAAGGTCTCAAAAAAAATACTTTTAGAGCCTTGAGAAGATCTCTATCGACGGCGCTTTTTTAATTCAGCCATCAGGTCGGATAGATCAATTCCAGCCATGCGGAGAGCGATAAGAAGGTGAAACTGCAGGTCTGCAGCCTCTTCTACCGTGCGTGCGGGGACCCCGTTTTTAATTGCAATAATAAACTCGGTCGCCTCTTCACCAACTTTTTCCAAAACCTTGTCAATTCCTTTCGGGTCATTGACAAGACTGGTCACATATGACCCGGGTTTCGGGTTGACGATCCGATCATCGATCACCCGGAACAGTTCATCGAGGACTTCTGATTCAGACATTCGATACACCTTCAGCAAGGACTTCACATAGATCAAAACCAAAAAAGCGTTTCAGAAGTATCCGGCCTTTCTCAATATTACATCCCCCTTTGCCGATCGCAATACCGAGCTCAGATTTCTTCTTATGTCCCCGATTTTTACTACGTATATGATGCGGCAGAAACGTTCGTCAATTACACAATCAAGTGCGGTTGACTTCGTGAGGATCCGTAATTCCTCGATATATCTCCTCTCTTTGAACCCGATATTTCTTTCCATTATTTAAATCCGAAGTAGAGTACGGCACTCAAGCATTAAAATTGTTATTAACGGGACAATCCAACAAGTTTATACGGATTTTGTCAAGAGTAAATGAAAAAAAAGAGGTCCCTGTTGTACTGGGGACGTAGATGTTAACGGAAAAGATAACTTACCGTAACAGAGGCAGAAACTTTCACATCTCCCGGTGTAATCGGTGTGGGCATAGCGGGTCCTGCACCACCACTCATCTTCAATGACCTTGTCGTGTCATAGACAACCGGGGGCAGGCTGCTCCCGATGACTGCCTCTTTTACACCGGTGATGTTCACACCAAGCGCAGCTGCAGCTGCATTGGCATCTGCCCGTGTCTGCTGGACCGCCTTTGTAAGCGCAACACTGCGGTAGGACTGCTCAGTCTCGGGTGCAAGCATAAACGAGATGTAATTTACCTGGTTGGCACCGTTAGCCACGGCGAGATCGATTACATCCCCTGCCTTGCTGATATCTTTTAACGTAATAACAAGGGTATTGGTCACCTGGTACGTCTTGACTTTCTTTGAAAACAGGTTGTTACTATTGTCTTCATAGACTGGGTAGATGTAATACCCGGTCGTTTTTATCTTGTCTTTTGGTATCCCCGAACTTTTCAGTGCATTCATCACATCATTCATAATTTTCGCATTTTCAGTTTGGGCAGCCTTCACATCAGCATTTTGGGTCTGGACAGAGAGTGAGATCTCCGCACGGTCCGGCGTAACCAGGAGTTCACCTGTTGCACTGCTAGTAATGGCATTACTGTCCATCGAATCAGTCGTCGCTGCGGTAACAGTCCCAAGGGTGATTGCCATAAGGAACAGGCATACCAGGACGAATAGCATCAATTGTTTTCGCATGTACATCATCGACCTAGTATTTTCTCTGGCTCTGATATACCTTCTGACGGTTGCAAAATCTGCAGCAGCGATTGTTACCAGTGGACGTCTGTCGGGGAAAATATTTGGAAAAAAATTCGGTAGTCCCAACATGGAATCTTTCAAAATTACGGTAACCATCATTTTTATCACCACGATAATCCATTTGCCAATACCCCAACTGACAAAAGTGTATCCCCGGTAGTATCGGTTTTTGTTCACCGAAGTCAACCCAAAGGGGAATATAATAAAAAATCTAATAGAAAAGGTGATCGAGCATGGGTGCAACGATAATTGAGAAAATATTTGCAATGAAATGCAAAAAGGATGTCTGTGCAGGTGAAGTAGTGATGGCGCCGGTTGATAACGCGATGATTCACGATATCACGGGACCCCTTGCAATCCAGAAATTTTACGAAATGGGAGGGAAAAAAGTCCACAGCCCCGAAAGGGTCACCATGCTCTTTGACCACCAGGTCCCTGCAGACTCATTAGAAGCGGCAAATAATCACGCATATATGAGAAATTTTGCTAAAGAACAGGGGATCTACAATTATGACATCCGGGAGGGCGTATGCCACCAGGTGACCATGGAGATGGGAAAAGCCGCACCTGGTGAGATCGTTGTTGGTGCTGATTCCCATACCTGTATGTATGGGGCCGCAGGTGCATTTGCAACAGGTATCGGCTCAACCGACATGGGCTTTGCCCTGAAATTCGGGGCATTATATTTCCGCATACCGGAAACTATCAGGGTAGAAACGACAGGGTCCTTCCAGAAAAGAGTGGGGCCAAAAGACCTGATCCTCTCAATAACGGCGGATATCGGGGCGGATGGGGCAACATACAAGGCGATTGAATTCACCGGTGAAACATTTGAGACTATGGACATGCCAGGGCGTATGACCTGCTGTAACATGGCAATCGAGATGGGTGCAAAAGCAGGGATAGTCCCCCCGGATACCATAACCTGGGACTACATCAGGCATGTGCGAAACGTGGTTCCATTTTCCCTGGAAAGCGACAGTAATGCATCGTTTATTGAAAACCGCACCTACAATGTGACAAATCTCTCACCACAGGTCGCAGAGCCCCATAACGTTGACCTGGGAGTAGATGTGACTAAAGTTGCCGGGACAAAAGTTGACCAGGTATTCATCGGGTCATGTACGAACGGGCGGTACGAAGACTTTGCCGAGGCAGCGGAAGTGCTTGGCAACCGGAAGTTCTCTGATAACGTCAGGGTCATCATCATCCCCGCCTCACGGCAGGAATATTTAAAAACGCTGCGTGCAGGACTGATAGAACGCTTCGTTATGGCCGGGGCACTTGTTGAAGCACCATGCTGCGGACCATGCATGGGAGGCGCATTCGGGCTCCTGGCTCCCGGGGAGGTATCACTCTCCACATCCAACCGCAATTTTAAGGGACGCCAGGGGAGTACCGGTGCATCGGTGTACCTTTGTTCACCTGCAACAGCAGCGGCAAGTGGCATCTATGGTGAAATTACCGATCCAAGGGAGGTGAAATAAATGCGAGTCTGGAAATTTGGAGATAATATCGATACGGACGCAATAATGCCCGGGAGGTACCTTTCGATTTATGACCCCCATGTGCTTGCAAAACATGCATTTGAAGGCACCAGGGACGAATTTGCCCGTGAAGTAAAACCCGGGGACGCGATTGTTGCCGGTAAAAATTTCGGGTGCGGGTCATCCCGCGAACATGCACCAATAGCATTGAAAGGAGCGGGGATCACCATGGTCATTGCCGAATCGTTCGCACGAATTTTTTACCGCAATGCAATAAATGTCGGGCTGCTCCCGGTTGTCTGCGATAAAGCGGGGTCCATTCTCGAAGGAGAAAATGTAATGGTCGATTTAATAGGGGGTTATCTTATCGTGGACGGGAGAAAGTTATCAATCGAACCCATTCCTGAGTTCCTGATGAGAATTGTGGACTCTGGGGGTCTTGTTGAATATGCCTGCGGGTTACAGGAGGTGCCGGTATGTACCGCATCGCATCAATAGGTGGGGACGGTATCGGCCCCGAGATCATTCATGAAGGAAAAAAAGTCCTGGATGCAGCCGGTGAGCGGTTTAACTTTGATATCCAGTGGACTGACTTTGATATCGGTGCTGACCGGTACCTTACAACGGGAACGCTGCTCGATGAGTCTGAATTAAAAGAGCTGGCAACGTTTCCTGCAATTTATTTCGGTGCTATCGGGGATGAGCGGGTTAAACCCGGAATCCTTGAGAAAGGAATCCTGTTAGCCCTGCGCTTTTACTTCGATCAGTACATTAACCTGAGACCAATCCGCCTTCTTGAAGGTGTCGTAACACCACTTGCGGGAAAGCGTCCGGAAGATATTGATTTTATAGTAGTAAGAGAAAACACCGAGGACTTCTACGTAGGAATTGGCTCCCGTTTTAAGGGTAAAGAGAAACTGGAATTATCGATCAGGCGCGAGTTATATTTCGCCAAATTCGACCTCGATGTGGAGAGCGATGCAGAAGAGATCGCCTACCAGATCGGTGTTATTACCCGGGAAGGGGCCCGTCGTGTGATCGATTACTCCTTCAACCTCGCAGAGAAACGAAAGAAGAAATTAACATCAGTAGACAAGGCAAATGTGCTGTCAGACATATACGGTCTCTGGCGGGACGTATTCCTTGATCGGGCATCCCTGCATCCCGGTGTCACGACTGAGTTTAATTTTGTCGATGCCATCACGATGTGGTTCGTAAAGAACCCGGAATGGTTCGATGTCGTCGTCACCCCGAACATGTTTGGCGATATCATCACCGATCTCGGTGCCATGATCCAGGGGGGTCTCGGCCTTGCCCCGGGCGGGAACATCAATCCCGAAGGGACCTCGATGTTTGAACCGATTCACGGGTCTGCTCCAAAGTATAAGGGACTCGGAGTTGCGAATCCGATGGCTACCATCTGGGCAGGTTCCATGCTCCTCGACCATATCGGAGAGCATGAAGCAGCAGGTGCAATTGTCAGCGCTATCGAAAAATGCATCCTTGCGGGAGATGTAACAAAAGATATGGGTGGGTCGCTGGGGACTACCGGTGTCGGGGACGCCGTTGCAGAAATAATTATTAAGACCTGATCCCACCCTTATTTTTATATCGCATGGTTGGAACATCGGCCATGTTATGTCGCATGCACCAGAATTGTCTGCTGGCCCTGTGCAATTTTTCTCCCCCTGGTATCCCAGGAAGTAACGGGCTCGGGAATTTCACCAACTGATGCATACATACCCCGCCGCGCAAGTGCGGTAACAAGGGAATCAAGAGAGACGGTATATCTTCCCCCTTCGACCAGTTCAATGTTTAATGCCTTGCCCGAACGGGAGATCCGGGCAAGTCCTGCGATCCCGCCAAGGTACTGTTGCCAGTTCTGGAACACCCGCTCGACCCGTGCCGGGTGGTGTCCATGGAGGGCCATATTCAATTCGTCGATTCGGATCCCGTACTTTGTCCCGTGGATATTCAGTTCCGCTATCTGCTTAGGCATTCCTTCGTCATCAAGTGCTGCATACCCGTTCTGTTGGAAGTATCCCGCTTTTGAAATCATGGTCATTTCATCTGCCAAATATCCACTCTGACAATCGGAGTATATAAAGTCTCGATATGCGCGGGGTGAAAGTGATAAAAACAGATCGACGGAGAAAAAGGGACGGCCCCGGCCTCGGTAATTATTGTACAGGTTTTCGTTGCTGGTGGTCCATACAGGCATTCAGGACGTCCTCCATGAACGAAAGCTCTCCTTCTGTACCGGCGAGTGGTTTTGATGAAAGGCGGAACTCCCCACGAACCGGGGGGGTAAGTCCGACAAACGCTGCAGTTCCGGCTACAGAACGTTCAAAGGTGGAACCGAGGACTAAGTCGGGAGCATGCTCCCGTATCGCAGCCCCGATTTCTGCCAGGGAGGTCACTTTTACTGCATTTGTACATGAGGGTAACGGTTCGTTCCGTGACCCGCAGAACACAATATCCGCATCAAGGTACTGCTGCAACGTGGCCGAGGCAAATCCTGCATAGGAACCGGTAGAGAAAATGGCCACCGAGGGAGGATCAAACCGTTTCAGGTACTTATCAGCAGCCTTAGTAATCCGTTCTTCGACAACCTGGATCTCGTTTTCAATTCCGGCAGTCTCTGCGGAACAAAATACATCTGCCAGGGCAGATACCGTTTTTCGTATTGACGGCAGACCAAGGAATGAGCCCAGACCATGCCCATATCCTGCGGAGAGGTCCGGGTTTATCGTGACTGTAAAGTCGGCTGTACTGCTGAGTGACTCAAGCGAATCATGGCAGAATATTGTGCCGGCAGAAACTCCCATCAGGTGGAGCAGGCGTTCTGCTTCCCGCTGGTTACCACGGGCAAATGGGTCGATGAGGTTTATGCCTTCAATATTTACGCAGTCCTTCCCATGTCCCATACAAACCGGCAGGTCCCTGACTGCACCAAGATACCCGGACTCAAAATCCCCGACAAATCCGGGACTATCGACGAAAATTATGTGATATTCTGAAAGTATGTCCCTCACATCCTCGCCAAGGATGGAGGGGACACACGAGTTGACCACTGCCACTTTTTTATAGGTCCGGGAGAGATTCTTTACTACCTCAACGAGACGCTCACTCGTACCGAAGATCACTTCCTGCTCGACCAGGAAGGTGCTGTGGAGATCATGATGCAACAACGTGGCCGGGTAGAAATAACAACCACTTGATCCATGAATTACTACGGCAATACCAGAAAACCCTGATAATGCCGTAACAGCCCCGGTCAGGGCACATGGCCACACAGGGTTTAAGCAGCCCGGCACGTGAGTGTCCTCCTCCAGAGGTGAAGCATCCGTTTCATACCACTCGTACCTACCGGAAAAGGGTACGGTACCGTTAATACGGTGCCGCATGATGATTCCCTGAACCCGATTTTATTTGAAATCTCCATGATCAGTGGGTATTCCTGGTGCTCGGGGGGAATGTTAAACCTTACAAGGGTACCAACGAGGTCTGAAAATCCTTCAAATATCTCCGCATGATTTTTTATTTCGCTATCCAACGCTTCATCTGGCGCTAATCCTAACCGATCAGCGACATCCCTGATAAAGGACAGGGTCCCGCTGATACCAAGAGGAAACGAGCTGACATACGGAGTCCCGGATATGGACTGCAGGTGATCACCGACTCCCGATAGTGCAGGTTCTCTTAAAATATTCAATGACGCGAAAGGTAGCTGGTTGATATCGTTGCGGGTGATATCATGGGCAAAACGGAGATTGATAGTCAGGTTAAGCAGGGATAACAGGCGTTTAACTTCAATAAAGTTTTGTTTCACCTCGTATTCGAGGTTTTTCTCCCCAATCAGATTAACAGAACCCGGGTTTTTCAGGACACCTCCGGGAGTCGTGATCACCGGTAACGCGAGATTTGATACTGCGATGAGGGCCTGGGAAAAACCCTTTTCAAAATCCCCACCCAGAAACCCCCCGGTAGGCACCATGCAGACCTGCACCTCCGCATCTTTCGAAACGGCCATAACATCATCGCCAATCATCTCGGAAATACACGTCGAGAGCACGAAAATTATACCGGGATCCTCCGATGCCACCTGCCGGATCACCTTGCATAGCGCTTCCTCCCCACCGAATATCACATCATGCTCAGACATTCCTGAAGACATGACGTTTGGGATTCCCATGCAGTCGTTGTCGAGGAGGGTCGCATGAATAAGGGAAAAATTATGGTGCGCACAGCCGGGAGGGCCATGAATTATGGTAACTGAGTCTTTTATCCCGGTAGTAACTGCAAGCGCCCCGGTAAGGGTGCAGCCACCGGTCCTAGATGTACTCAAAGGCAAGGGATTCAAGTTCATCGGTATCCAGCGGACGGGGAATTGTAAACTGCTCATTCGTTGCTACGATCCCTGCAAGTGACCGGTATACCCCTGCCTGGGGAGACTCAGGTGCATACTCAATCACGGTTTTTTTATGGAGTTCTGCTAGTTGCACGGTCCTGTCGCGTGGGATGAAATGGATGAGCCGGCTGTTGATCCGCTTCGAAAATTCGATGACGAGTTCCTCTTCATTTTCCATATTTTTTGAATTGCAAATCACGCCGGCTAGGCGGCACCGGTTTTTCGCCCTCAGGGACAGCCGTTGAATGGCCTTGCAGATATTATTTGCCGCGTATAATGACATCAGTTCCCCGGAAGTGACGAGGTAGACCTCCTGTGCATATCCTTCACGCATCGGCATGGCAAACCCACCGCATACCACGTCTCCGAGGACGTCATAGACAATGATATCGCCTTTCAACGCACCCAGTCGTTCAAGGATCTGGAAGGTGGCAATAATTCCCCGTCCGGCACACCCGACACCTGGTTCAGGCCCTCCGGCCTCGACGCACCGCACCCCCCGGTACCCCGTGAACATAATATCTTCAAGCCGGACGTCTGCATCGCCTTCTGTCCTGACATGGTCCATTACAGTAGGGATGAACCTGCCCTGCATCAGCATTCGTGTGCTGTCGCGCTTGGGATCACACCCAATCTGGAGAATATCGTGTCCCATCTCTGCCAGGGCTGCTGACAGGTTGGCCGATGTGGTGGACTTGCCGATCCCACCCTTTCCGTACAGGGCGATCTGCTTCATTGGGATAACAGGTTGGACGGTGATGTTATTCAATTTTCTGATGTTAACGTAAAAAGACTTGATCTCCTGAATGATCATCCTTGCGATCATGCCCGGTGTGATTATTTTATCGAAAGGTTATGTTCAGATACTCTTCATTTCTGTGAAACCCCCGTTTTTTTCAAATTTCCTGGATAGAAATAACCCGGCGTTTCGTGCTGAAATTACATCCTGCCATGCAACATTAAAAATTGTTACTTTGAGGCTACCAGGTCAAAAAAGGGAAGTTGACGGGTAACCACCTGTTCAAAATTGTCGAAAAAAGTTTAAAATCCTGGATTGTTGCAAAACCATCTGGTGACAGTAACCCCTTGTCAAATTCTGAGAATCTGGTGCTGGATACGCCGGAATAAATGGATATTCCAGGTACCTGGTTGATAATTCCACCCTGCAATCATGAAGGTAACAAGCCGGTTTCTTTGTGTTTCCTGGCAATATCATCTGCAAGACGGTTAAGATCCTTCGTACATGATTCTCCGGGCAATCCCTGCACAAGCACCGGTTCAAGAAATTCGGGTTTGATGTGTGTCAGCATGGCTTTCAATACATCGACTGTCTTACCTCCCCAGCCATAAGAGCCTATAATCGATGCAAATTTCACTTTGGGATGGAGCAAATTCGCAAGGTAGGTTGCATAGACAATCTGTGGGTGCGGGCCGAACAGAACTGTCGGGGTAGCGATGACGACGGTTGCAGCATCTACCAGTGCCATCGCGAGGTTGCCCGTATCGGTAACCGTCATATCAAAGGGCTTCACCGCAATACCTCGTTCAATTAATGCGCAGGTCAGGTGGTCCACCATCTTTCGTGTACTGCCATGCATCGAAACATAGGGGATCACCACTTCATTCTTTACCGAATCTGACGTCCACTCCATGTACGCCTGGAGGATAAAATCGGGGTTATTGTGAACCGGACCATGACTCGGTGCAATGGTATCAATATCCAGTGCGTTTACTTTTTCCAGGTGACCTTTGATGCTGCCACGAAACGGCATCATAATCTCTGCATAATACCGTTTTGCTGCGGAATAAATGATTTTTTCATCTTTCATGAACAGGTCGCTGGTCGCATAATGCGTACCGAACAGGTCACACGAAAAAAGTACCCGGTCCTCCCTGAGGTAGGTAAGCATTGTTTCAGGCCAGTGTACCCATGGCGCAATGATAAATTCAAGGGTCTTATTCCCAAGAGACAGAGTTTCACGGTCTTTTACGGTAATAAAACGGTCTTCTTCCAGGTCGAGGTGATGGAGAAGGAGTTCCTTACACTTCTCATTTGTTACCACCTTTGAGGATGGAAACAACTCGAGGACCATCGGCAGGGACCCCGCATGGTCCTGTTCGGCATGGTTAATGATCACGTAGTCAATCGAATTTATACCAAGACGGACCAGGTCAGACACCAGTTCCAGTTCTTTTGAAGGGTCAACCGTGTCAATAAGAGCAGTTTTCTGGCTTCCCTTGATTAAATAAGCATTATAACTCGTCCCATCGGGTAGTGGGACAAGCGCATCAAACAGGCGTCGATCAAAATCGAGCGCCGCTATCGAGTAACAGTCCGAATTTATCGTTCTGACAACCATTATTGCACTTCCTGTTCCATCAGCGTAAACTTTTCTTTTGGTGATCCACAGACCGGACAATGCCAGGTACCGGGGTGTGAAGTAAATGCGGTACCCGGGCTGATCCCTGCATCCGGATCTCCCTCTGCGGGATCATAGATATACCCGCATACCCGGCAAACAAATTTTTCCATCATACTCAATGCGCCTCCCATAGGTTCAATGGTCCTTCAAACGACTATGCATCCATAGGTCATGATCCGGATAAAAGAGTTTCTATTTGCGGAATTATTTTGGCAATGTCGTGATTATATGGCTGGAATGCCAATTTTACCTGACGGTTTCACTAACATTACGTGAATTCAATAAAATCGGAACTGCCAGACCTGGCAAACCCGGGGTTCAAAAATAAATCCTGATTAAACATTGTTAATCGCATGATCTGCAATGTTGTCCAGCCCTGATACGTTTTTTTCCAGGCCACACCGGGAACCCCGGGTCAACTAAAACGGGTATCCCGTTAGTACATAACATTAAAGGCAAGAAAGAAAAGAGTGAGTGAGGGGATGCACTTGAATAGAAACCATTGGTTAGCTGCACTGGTAATTCTTGGATTATTGATAGCGGGATGTATGAGCACACCGGGCCCATCGAAAGACAATAATTCACCGGAACTTACTAAAAAAGCGAATGTCTATGAGTCGCTGTCGATGTTTGATGGATACCTTGAACGGAGCCCCCATGACTGGTATATTAACGGCTCTTTTTGCGAAGGAGGTTCGTGCAGGCAACAACTCCTCGCGAATAATGGTGATATCATCGTCGTCACACTTACCCAGTACCCCTCAATTTCAGATGCAAAAAATTCTTTCAATTCGATGAAGAAGGGACTGGCCCAATATTCAGTCAGTGATGAAAAAATTGCTGATTCAGGGTATGTCTGGCATAAAGGTAACCAGGGTGAGAGCGGGTTCCTTTCCGGACAGAACATCGGGGTGGTTGATTACCTGCTTGCAAAAGGGGATGCCACCGGTAACGAATCTACAAACCTCGCAATAGTCTTATCCCAAATTGTCGTATCATCACTATGAGCCTTCTGAAAACTTACAAAAACCTCAAAAAACAGTTCCGGATACACAAGCCAGGGTAATCAGCCACCACCGTTTTTTCCTTTTTCTAACTGAATGAGGGAGTACTTATACATTATAGAGCACCCGACGCTACCCCATGACTGAAGAGACTGAGGCAATAAGGACGGTAGCGGGCCTGATGGTCCTCTCGGCTAGGACTGCCCCGAAAGCACGGGGCGTGGATGAAATTAAAACAAAAATTGTCACGGATATTGAATTAAAAAAGCTTGCAGACGAGATGGTCGCCTTTGGTGAACGAAAGTCGGTTTCGTTTTTTATCAGGGATGGGTCATGCATGGCCATGAGCGATGCCTGTGTCCTTATCGGGGTCCGGGGAGCAGCGGCTGTTGGAGTGAACTGCCAGGGATGTGGTTTTCTCTCCTGCCAGGACTTCCTGGACGCATACGCGCGGAGAGATGACACCAGCACTCCGTTTGCCGGGCCCAACTGCATTATCAGGATTGCAGACCTGGGTATCGCCGTTGGCTCAGCCGTAAAGACTGCACAGGTGCATAATGTGGATAACAGGATTATGTATTCGGCAGGAGTTGCTGCACGTTCCCTTGGCTGGCTCGATGATTGCACATCGGTATATGGCATCCCGCTCAAAGGATCAGGAAAGAACATATTCTTTGACAGATAACTGCAGACGAAGGAGATTTTAGCAAATGGCAATTATGAAGATACGCGGGGGGGACCTTGACCTCGTTGAATATGAATTTACATCGTTCACACCAGGTGAAAATATCAGGACACTCGGGTACGAAGGGACTTATTCACTCGTTCCGGCCAACGATGTTATTACCGTAAATGCACCTGCCAGGATTCACTTAACGGTGCTGGATATGAACAGGTTCTCACCCGATCGCCCGGGTGGAGGTGGGATCGGTTTTGCAATCCAGGTATATTGTTCTGTGTCAGTCGAGTGTACCCCGGATGGCCTCCAGATTGATTACTCCCGTGCGGCATTAATCCGGCATTTTGTTGCGGTGTTCCGGAAGACGGTAGGATATACAGGGGGATTTCGTATCCGGGCACGGGACCATGAGCATAAGCACGTGGGACTCGGTTCAACCAGTACAATTATGATGGCGCTGGCAAAAGCACTCAACATATCGGTCGGATCTCCATTGACCGATGACCAGTTGCGAAAACTTATTGGTTATAATTATGTTGAAGAAACCGCCGAAGGACGTATCGTACCTGGATTTGAGACGGGTGTGGGGCCCGCAGTGAGTATCCACGGGGGCATGGTGGTGATGGGAGATGAGTTGTCTTTAATTTATCATCACCCGTTTGCCGAGGGAAATTACGTATATATCGTTATTCCGCCAACCGATATCTCGTCCGCAGGGGACCAGGAATTTGATCTCCTGATGAATAAGGCAAGAGTACTCGATTACCGGGACCGTGAACTGAAAGCATACCTGATCATGATGGATATGGTCCCGGCAATCGAATCGGGGGACCTCAAAAAAGTGGGAGACGTGATCTGGGAGATTGATTTCAGGGGTTCAAAAAGGGCAGAAGTGGAACACCATAGTTTCGCCATCTACCATTTTATGAGCCAACTCCGAAATGCAGGGTTTGAATTTGTAGGTATGAGTTCGGTTGGACCGGCAATAGCCATCATCACTAACCGGAGTGAGGAATTTGTTGAGTCGGTACTTCACCCGATCGGGCTGAAAACCGCAATCAGGACAAAAGTCGATAACAAGGGGCTTAACGTGGTCCATTTACCCAAATAACCATCGTAACACCCAACGTTTTTATCTTTTTCCCGTTATAGAGGCATTTAACCGGAATAAGGGCCCTCATGGTACTTCTTTTTGGTCAATCCGTTATTCCGTGCTCCCTTCTCTTATGGCTTTGATTAACCCTGCCACGAATACGATAATCGATATCACGGTCAGGATGATAAACAGGGTGATGAACAGGGAGAGGTTATCCCGAATAACCGGAATTGAGCCCAGGTAATAACCGGCCATTGTTAACACGACAGACCAGGTGACCGCACCTGCGACATTGTAAACGAGAAATCTCCGGTAGTCCATCGACACCACGCCTGCAAGGAACGGTGCAAATGTCCGGAGTAACGGGATGAACCGCGCAAAAAAAATTGTTTTCCCCCCGTACCGCTCGAAAAAACCATACGTACGGCTGATGTATTTTTTACGGACTATTGCAGGGAAGCGTTGCTGGACAACCCGGAGGCCGATATGGTTTCCAATCCAGTAGTTAAGGACATCTCCGGCAATACCCGCAACGAGAAACGTGATAACCAGCAACAGAATATCAAGACTTCCCTTTGCCGCCACCAGCCCGGCAACAAATAATAGTGAGTCCCCGGGTAGGAACGGGGTAATTATCACTCCTGTCTCAAACAGGATCACGATAAAAAATATGCAGTATACCCAGAGGCCATACGTCTCTGTCATCAGGGGAAGGGTCGTATCAATATGAAATAAAAAATCTGGAAGACCCGGAAACATGGAAGTACTGTCTTATTTACCTGCGAATGTATTTGAATAAACGGACATGGCATTCCCAATGAAGAAAGAGCCAGGTAACCAAATGATTGGGACATGATGGTGCCCCGTCTTTATCACCAGAGAATGGTCATATAAATAAGGATTAAGCAGGAGTATTTTTCGGATGCATGAATACAGCATTGCCTATGATATCTATGCAACGGCACGGAAAGCGGCACTCGAGCACCAGGCGATTCACGTAAAGCGGATATTTATCGATATCGGCGAGATGGCAATGGTTAATCCTGACCAGGTGGAGTTCCTGTTCCATGCAATAGCAGAAGAAGACCCTCTCTTTAAGGGAGTAACCCTCAAGACCCACACGATTTCCCCGGAAGTAAAGTGTACCTGTGGATATGAAGGGACGACCCTTTATGTCTGCCCGGTATGTGGTGCATTACCAGAACTTACAAAGGGAAAAGAAGTCTTTGTCTCAAATATCGAAGTGGAGGTTGAATAACTCATGAAAGTCAATATGATGCACGGGGCGGGGGGTGAAGTGATGGGTGAACTACTTCAGGTCCTCACAAAGATTACCCATAACAACGCCGGTGGAATCGGGCTTGAATCCCTGGATGACGGTGCGGTATTTCCTATTGGTGGGAAAAATATTGTGTTTACTACCGATTCGCATATCGTACGCCCGATCTTTTTCCCCGGGGGCGACATCGGCCGTATAGCAATTGCGGGGACGGTGAATGACCTCGCCATGATGGGAGGGCAACCCATCGCGCTCTCATGTGGGATGGTCATTGAGGAAGGGTTCGAGGTTCATGACCTCGAGCGTATCGTTGCTTCAATGGACGAAACACTCGGTGAGGCAGGGGCAAATCTTGTCACTGGCGATACCAAGGTCATGGAACGTGGTGCACTCGATGGAATTATGATCAATACCTCAGGGATCGGTGTGGCAGAGAAAATTGTCCGGGATAACGGCCTTGTGCCAGGTGACCGGATCATCGTGAGTGGGACACTTGGAGATCACGGGATAGCAATCCT
The DNA here is from genome assembly GCA_026394715.1 of Methanomicrobiales archaeon. Lineage (GTDB taxonomy): Archaea > Halobacteriota > Methanomicrobia > Methanomicrobiales > Methanospirillaceae > CAIKOD01. The sequence continues at coordinate 3,252 of JAPKXR010000080.1, read as the reverse complement.
TGCCCACAGAGAGGGTTTTGACCTGGGTGAACAGATCCGCTCCGATGTCGCCCCGGTCTGGGGACTTGTAAAGGAAGCTCTTGGTGCCGGAACTATTCACGCAATGAAAGACCCGACAAGGGGTGGATTTGCCAGTGCCATCAACGAAATGGCGAGAAAGTCCGCAACAGGTGTGCGGATATACGAAGAGGCACTCCCACTGCGGAAAAGTGTCCGCAGTGCTGCCGGTATGCTCGGCATCGACCCTCTCGAAGTGGCAAACGAGGGAAAGGTCCTCATGGGTGTGCCGGAGGCTGATGCCGAGGCCATCCTTGCCGCAATAAAGTCCCATAAATATGGCAGGGATGCGGCAATTGTAGGAATTGTAACGAGTGGGTCAGGGGTAATTATGGAGACGCCAATCGGTGGAGAGCGGTTCATTGAACCACCAATCGGCGACCCGGTACCCCGTGTCTGCTGAAGTATTATCTCTTTTTTAATTCAACTTCGTTCATCCGCCCGAATGAAAAAACCAGGCCAGACGATCGATACATTGTCATGGATAGTCGAGATAGTCAAACAGGAGCGAGAGTGCCTCGTATTCCCTGGTCCCCCCGCATTTTTTTATGATCCCCGCATGGTACTCAATTAAATCCATCAACCCTTTATCCCGGGTCACTTTGTATCGAGTACCATGGACTGTTGCATCGATGATACTATTAAAGCCCCGGTTCACAGGGTGCAACGCAATGGTTCGGATTTCTTCCCGGAGGGGTACCAGTGAGATGAGCAGGTTCTGCCGGGTAGTACGTTCAACGTTGGCCTTGTAAGCCACCCACGCTTCGCAGGAACAAAGTCTTTCAACGGTGAATTCTCCGGCATCTTCTTCTACGAACGCCTCTGCAGGAAGATCTTCAAAGGCGGTAGTGACATACAGTACCGGGTCAAAAATAAAGTTTGCGACAACCCAGCCCCCGGAAACAATCCGTTCGGCCGTATGAGAACCATGGAACAGGACCATGCGGATCTTTTCGTTCCTCCGGATAATCCCCATCGGGGCTGCATTCTGGTGCGTTGTCGCTATTACTTCGTTAATCCCTTCATTCAGCAGTCCCATTGCCACCCTTCCCCCAAGGCAACGTAGAGTGAACCAATGATGATATCGGCAGTTGAACCGGGATTTATCCCGGCATCAATGCAAATCTGGTCAAACGTTGCAAGATCACGTGTGCCGTTCCGCACCTCACAGGCATTTTCCATCGTCTTTTTTGCTATTTCCGGCCCGTGCTTCTTGGCAATAAATGTGTCCGGCTCATCTGACAGGAGGTCTAAAAATGTCATGACAATTGAATTTCTTCCGCACCCGTTCTCCTGAAGCAGGTCCGCCCCCATTCTCACTTTTTTAAAACCATTTATCCATTCCCTTGCGATCATGTCATTTCCCGCTGAATGGCACATAATATCGTACAGGGTCAGTTGCTGGAGCAAAATACTATCAAGAGCGGCGGGATCATTCACATCGAGTTTGTCTGAAGACAGTACTCGCACCTGTGTCATCCCAAACGCCTTGTAAAATTCCACGGCGTCATCAACCGTCGTATTGCGGGTAACCCGTATTGCACCGGCAATATCACCCCCCATAATGAGGGGGATCAGGAGAAGGAACGCTCCAAAATGTGTATTACCCCCGGAATGGACATTGGTGCGTGCAATGACATCATGCATAATGGCACCCACGGCGGCACCTGGTACCGATGCCTTTTCAAGTGAAGGTCGTGAAAGAATAATCGAGGCAAGGAAATGTTCGAGCCGGGTGCTCGGGTAATCATGGCAGCGGTCAACGTTCCCGGGTTTGGGATATGCGGTGACCTCAAGCATCATTGCCAGCTGTGCCTGATCAGCAGGCGTCATCCTCCGTTCGCTCATAGTAAATATGGTGAATTATCTTTTCAGAAAGCTGACGTTTCAACCGCATATATTCCTTGCTGGAAATCCCTTCCTGCTGAATGGTGATATCCCGGAACATGCAGGGTGAAGAGTTCTTACAGCACCACCCAAGGCTTCCAAAACAGGTATTTTTCCCTCCTTCAAGCGGGGTTCCCCGGACGGACTCCTCTTTCAACCGGATGTATTCATCCCGCTTGATACCGAGAGTTTCCAGGGTGGGAATCAACGGGCAGTTTTTCACGGGCATGCAGCAGAAAGTGAGGGCCCTGATATCCCCACCACGGCAGAGTTGTTTCGGTGAATTGTACCACCCCTGCTCATCGGTGTACCGGGTAATTGCTGCATCGATCCCGGATAATGTCCGTTCGTCAGATTTTCGTCCGAGCGAGACGAGGTCGGCACCATGCGCAAACATGTCCTTCACGCGGTCAAACGTATTCAGCGAGTTATTTGCAATCAAAAGGACGGGGCAGCTGTTCCTGATCTGCTTAATCTTGTGGTACCCGAAATCCATCAGGTCAACATGGAGAATGTCAGCACCGGCTTTCCATAAGGCCCTTGACAATGCGCGGTCGTCACTGGACACCCCTGCCCGGATTTTGACAGAGACGGTTACACCAGCCCGTTTAAGAGTTTTTACTATTTCGAAAAGCTGGGTTGGGTTATTAAGGTAATATTCACCGGACCCAGCCTCTATCATTGGAAGTTGGCGGCAATGGGCATCGATTTCATAGATTATACTGTCACCCAACTCTTCTGCCACCCGTGCAAATGCCGCAGGAGAGCACCCCCTCATGTTGATCCCCAGTACCACATCACTTCCGGTCATACACGCGACCTGGCGGTGAAGTTCAGCAATCATATCTTCATGTATGAATTCTTTCCTCCCTGCGAGGACCATCTGCTTGCTTGCCTTCATTGCCGGTTCATCGATGGAGTAACCCCCGATAAATGCCAGACCGATGTGCTGCTCTCGCGCACGCACATACTCCGCGTCGACATATCCGGCCATTGACGCGATTGCGACGGGGGTCCGCACCACCTGGTTATTGATCAGAAGTCCGAATCTCTCAAAGTGCTCCATCATGGGTTCATATAAATTGAAAGTCACCAGCAAAATTACTTTTGGCACCAGCCCCCATTGCGATGAGCCAAAGATTGGAATTATCCCAATTATTGAAAAATTATTGTACTTTAGTGGTACCTGAATAATTTTTACTAACCCGGACAATCTGGTGCTCATTTCCTTTTTTGTCTCCCAGTAAATCAGGTGGGAACGTTATCATCCGGACATCCTCCATGCATCTTCTCCCTGTTTTTCGGTTT
>JAPKXR010000204.1 GCA_026394715.1 Methanomicrobiales archaeon | reverse complement strand
GAGATGGAGCCCGCCTATAATATCGCGCACCTGGTTCTCCCCGCAGATCTTCTTTGCATACTCCACGGTGTTGCAGATCCCCGCATGAGCACACCCCGTGATGACGACAAGCCCTTCGCGACCACGGTAAGTAAGGGCGGTATCATCGAGCAGGCGATCCTCATGCAGGTCCCCGTCCGGCATCACGATGCGCCGTGGCCCGGGATCGGCACCCTCAAAGGGAAACTTCCGTTCTATCTCGCCAAGGAAGAAGAGGTTGGGCGTGAGACTGACCGGCCCTGCTGACAGTTCGAGTGGCATGATCCGCTGCACCTCATCTGAGGTGAGGACAGATCCTATGTCGCCAAGGGGTGGTTTGGGGCGGGGGAGGAAACAGCGGGGGTGGGCGATGAGCCGGGGGGTCCGGTGGGAGGCGTCTTCGATTATTGCCTCCATAAAGAGATGGATGATGTGCCAGAGCCCCCTGGTGTGGTCGAAATGCCCGTGCGAGAGGACGATGTAGTCAAGATCGAGGAGGTCGATCTTCATCTTCTGCGCATTTTTCACGACGGCGTCAGAGTATCCTGTATCGAACAGCACCCGCTTCCCTTCAGCCTCGATGTACGCCGAAAAGCCGTGCTCCGCGATAAACATCCGGTCAAAGAGTGCGGTGTTGTCTATGAGAACCGTAACATTCATTCAGGAATCCCCGTTGCTCATATTTTCCGGTAAGATTGCATAAAAAACTCCTCGAGTTCCCCTCTGTGAAGTGACCAATCCTTCCCGTTCAAGTACACCGAGAATTTTTACCACTTCACCTCCGCTCCGACCGGTCGTGTGGACAATGTCTTCCACGGTGGATGGTCTTCGGCAGAGGGTTGCCTGGATCAGCTCGCTTACTTCTGTCATTGCCATTGTTGCCAGGGAAACAGGTGGTTTCCGGCTGACAATTTCGATACCTGTTCGTCCCAGCACGTCACTAACCTGTTCAAGTTCGGCATCTGTGGCCGCCCGGACCCATCCATCTGCGGGAGGGCGGTCGAGGGTATTCAACTGGATGCGGTCCGGACTGATCCGTTCAATTGCCGCTTTCAGCCCTTCCAGTTCCGTTGTTGTGGTATTCATGCTGGGGATGATGAACACTTCGAGCCAGAGGGCACCGGCATACTGTTCCCGGAACTGCACGATCCCTTCGACAATAGCATCGATCCTGAGTAATGGGTGGGGACGGTGGATGCACTCAAAGGTTGGTTGGAACACCGATGTCAGGGTCGGTATCACCCGGTCGGCGGGGAGAAGTTCTGTCCGTACCATGGCATCGGTCAGGAGGCTCCCGTTTGTAAGGACACTAAGGGTATATTCAGGATACTCCAGTTTTACAAAAGTGATCACCCTCCCCAGTGACAAGGAGAGTGTCGGCTCACCGGAACCGGCCAGCGTGATAGAATCGAGATGGGGGTGGGATGCGAGCACGTCGCGGAGTTCGGTGATCACATTTTCAGCGGGAAAAAAGGCCTGCCGCACGATGGTTTTAACGGTGGTGGCACCACATTCGCAATAGACGCAGTCGTAGGAGCATGTCTTGAACGGGATAAGATCAATCCCGAGCGAAACTCCCAACCTTCGGGAGAGGACCGGTCCGAAGATGTGCTTTGGGGTCATCAGGGATATCCGGCCAGCCCGCTGCACGGTGACTATTCACCGCCGGGATTACTAAGTGACGGGTCGTCGGTGCCCAATGTCAGGGTTGTGCCTTTGATGCCCGACACCTTCGGGCAGACACCCGTATTTCGAAGTGGGCATATCCCGTTTTTCCTGCGAAGGCATCCTCCGATTTCAAGGGCTTTACCATGAACGAGAGCATCTGCAATCTTGCGGTGTGCCTCGTGGATATCCCGCCAGACCGTCTTCCGGGAAATCCCAAGGGCTGCTGCAGCCATCTCCTGTTCAAGGCCCTGCAGGTCAATCAGGTCCAGGACCGCCAGTTCTTCGGGTAGCAGAGAAACATACTCCTCGTTGATGTCCGGGCCGCAACGTGGTGCAAAGCACCGTGCTGAGGGTGCGCCATCAAATGTCCGGTTCAACCGGGGTCTTCCGCGCCGCCGGCAGCACCCACCCTCATTTCCGCTGATCTCTATAGTACCTCAACTCCTGTTCTAGATTCGATTCCAGTATTTGAATGGCTTGTGCTGCGGGAGACGTGGGCATAAAGGTAACAGGAACTCCGTTCCTGACCGATTCAATGACCATGGGATCAAAGGGGATCTTACCGATTATGGGAATATTCTCTTCAATGCACCAGAACTGTATTACTTCAGTAAGGGACTGTTCCAGGTCGAACCTGTTAATAGCAACAAGGACCCGTGGCCGGAACTGCCTGCAGACCGCTACCACCCGCTTGAGATCATGTAACCCCGAAACGCTCGGCTCGGTTACAACCAGTACTATATCCACGCCGCTGATGGTGGAGATGAGCGGACACCCGGTCCCGGGTGGACCATCGATCAGGAACAGGTCGCAATTCCGGTCCTGTTCCATGGCAGTTTTTTTCACCGCATGGACGAGCAGCCCCGAGTTACCTGCGCCCGGTACAAGCCGGGCATGCACAAGATGGCCAGGTTCTGTGTCTGAATACATCACCTCTCCTGTCTGTCGTGGTTGCATCGTGATGGCGATGGGGCAGACATGGACGCACACGGCACACCCTTCGCAGCGGAGCGGGTTCACCCGGTATATATCCCCGTCACGTTCAATTGCATTAAACCGGCAGTGATCCATGCACTCCCCACACTGGTTACAGAAGGCGGGATCGATCACCGCAGTTTTCATCCCGATAAATGGTTCGGTACGGATTATCTTCGGGCTAAGAAGGAGCTCAAGGTTCGCCGCGTCCACATCGCAGTCCGCAAGCACGAGGCCCCCGGGGAGCAACTGGGCCAGCGCAGCGGTGATCATTGTCTTTCCCGTTCCCCCCTTACCACTGATAACGGCGATCCGGATCATTTAATCCCCTTGCAGAGATCTCTGCATTTCATGAAAAGACCGGTAAACTCATTTTGCCATGTTGGTTGTACCTGGCAGAGGATATTTCCCCTGCTCTGGATGGCGGCAATTTCGCGGTCAAAAGGAATGGTCATCATGACTTCGAGGTCCTGGACCCTGCAGAAATCGATTATTTCCTGGTCTTTTCCATCACTCCGGTTGATGACAATCCCCGTGGGGATACCCAGTCGATCAGCGACATCTACGGCAAGCCTGAGGTCGTGCAGGCCGAATGGCGTTGATTCCGTAACAAGGATACAAATATCACATCCGTCCAGCGCCTCGACGACCGGGCAGGAAGTACCTGGTGCCGAATCGCAGATCACAAGGGGGTTTCCCGCTGCCAGTTTTTTTGCGGATCTGATAACTGGCACTGCGTGAGGGTTCCCTGTGTCCAGCATCCCTGAAATAAGTTTCAGGTGGGGTAAAGGTGTGGAAATTGCCACGGTTCCTATCCGTTTTGGCTCTTCATGGATGGCGTCATTCAGGCAGACCAGCATACACCCTCCGCAGGAGTGGCAGAGCTCGGGAAAGAAAAGGACCCGGTTGGAAAGAACCGTTATCGCGCCATACTGGCAGAATTCCCCGCATAGACCACAATGTTGGCAGGTATTTTCATCGATAACCGGCACTGGTACGGTAATTCCTGTTATCGTGGCAGTTTTCGGAAAAAATAGGTGAAGGTTGGGTTCCTCAACATCGCAGTCGATGAGTGTAACCTGTCCGGCCCGGGAGAGTGTGAAGGCAAGATTTGCAGCCACCATGGTCTTACCGGTACCTCCCTTACCGCTAGCAATTGCTAATTTCATGACATTTCCACCATACATCTAACGTAGGAGTCTCTTGCCAGCATACTTCCCTGCGTCCCCTGTTATGAGCGAATAAGAGTATTCTCAGTGAATTTGTCTACTGCTGCCTTCACCGGTCCACCCCCGGTATAGGTATACATCGCAATCCCTGCTGCATCGAGAACCTCACGTGCATTCCCGCCGACCTGTCCGCTGATCAACGCCTTAACGTTGTGTGCAATGAGTATTTGTGCGGCTTTAGGGCCAACGCCTCCGGAACCATCGGCGTAAGGGTTCGGGATTGCCTCAAAAGATCCGTTCTCGCTTTCAACAATGATAAAATACGGTGCACGCCCGAACCTCTCTTCTGTGGGGGTGTCCAGTGTCGCCCCTTTTGATGTAAAACATACCTTCATGATCGCTACCTTTGATTATTACTCATATGCGCATATTAATTTAAACTATTGTATCGTACACCTCAGTACTGAAATCCGTGTTAATGCGAACAACTCCATTATATGTCCCGGTGAGACCGGACTATTAATGGGGTTAAGACCGTATTTCCGCGTCAGGAGTAGTGTTGAAAATGCAAAGTCCCGTGGATAATTCCTTATCATTTACCTATGTACCGATTGGAACCGTTCATTCCCCCTTTACCGATATTGCCGGCATGCCTATCCAGCCCACCGGGGCCCGGGATGTACGTGGCACTATCGAGATCCGCCCGGAATTTGCTGCAGGCCTTAAGGACCTGGTGGGTTTTTCCCGTATCATCCTCATTTATGCATTCCACCGGTGTCACGGTTACTCCCTTGAGGTAAAACCATTCCTTGATCCCATGCCCCGTGGGATATTTGCAACGCGGGCGCCAAAGCGGCCGAATGCGATTGGACTTTCGATTGTCCGTCTTGTGGGTATTGAGGGGAACACGATTGAGATTGAGGATGTGGACCTGCTCGATGGAACACCGCTTCTGGATATCAAACCCTATGTGCCCGCTTTTGATTCATACTGTGAGGAAAAGGCCGGCTGGTTCGATGCGGTTTCACATCATGCGACCTCGATAAAGTCAGATGAACGGTTTCGTTAGGCCATCATTTCGGTGGAGTCGAAAGGATAGTATCAATCGCATCTTTGACTTTGCCTGTCCTTATGTAGACCTGGAGCAGGATTACAGCACCCTTCAAAAGATCCTTTGTGTTATCGCCAATCTCTCCGGTAATCACTGCTTCAAGTCCATAACTTTTCAGTAACTATACCGTATTCTGCCCAATCCTGGCATCATTGAGGACAAATTCATCCCTGATCGCTTCCGATTTGCCAGTCCAGGTATCATAGAAAATAAAGTATGATGCCCGTGCAAAATGGTGTTCGACTGCATAATCGATGCAAATATCGATCCCGTTACCACAAAAAAGTGATTGATTAAAGATTTTCGCTGATACTGCCAACAGAAAAATCCGCCCATATTATTTATAACGGGGATTCACGAGACGGACGATTTTATCCCCGATTTTCCGGGCTTTCTCGACTGCGTCCTTATCAGCAAGCACTTCACCTTCATGATACCCGGTGCCCTTGACCGAGCCCAGCGATGAGAATTCATGCGTGCTTAAGAAACCTTCAAGCGTCTGGATGGTCCGGTTTGCACCTTTATGCGCCTGCACCGACACAGCAACGCCCTTTCTGCCTGCCAGCCTGCGGTCATGGTAGAGGGAATACGTGCGGTCGATGAAATTCTTGAGATGGCCGCACACGTCGTAATAATACGTGGGCGACCCGATCACAAGCACATCGCAGTCAAGCACTTTGTTGATAATTTTTTCCCAGTCATCGTTCTCGATGACACAGCATTTCTTCTCCTTGCACTTCTCGCAGCCCAGGCAGGGGTGGATCTTCTTGCCTGAAAGCGAAATAAAGTCCGTCTCGATCCCCGCAACCCGGCAGCGTTCGAGAATGACATTGACCAGATCTGTAGTATTGCCCCCTTTTCGCATGCTTCCTGATATGCCCAGCACCTTCATAGTAAATGCTCAGCGCACCGGCTTATGATAGTTGCGATGCAACCACCCGGTCATGCGATAATAGATCAATACATTAAAACCGTGCGTTTCTGAATAACACTCTGCGATGGACATCACATTCTGCTCTCATTACCAGGGGGATGCACTGCCCCCGACGAACAGGTTCTGCCGGGACTGCCCCATGGCAAAGACTGCGTGTAACCCCCTGTGGTCGCGGGTTGTTGCATTGTCACAATCCAATCGGGGGGATGCGGTCCGGCTGCCCGGTACCCGGGCCGTGATGTATCCCAACCCAGACAACTGGAATATCATTCACCTGAAGATCAACACAAAATGGGGTCTTCCAAAAGAAGATTTCCTCCACTTCATCGCAACCGGTTCTGCACAGATGGGCAGAAAAGGGGGGCGGCTGGACAAATGTGTATCACCAAGCATGACGCGGCAGGAGCCCTATGTCCAGTCCATTGTTACGGCACTGGGGGGAGAGAATATTCCCGAAATATCAGCCGTACGGCGGATCCAGCAGGATACCCCGGGATGCCAGGTATAATCCGGTCCCCGGAACAATGACCCTCCTGTTCGCGTCCCGGCAATCTTGTAGGGGTCCGGACGGGGTAATATATGTGGCAGAATCAGGCACGATTACACGCAGTTAATGGCGACCTCTCACGGTGCGATTTTGCCTTATTATGGAAAAAAGGGAATTAACGGGCTTATTTGAATTCATCACGCGTAAACCCCAATGCGGTAGTTGGGTATACCGTGAGCCACGATGGAAAAATCATGGTTCTGTTTTGCTACGGAACGGCATAACTCCATGGAGATGAACTGATGGGATAAGAGTGGCACCCTCACGGGAATTCCGGTACAGGGAATTCGCACTGATGGGTGATGGTTACTACCGGGGATTTGGTCGCCCACATGAAATCAGGGTATTTTGAGAGGTCTGGGCAGACTTCAGGTTCAGCAGTAATAACCCCTGGAGCGAACGAGTGCAGCAATACGTGTCATACACGGATCCGCCTTACTTCCGTTATCCACGGTTTTTGCCTGAATGTATTTATTAATGGGCTGCACCATAGGTTGCATTACAGGCACCCCCTCTGATACCGGTGCCGGGAGTTGCAGCACCATGCAGGAAATAATCAAAAAGATGATCACGGAAGCGATGGCTGCACAGCACGCCGACGTGAACCAGATAAAAAAGAAACGCGGTGAAAAATTCGTCATCGAAGACACGAAAGTCTACGTTGACGCAGTCAAAGGCATGAAACCCGCCGGGGGCCAGAGCAAGGCAGTCTTTGCCCTGCACACCGATTCGGTCAATGCCCATTACACCATTTTGAAGGGTCTGACGAACACCATCCGTCCTGAAGACGATCCCTATGTCGAGCACTACCAGACGCCTGTCATCCTGGAGATGCTCTACGATGCGGACCCGAAGTTTCGGAAGAGCGTGGATGTGTTCATCAAGGCGATCGGGAAAGCCGAAGCCCTGATCGGGAAGGAATCTGCCCGGCGTTATGCGGGATTTTATGGTCCGACCTGTGTTGTAGATTTTGCCCTGATCCCGGGGAGCAGCAGCAACATCGTCAACCAGATCCTCAAAACAACGGATATTCCGGTTGCACATAAGCAGGGGATCCTTGCCGCGAAATCATGGGGCATGAACACCTCGTACGGTATCGGTGATGTTTTCGCTCACGCAGTTGAGGGAGGAGCCACTCTTGCAGACGCGGTAAAGAAGGAAGTCGCGATGGTCCAGTCCATCTACGACACACCGGTCGATGCCCAGGCAAAACTCATGGACAGTGTGGGCCAGTCCTCGTTCGACTTCCGGAAGTACATGAAGGACTACCGCACGAAGATGCAGGGTGCGGTGAAAGCCTCCCTTGACGAGGGTGTCCACTACGGCAACATCGTTACCGTACCGGCCTATTGTGTTGGGGACATTGCCCACCACATTTCGCAATCAACGTACAACATGTGCAAGGACGACGTGATCATGGCCGTCATCGAAGCGGTGACTGAGGTCATGGACAAGACCCTGCACGCAGCGGCCCCGAAGATGAAAACCGAAAACGGAGTTCTTTCGGTAGCGACTGGAGCATCGGCAAGTGCTGCGGAATATATCCTTGAACTCGACGGGTTCAACGCAATTATGGTTGTGGACATGCTGACCAAGCGTTACCACAACTATGTCCAGCTCTACCCAAAGCGGGGGGCAGCCATCGAGCTCCACAACTGCGACTTCATGGACATGATCTACCGGGGTTGGAAGATGGTCGACAAGGCGCGAAGGATGCAGAGCAGCGAGCCGGGGCTGGTGAAGCCGAAAGTCGGTGGGTTCGATATCGATCTCTCTCCCGTTCTCAAGAACGAGGTGCTGGCAAACCCGCAGCGGTACGCGTACCCGGCCTGTGCGATGACCGTCCGGTTCTCGGCCATGATGCGCCTCTCCGACTATCCGTGCCTGCTGACAAGCGAGCCGGTCACGGCAACCCTGATGACCAACATCATTGCCCTGCACAAGGAAGTTGCAGCGGCTCCTGCCCGGATCTGCAAGGACTGCGCATCGGCAGCCCTGATGGATTTCCGGCACTGCTCCTGCCAGTGGAAGGAATCTGTCTAATCCCGGTACCGGGACGAGGTGAGAATCATGAAGTGCTATGTCTGTGCAAAAGAGGGAAAGGAGAGCGATGCCGTTGCGGTATGCGTTGCATGCGGCATGGGGACGTGCATGAAGCACACGATCCGGAAAGAAGTCGATGTCTGGGAGGGCGGGTACCCGCTTCCCTCCCGCAAACTGCCAAAGAAGATGCCCCGTATGCTCTGCCCGGACTGCAATGCTGCGTACGGGGATGGTAAGTGATGGCTTCGCTAGCTAATCGCAGTATTGCTGAGGGTGTCGGAACAGCTCTTCTCGTGTATTTCGGTGCCGGAGCAGCGGCCATCACGCTGATGATCGCACATGGGACAAAACCGGCAACCCCCTTCAATATCGGGATTGGCCAGCTCGGAGGGCTCGGTGACTGGTTTGCGATCGGGATCACGTTCGGTATCGTCATTGCCGCCGTCATCTATGCGCTTGGCCGGGTATCCGGGGCTCACATCAACCCTGCCCGCACGTTTGGACCGTACGTGATGGACTTCCTGCTTGGCAGCTCGAACCTCTGGGTATTCTTCCCGATTTACATCCTCGGGCCGGTCATCGGTGCAATAGCAGCAGCAGTCTTCTACGACCGGATTACGGCGGAGTGAGTGCAGTTAATTATCCTTTTTTCCGCTGTCTGGTTCCCTCGATCCTTAATGTGCATTCCTTCAACAAACTCATTTGTTATGAAGTGTAGTTTTTACGCATATGAGCGTAAATAGGTAGTGCATATGAAAATTCATGATGAATACCGATGTCATTCCCCAGCACCTCTACTCAGTATCGGGGTGCACATACACACGATGGCGATAATAAATTCATCATCATCGAAAGGATATGGTGATTATAGAAGGTGCAAAATCAGGGTGGGTGGATGTGCATGAAGGCAGAAGAACAACCGGTAATTCCAACGGAAACGCCGGATCTAATATCCTGTGTGTCCAAGCTGCACAGCGAGGGGTACAGGCTCGTTGCGATCAGCATAACCAAACTCGGTGAGATATTCCAGGTGGACTACTCGTTTGACCGGAACTTTTTATTCAGGACGCTCAGACTGCTTGTTCCGACCGGGGCAGCGATCCCTAGTATCACCGGGATTTATTGGGCTGCGTTCCCGTACGAGAACGAGATGCATGACCTCTTTGGGATTACCGTCACGGGTATTGCTCTTGATTTCAACGGCACTTTCTTCCGGACCGCTATCAAATACCCGTTCAGTGTAAATACCGACCGCAAGGAGGACAACTCATGTCCCGGCGAATAATCATCCCATTCGGGCCACAGCACCCGGTGCTACCGGAACCTATCCACCTCGACCTCGTCCTTGAGGATGAAATAGTAGTTGAGGCAATTCCCTCTATAGGGTATGTCCACCGTGGGTTGGAAAAACTGGTCGAAAAACGCGAATTCCCTGAATATGTGTACGTTGCGGAACGGATATGTGGAATTTGTAGCTTTATCCATGGCAGTACGTATGTGACGGCAATTGAGACGGTTATGGGTATCGATGTCCCCGAACGGGCCCTGTATCTTCGAACCATATGGTCTGAATATTCGAGGATGCACTCTCATCTCCTCTGGCTCGGTTTGTTTGCCGATTCTCTTGGATTTGAAAACCTCTTTATGCAGTCGTGGCGATTGCGTGAACAGATCCTTGATGACCTTGAGGCAACGACAGGAGGACGTGTTATCCAGGGGGCGTGCAAGATTGGAGGTGTCCGAAGGGATATTGAGAATAAGAAACTCGACGAGATGGTCACGGGTCTAAAAGATTTGGGGTCTGATATAAGGGAATTGAACAAGGTCTTTTTCAATGACAGTTCGGTCCGGCACCGTACGAAAGGGATTGGGATAATTCTGGAAAAAGAGGCCTATGAACTTGGTGCAGTCGGTCCGACAGGGCGTGGAAGTGGTATTGCAGAGGATGCCCGAATGCTTGGGTATGCAGCCTATGACAAGATCGATTTCAGGCCCGTTGTGGAAAAAAGTGGAGATTGTTATGCCCGCTGTGTTGTCCGGGGAAAGGAACTGCTAACATCGATTGATATTATCACAAAGGCGGTAGATAAGATTCCCGATGGGCCGGTTGAGGTTAAAATAACCGGTACTCCCAATGGTGAGTGCTGGGCACGGGCAGAACAGCCCCGTGGTGAAGTGATGCATTATGTAAAGGGAAACGGGACCCGTCATCTGCTCCGCCACAGGGTCAGGACACCGACATTTGCAAATATTCCGTTTCTCGTAAAAGCGCTGAAAGGATGCGAACTTGCGGATGTTCCGGTAATTGTGCTATCGATAGATCCTTGTATTGGATGTGCGGAGCGATAAAGGCAGGGACAGTCCCTTTTTTCCCCTTCGGGATTGGGTCTTTTCTGCCTATTCTATATTCAGCTCATTCACTCTCTATTGACGCCAGAACGTCAGCGGTCTTTCCGATCTCGATAATCTTTCCACCACGCATCAGCGCTACGCGGTCGCAGACATCCCGGACAAAATCCATATCGTGCGAAACTACAATGAAGGTTTCGTCCATCTCATCGCGGGCGTGCAGGATAGAATGTTTCACGTCCTGCTTCGTGATCGGGTCCATTGTACCGGTTGGCTCATCAAGGACCACGAGTCGCGGCTCCCTGATAAGCACCTGCGCCAGCGCTACCCGGTGCCGTTCACCATCGGAGAGTTCTGCAGGGAGCCGATCCAGGATCTCTTCAGCCCGGCCAATTTCAAACCCGGCAACACTCAGCGTAATCAGGGCTTTCCGGATTGCCAGTTCCTTGGGAAATTCAAGGCCGATCGAATCCGTCAGGTTGTCGAGCACCGTGCGGTGAGGGAAAAGATCGTATTCCTGGTGGAGCAGGCCGATGTATCCCTTGGCCCGGCCCCGCTGGTCAATACCGGGTTTTGTCATGTCCACCCAGTCGTTACCGATACGGATGTTCATCTCGCCACTTGTGGGTTCGATAATCCCGGAGATGATCCGTGAGAGCGTGGTTTTGCCTGCCCCGCTTTTTCCAATAATGCCGAAGATCTCTTTCTCTGCGACATCAAACGTAACGGTATTCACCGCTTTTACCACACCGCGATCAACCGAGATATACCGCTTGGTGACATCACGGGCAGAGAGGATCGTCTCCCCGATCTCCGGTGGCAATGACTCCTCAATCTCGTGGTAATCCCTGGCAAAAGAACGTATCACACTTTTTGGTGACCCGATGGCGGTAATTTCCCCATCGGTCAGCAGTATAGCACGGTTCGCCATGTCCTCGATCACCTGCGAGAAGTGCGAGGTTACGACCATGCCCATATTGTTCTTCCTGGCTGCTTCGATGAGCATCCCGTGCACAATCCGGGCGGTTTCAGGGTCGAGGGTCCCGGTAGGTTCATCGGCAAAGAGCATTGCCGGATCTTTTGCGAGCTGGCGGGCGAGCACAACCCGTTGCTTCTCACCACCCGAGAGGTCCCGGGCAATATGCATCATCCTGTGTGAGAGCCTGACCTGGTCGATCAGATCTGCTGCACGGGTTACCGCTTTCTCCTGCGGGTAGTCAATATCATCGAGTGCGTGGAGCACATTCTCAATCACGCGGTCGTCGCCATACAGGGCAAATGTGCGCTGGAACATGATTGCCGTCCGGTGCATTACCCGGGCCTTCATGCCGTCAGTCTGTTCCCCCCAGAGATCGACATCCGTTGTGACCAGGTTGCCACGGCAGTGGGGACAGGTGGTACCAGCCTGGCTTTGCACATCCATGTGGTCACAGGTGTCACATGCTGACATGTGGTAGATTACAGAACCACGGGTCGGCGGTTCTTCTACGCCCCTGAGCAGGTGCATCAGCACACTTTTTCCCGAACCACTCCTGCCGATGATACCAACAATATCCCCCTCCGGGATTTCAAAAGAAATATTATCAAGGACGCATTTGCCCTCGAAGTTCATGCAGAGGTTTTGGACACTAATGAATGGTGATGTCAATTGTATCCTCCGGAAAGGTTATGCAGGTTCAATCGCATCTGTGTGAGATACAGGTTTTATTCGCTCACAGCCGACGCAGTCTTCGTTTTTTTTGCAGGGCCCCAGTCCCCGTCCAATAGCCCGGCCCCGTTTCAGAGGTCCGGTCCCGTCAAAGTTCGGCATTGTAAATCCTCATACTTATTGGTATTGAATTATTACCCGTATGAGCGTAAATAGGTAAGGATCAGGTACCGACAAGAATCTCCGGAGGTGGGAGGAATACCTGTGCCTCACCCAGTTGTCCTCTGGATACACCGGCACACCATGCATTACTCTTTGTCATGATCCCCGAACCAACGATCTCTATTTTGAACCGGGTGCACCAATTACGATTTTTAATGCGGTTATGATCTCCGACAGCATCTCGGCCGGGAACCCCATCACCATCTCATCGTCGGCAATCCCTGAGAATTTCCTCGACCCATCACAACCGAGCGAGAAATTCGGCCGCCCTGTCAGGTATGTCTGGGCTGTTGCATCAGAACAGACCGACTGGATCCCGGAGAATCCCGCATGAATTCTCCCGCCTAGCGTGAAGAGCGCACTCTGGGAAAGTTTGAGCATGTTCCGGGGATTAGTCACGATCATAATTACATTCGGGGTGAAGGGCGCCTTTTCAAGCGGGGCATACAATGTTGCGTAGGTGTCGCCTGTGCCGAGATGGGGGACCTTGTCGATGGTCCGTTTGCATGCAGCAGCGCTGTTGTATTTTCCCAGTTTGAAATAAAAATCCCCACTCTTCAGGGTCGGGGTAATATCCCTGAGGCCCAGTGCCCATGCACCGCCATTGCACTCGTGTTTTCCGGCAGTGGCATAGAAGATTATCCCTTCATTCCGGGCGAGGTTCACCATAGAACAATGTCGAATTGTTTTATCCAGTTCCTCCATGCCTGTGGGGATCTCGTCTTTGTTCATTGCAAATTTGATCGCTACCGGAGACCCTTTCAGGGTAAGTAATTTTTTCAGAATCTCGGCAGCCTCTGCATAATTGACCGGTATTTTATTGGGTACGTTGCTCATTTCGAGGCCTCGGGGCTCCCTGCATCAGGAAACCTTAGTTACTCATATGAGCAAAAATACTTAAAATGTGTGAATGTACGAAACGAAAACTACACGATTATCGTGGGCACTTCGGGCACCGGCCTTCTGCTGCTTTTTGGCAGCCGGCCATCTCAATCCTTTTCCCGTTGACAAGTGCATCGGCGATCTTGGCCCTGGTTTCCTGGAGATCCCGCCATGCGGTTTTACGTGAGACCCCGAGTTTCTCTGCTGCCTCTTCCTGTTCCAGCCCTTCCAGATCGATAAGCCGGATCAGCTCAATCTCCTCCGGGTTCAGCGAGATGCCCATGCCATCTTCCTGGGGGCAGCAGCGGGGCTCGTAACATCGCGACTCTCCCAGGCCTTCAATATTACGCCTGACTCGGGGTCTTCCCCTACGGGGGCACGGGTTTGTTACGGGGCCTTCGCAGTCCACTACGCTATCTTCCTTATCAGTCATAGTATCATGTTAGAAATTAATGTTCCCGGGTGGAATGGATTTAATATACTCTTCCAAAAATTCATGGATCGTGTGAAAAAAGGTCCATTATTTTCACTATTCCGTGAATTAATGGTTTTTCAGGATCGCTGCTTTATCTGCAGCGGGGCCCATGTCCGCAGCGGTGGGGGGCATTATCTGTGTTTTCACCGGGTTCGCAGCAGCAGGAATTTCCAAATTTCATAGGTGATGCGCAGGAATCCCGTTGGCTGATCCCACCGGCATGGTGCGGGTGCTTTTCACCGCATGCACAGGTATGTTCATCAATACAATCTTGTTCAGGGGATGGAGTAGATTCCTCGTTGTTTGTTTTGTTTGTTTGTTCTGGCAAATGTATCACCGATTGATACGGTTTCCCGTACTATAATTACACATATGAGCATAATCATTAAAAGATAATCCGTTGTGCATAAGAATTGCTGCCCTGATTGTGGATAATCCAGGCCCACAAAAAACAAGATTACCGGGCTGGCACATCACATGCTGCTTTATCTTTTGTAATCAGGCATTTCCTGATATTCCGGAAATACATCCAGTGCAGGAGCAGGTGGATAATAATCAGTGCAGCAAATACCAGTGACGTGTAATTGTGAAGGTTCAGCCACTGGCTTCGTGGTATGTTCAGGAACAATGACCAGCTGTTCCCCCGGCCTCCACCTGATGGAAGGACCAGGTATAGCACAAGCCCGGAAATGAGCGACGGAATGAACGTAACCAGGCAGCCAATATCTACAATTGCATTAATAGTAATTTTTCTCATTAGGTTACCTCATGAAATCACAGAGTTAAAAAATGTTACTGGAATTTGTCCAGTGTGTATAATGCCTCCGGATTCAGGGTGTGTTTTTACAGCCCCCGCATGATCCGTCATGAAGGCGGAGCATGGAACGGGTCTGGTTCTTTACCGTGTTACATTGACCATTGCCGGAACACTGGGTACCCGTGGCCCCGTTTGCTCCATTCTGCAGTGCACCAAAGCGATATTGTGCCTGGGTGCCTGTGCCCTGCTGGCAGGTCTGGTTCACGCAGTTCTGTCCATCCTGGAGGCACTGCCCTTGGCCGGATGCGGTCCCTGTACCTTTTCCTCCGAACCCTGCTGCCATTACTGAGGCAGGGACGAGGACCAGTGCGATAATCGCACAAATCAAGATTTTTTTCATCATGGATGTATTCCTCCATTGATTGCCGGCATCATGATGGTGGTTGATCCATCATTCGCCGGTCCTGCATCATACGTTATCCCGGTGTGATAAACCATTTCTCAGACTGGCAGCTACACATGCTGTTCCGGGCTTTTATGGTCGATTGGGTAAACATCTGCCGTATTCTGAGGTCTTATATAATTCCTCACTACTACGTTCTTAGCAGGATGAAACCCGGAACCCTTCTACTCGTACTTCTCATGCTAACCCTCGTTGCACTGCCGCTTGCACCGTATAGCGATAGCGACAGATCTGGTGTTCCAGATCAATCCACAGCCAGGAGTGGGGGGGGTCATGCGTACCGTTATGGTGCGGGGTCCGCGGGAATTGTTAATAATGGTATGATGCAGGAGAGGGGTAACAGGCCGATGCCACAGGTTCCCCGCCATGGCCAGGAACGCTCTCCCGCGTGCCAGGTACAACGGGAACTTCAGCGGGACCCATTTGATTGGAATGCACCTGTGCGGAGAGTCTTGCTCCGGGGCTACCGGCGCCTGTCAGGGAAGAATATTCTTGAGCACGAGAAGAGGCAATTGATTTATTCGACAATCCTCATGAACCCGGGTATTGATGTCCCGATGCTGGCCTCACTGACTGGTATCAACCTGCACACATTGCGGTACCACATCGCATACCTTGACCGCATGAAGAAGATCGTCTGCATCGAGCAAGGTGGGGGATATCATTTCTTTGAAAACCATGGGCGTTATGGTCATGCAGACCAGCAGCAGATCCTGTTCCGGAAGTGTCCGACATCAAACAACATTATCACCCTGGTTGGGGCTAATCCTGGTATCACCCGTGGAGAGCTCGCTGATCAGCTTGGCCTCGCTGGACCATCAGTCACACGATGGATGCACCGGCTGATTGCTCAAGGAATGGTATCAGAAGTGCGGGAAGGGCGTTTTGCCAGGTATTACCCTCCTTTATGCCAGGTATAAATGAGAAGGATAACCACCACCGCGAACATTGAAGTGATACATGATCCGGATAACCCGTCTTCACCGGGAAACAATAGAAAATGGGTGATTGGTTATTAGCAGACCCTGGATTTTAGTTTCATCCATCCTTTCCCATCTCGTTTCGTGACGTATAAATTACCCAGCCGGATACGATAATTACAATAAGGCCGAGGATGATGAGCAAGGGTTTTGTCAGAATGTTGCAGGGATGATCGGCCAGGGCACACATCTTTGTGATTACTGTTGGGAATAAAATGACCAGGAGACCGAGGACCGCACCGAATATTCCGACCATCATCTTCGCCTCTGCAGATTTAGCAAATGCGAGAAGTATACCTGCAACTACAACAAGGGCACCGATGCCGAGCTCTGCCCGTACAGTCCACCCACAGGGCATGGGGAAATCTTTTCCTGAAGTTAGCTTGGCATACATCCCATTTACTTCACAGACTGGAGCGATAGTCCATGGGGAAACGATAATGAATATCCCCAGGATAATAAGGGCGATTGCAGGCCAATAAAATTTCATAATCGTTTTCTTAATGATTCAGTATATTAGGTAACGAATCTGCCTGAAGAGTCGTTCCGCTATTAGCAATTCGGCTTTCGACATCGGCATTGGCATCACCCATGAACAGGAATGCAATACTTCTGTAGGTCATCATCAGGACGATGGAGTTCTGGTTGATGTCGTCGGAGAAGGTGGCGGTTGGGTTGAGGACCGAGATGGTCAGGCCTGGGTCCAGGGTGATCGTGTCTCATGGTGGGGCATTAAAATGGCCAACGTAATCTGGAAATTGGTAAATCCTGCGTTTAACGAGGTCTTTTATGGGGTTTTGGAAAAGGCTGCAACCCAAAAACGGCCAGATTTCGGTTGAATAAATGGAAATACGCCCAATTTAGCCTTATTAAGTATTTGTGGCAATCGGAGCCAAATGCGGGCGATTTAAACGAACGAGAATGGATTTTAGGGTTTGGGGTGGGGTGTGGATACCCTCCTGTTGGTATCGTTTCGATAATTCGGTCGTATATTGAGTTGTTTTAACAGATTTTCGGGGGGGAAATTGGGTAAGTCCGCGATAGGCCATACGTTTGGTATGAGGACATTCTGAAATTACAGGTTCTGTTACTTTGACCACGGACTCACTATCCATCATACTCACATCCCCTCGCGAAAGCTTTTAGAAAATTGTGCAATCCGGGATGGTGAGGGATTAATAGGGGTAGGCACATACTATCAGCATCTCCCCCATACCCGGGTTTTGTATATACCTGATCTGACCGCATGATACGAAAGGGTGGTGCCTAAGTTTGGACTCACCCCGGTAAGATGAATTCCCGTCAGAGATACCCGCACCGTGGGTTATGGGTGAATGATCAAGGAGTTCCAATGAATGTCAGATATGTTCGGTGGGCGATTCTCGGAATAATTCTCATCGGTTCAATGATTCTTAATTACCTGCATATCACCGCAGGAGCTGCGTTTCCGTCGGTTCATGCAATATGTCCCCTGGGTGGGCTCGAGAATCTGCAGATCTGGCTGTCAGGCCATGCTAATCTGCAGAAACTCTTCTCAGGGACGATGACCCTGCTATTCCTCTCTCTTGGGATTACGATCATTTTTGGCAGAGCGATATGTGGCAATATCTGCCCGTTCGGGGCCATCTTTGAGTTTATCGGGAAGCTAACTCCCAAAAAACTTTCCATTTCAGCCCATTCAGACAGAGTGCTCCGGTATGTAAAATACATTATCCTCGCGATTGTCATCGGAATGGCCTGGATTACTGCTACGCTCTGGGTATCACCGTATGATCCCTATGTTGCGTATGCTCATATCTGGTCAGGTGCAGAGATACTCAATGAAAACGGAATCGGATTACTCATTCTCCTCGTGGTTCTTGCGGTATCTCTCGTTATCGGGCGATTCTTCTGTAAGTACCTATGCCCGGCCGGTGCCCTGTTTGGGATCTTCTCTTTGGTAAGTCCGACGAGGGTTACCCGCTCTGAGTGCATGGAGTGTGGAAAATGTGCCCGGTCCTGCCCAATGGGGATTGAGCCCGGAAGAAAAACAGCAGTCAATGCTTCAGAGTGTATCGGGTGCACAACATGTGTGGATGTCTGCCCATCTAAAACACCAGTCATTAGGATGACGATTGCAGGAAAAACGGCCAAACCTTTACTCTTTGTCCTGGGGACTGTCTGTATCTTCTTTGGTGCTATCGCCCTGCTCAATACTGTTGGGTTCTTACAGGTAACGGTCCCCCCAATAGGGAGTATTCAGCAGGGTGGTGCACCCTTGAACATCATGGATCTTAGAGGTTCCATGACGATTGAAGAAGGGGCAGTGTATGCCGGGATGGATTTAGCAGAATTCTACCGGGTGATGGAGATCCCAAAGACCGTTCCGGCCACGACTCCATTAAATAAAGTACCCAATTATGTTCCGGGTTATGATTTTCATGCAATGAAGGCGAAATAAAGATCCAGGGGCCCCCTATCCACCAATTCGCGAAATTTTTTCCGGAAAAATATGGATCCATAAAACCGGTTTTTACCGCACAATTGATACACCTGCTTTTTCGTATCTGCCAGGTATTATCCCGCGTTATGCCAGAAGTTTGGGACAGAGATCAACGAAATCATGTGTGAATCCCCTTAAAAACAGTAGATATAAAAAAATATTTTTTCCATCGAAACCCGTTAGAAGATTATCAGGGCGTTCAGGACACGTATCTTATTTATGTTCGGATCCCGGGTGAGTCAGATTGTAAAGATTGATCAAATACCGGGACCGTTCCGACAGCGTCATCGTCTGTGTTTCTACTGTTACCGGATCAATACTCGCATCAATAAGAAGATCGTATTTAATCTCTTTCCTCCAGCCTGCTTTCTCAAACATATGCATGAAACAAATCCCCAACGTAACCGCTTCGGGATGGCGGGTAATTACTATTCTTGCATCAGTGATAGTAACCGGAACGTTTGGCATGGCAAGTCCACCCATAATGATGAGCGCTTTTGGATGAAGCGGTACCGGGTCTTGTGAGACCTGCATCCCGATTTCTTCAACAAACCCGATTCTTTTCGCTTTCTCTTCTGTAAAATATGGGACAAACACCTGTTCAAGCCCAAGTCCACGGACTGCAAATGCGAGGAGTTCAATAAACGGGGTACAGGTACCGGGCACTCCATAGTATACGATCTGGTCCCCGTTGACAAAACCATGCTTCTCAAGATATTCCTTGAACGGGCGGAGTATGCCGGGGACTCCTTTGAGTGGTACAGGGTCGCTCATCACAATCAACTGGATAATGAGTCATTCACTGAAGGAATTAAAGGTGATTATTGAGAGCTACTCAAATATAAGTGTCATCCCTACACCGATCTCCTGCAGGGGACAACTGGCTGCAAGGGCAATTTTTGAGGATAACGATGTGCAGTGACAGGCATGCAGGGATTGTAAGTGCAGGTTCCGCAGGTAAGATACCGTCTTTTTGAGACGGGGCTGGTCCGGTGAAAGAAGGTGGAGGCCCCCGATAATACCCGCAATCCGCTCCTCTCCACACACCCGTTTTGCGTGTTCCACGATGTTGCAGATTCCCGCGTGAGAACAACCGGTGATGATGACCAGTCCTTTCTCACTCCGGAACGCAAGTGCGGTATCGTCAAGAAGTTCGTCATCCTCTATTCTGCCATCCGGCATCAAAATTTTCCGTTTTCCTGCTGTGGTATATTCGAAATCAAATGTCCTCCCGATCTGTCCCAGGAAAACAAGGTCTTCGGTAAGCCAGCGTGGACTTGTGGATAACTCCACCGAAAAGTGTCTTCGTAGTTCTTCTTCGGTTACTATTGATCCGATATTTGGAATGGGCAGTTTAGGACGTGGGTAGAAACAATAGGGGTGGGCAATGACCCTCGGTCTCCTGGCGGGGACCTCTTCGATGATAGCCCGGGTCAGGTGGCGGACCAGGTCTGGTAGCCCACCGGTATGATCGAGGTGACCATGTGAGATGACAACCATGTCCAGGTCAAGAAGGTCCTTTCCAAGGCTTTTAGCATTCTGAAGGAATAAATTTGAATAGCCCGTATCGAAAAGGATTTTCCTGCCTTGCGTGGTAATGAGAAAAGAGAGTCCGGGCTCCCCGGAAAAGTAATGATCAATTATGGTATTATTATCGACAAGGACGGTAAGTGATAACAGCGGCGCCATATATTCCTCTCACAGGGTCAGGGCATAGTTCTTTCGTTATCCTCATATTTGCAAGGGAAAGATAATTTTCCATTCTTAACACATTCTTTGGCACAACATCATGTTGGAAGAGCGAGGTGTACAGGAATTTGCAGCGAACGATACACGAACCACCCCTTTGGTGTACTGTAATGTCATCAACCGTATGCAAAGATACTGGTATGGGTTGTATGTCTGGAATCAGAGCCTCTAGTGAATCTGGATCGATGAAAAATATTGCCAGGTCGCGAAAAACCGAATAAGGCAATTCCGAGGTTGAAACGGTGGCGTTTGCGGAACCAGGAAAAGTATAAGGGACAACAGGCGGCCTATTATCGCCGGAATCGGGCTAAAATCGCTGCCACCAGCAGGATTAGGCACTTGAGGACAAAGGAGGCCAAACTGGCCTCAATAAACGCACAGAGACTGGTGATCTCAAAGTGGGCGCCCTGATGTCACCTCTGTTTTCAAGGCAGGTTTTCTGCTTTGAGGTCAATATGGTTTTTATCTGGCAAAAAAGTGGATACGGTTGCAGAGGTTATCCAGGAGTCGGAACTTCCGGGCTGGAAGACTCAACCCTAACCCAGCCCCCACCTTCCCACATTCCTTCCAATTCTTACAAATACGCACACCTCATTAAGGCCTCATACGATCGTCCTCCCGGAAAGAATCACGATCCCGAATGGCATCGGTAGGGGTGATGGTTCAATGAAATGAAAATTATATACTATTTGCGATAATAAACGGCCAGGGAAGACCGTTTCCTGATTCAGGTCAATTCTATGAATTTTAGACCGGGCCTTGAATAATTCGATTATGGTTGTTAATTATACGGCTCCATTATGGTCGGTGCCATCAGTGCTGGATGGCAGGAATAGGACGCCAAGTAAAAGAAAAAAAATGAATGAATGGGTCTTACCTTGCTGGTATGACTAAGGAGCGTTCTCCGGCGGGCATGAACTCGCGGATTGCACCCTTTGCGAACTCTCTGCGTGGTTCGGAGAAGTCGAACTTGAGCGAGGGGTCGGCGAAACAGATCTTGATTAAGGGACTGAGGGTCCATGCATCGCCGCGTCCAAAGTGAGCAGCGCCTGCGATTGCAGCGTACTCTCCCTGGTGACCGACGTTCATCGCATAGTTCGGGAAGTTTGGTCCACGGAGTTCTCCGATACAACCTTCGTCACCACGGATGGCCATCGAGTTTGCGGAACCGCACTGGTCCTGCAGGTCGTAGCCGAAGAACCCGAGACGTGACCATCCTTCCTTGTGCAGGAGCATGGACATGTACCAGGCGTTCAGACCGGCATTGGAGTTTCCGGTACCGATTGCGGCGGACAGACCTGATGCGGCTGCGAGGACGGATGCACGCTGTGAGCCACCGAAGTGGGTCTCGAGTGCAGTCGGGAACTGTTCGTACTGTTCCATACCGTAGAGCGTGACTTCAGTTGCAACATCGTTGACTGCTTCCTGCGTGCATGGTACCTTGCCGGCTCCACCGAACTTGGACTTGACATAGTCCATACCGTAGTAGGTGTAGTCGTCGAGGATGTTGTCGGTGTATGCAGCGGTTGCATACTGTGTGAACCCGACACCACCGGACATGTAGGATCCGAGCCAGATCTGGTCGAATAACATGGTACCTGCTCCCACAACTTCAAGGGATGCACGGACGGGGTCGTTCGGGTACTTCCGGTCGGTCTGGACCATGTCGGCGAAGTGACCGAACTTGATGCCACCGGGTTCGTTTGGACCACGGGCACGGCGGGCTGGCAGGATGTCGGCCATCTGGATGACACCCGCGTGCTTTGCGGCGTATGCAAGGTCTGCGGTTGCTGCTTCACCGGCGCACATGTGGTACGCACTGATGAACGACATACCGATCTGCATGGCTGACCATCTTGAGGTGGTCCCACCATCGCAGGTCCTTGATACGATCGTCGGGATGTGTACTGCCTGGTACATCGACTTGCCGACTGCGGCCTTGAGTGCCTCGGCACTCTTGCCTGGGAAGAGCTTCTCGATGTTGACCAGGAACTGTGGCTCGATGTCGTCTGCCATCTCGTCGTCGCCGGTAAATACCTTGACGTAACAGTCGTCGACGAGGCCTGGGTGTGTCTCAACCATGTGTTCCTGGACAACTGCCGCACCGGGCATTGCGTGGTTCAGGATGTGGAGGTACTCGTTGATGGTCTCAGGGGTGACTTCCTTACCGAGACGCTTTTGCAGGGTCGCGTGAGCGAGGTCGAGTCCTACGATGATGGTCCTCCGGATGTCGTCCCACATCTGCTGCATGGCAGCGTTGTTGACGAAGTGGAGGTCATCACCCTCTACGAAGACGCCGGTGTTGGAGACTTCGTAGGTCATCAGCTGGCGCTGACCGAGTGGGATACCACCAAGGTGGCAGCGGAGCGGGTCGTACTGGCTGATCCCACGTTCCATCGCTACCTTCTGGCCTTCCTTGATAAACTCTATCTTCCGTGGGGACTGTTTCAGGCCTTCACGCTTGAATACGGTCTGGGTTGCCTGGGGGTCCTCTGCGAATTTGGTCTTGAGCGCCTTCAGGAAGAGCTTCTGGGTTTTTTCGATTTTCTTTGTTGCCATCTTTAATCACTCCTTTGGCATGAAGCCGTATTTGGTCCTCAGCGAGTGGACACGCTGGACGTATTCGACATATTCTGCATCATCACGGAATGCCACGCCAACGAGTGAATGGAAGATACCTGAGTGTGCCTTGAGCCACTTTTCGTCCATTGGCTTTCCGACCTTAACTTCACGGTCGAGTGGAACGCCGACCTGGTCCTTCACATACTTCACAATGCCGCTCTTCTTGTCGAGGACGCAGCGCTGGAGCATGTCGAACATCATCCCGTCTTCTGCGAGACGAAGGGAGTGCCCGTGCACGGTACATCCACGGACAGCGGTGAGGGCCGGGTCGAAGAGGACGGTGTTGACGAGGTCTTTGGAGTATTTCTCGAGGTCTCTCTCACGGCATTCAAGGATCTGACGTCCTGAGAGGGTTCCGGGGTCAATCCCGCGGTATTTGTATGCCTCGAGGTATGACCTGAGGTAGGGCTGGCAGGGTGCATTGTACATCGAGTCAGCGAACTGGATGTAGCGGATGCGGTCCCCGGCCTTTGCGCCGTCTGTCGGGGTCACAAGTTTCCTGATTGGACATGCTGGTTCCTGCTGTTCTGCGAGCGGGGGGTGGGCAGTCTTGTATGCGGACCCTGGTGCACGGTGCCCGAGGATCAGTACGAGGTCTTCATCGGTCACATCGCGGACCTTTTCCAGCTTCGAAGCCGGGTCCATGTACTTGCGCCTGTTTGCGGCGATAGTGGATGAACCAGGTCCATACTGTGGTTTGTAAGCCATGTTTTATCTCTCCTGATTAGTTTGGGATTTCATTATTTTCATTACTGCATGAATGACATCGGCCATCTTTTCACGCGTTGGTGTCTGACCTCTTGTGACACCGCTGACAATCGCCATCACGGTGCCCCTGGTCTTCACCTTGTCTGCTGGCGGCATGACCACTGCAGTCCTTACCCCCACCTTGGCGAGATCCTCGAAGTCAATCGGGGCCTGTGAGACCACGACTGCCCTGATATCGCAAGCCTGGAGAATGTATCGCACCTTGTGGACTACGTGGGAACGAACATTTCCATGGTGGAGGATGGCAAGCTTATGCTTCTCGATCTGGCGGATCTCTTTCTCTGTTATGCCGAAATATGCTCCGAGTACGCCACCTCCGACATTTTGTGCATCGGGGGGCACGCCGCTTCCGGCGTTCAGCACCAGCGTACTGATACTGTACTCGATACCCTGCTGCCGTAATGCTGAGGTGATATCGCACACGGGCTTGGTGACATGGCGCCGTCCGGGGGACATGCCGACCACGATAACATCCGGGTAACGGCATTCTGATATGGTCCCACGCTGGGCAATTCCTCCACCTTTTCCCATGCCCATCGCCTCGCGGCAATCGACAACCTGGGTAACTCTTCCCATCGGCATAGTTATTTTATTCCCTGGAGAATTACGGGGCCCGTTTTGCTTTTAGGGTCCGACATTCCGATAATACTCTTGTCCGCATCAGGTCCGTACTTTGCATAGTCAGACAGTGTTGGTTCCGTTTTCATGTACCGTCCTTCCTGGACCCGGTATGTGAATTCGGTAAAGACCGTGTCACAAGCAGCCTTGAGTGAGGGTATCACATCGCGGCTTTCCAGTTCGAGCAGTATCGTCCCAACATGAACGGCGAGCTCCATCTCCTGATCGCCAACCTTGATCATTCCTCTCATGGAATGAGGATTTGTTACATTACGGGCTGGCCCGTAAGGGATTGTAGAGGGGAGTCGGGGACCATTCAGGATGATCCTCCGGATACCTTCAACGGTAATAATCTGGTTGAGGAGACGTTCCACTGTTTCCGGGTTGAGTAAACGCTCGGTGACAATCCTTGCCTGGGGAAATTTGGCTTCTGTCATTCGAATCCTTGCTTGGATTATACAGATTTTGCAACCGACTGCATCGGCTTCTTGAACTCATCGATCTGACCGAAGGTGTCCTGGTAGATCTTCGATGTGGCCTCCGGGCCGAACATCTGGGTACCTGCGTCGAGGCAACATGCTGCGACGATACAGGGCATACCAACACCGGCAGCGTGACGGGTGACAACGTGGTTACCGTTGAAGACACCTGGGCCACCGCCACCATAGATCGAGTGGCTGAAGAATGAGAACCCGACTGCGACACCCATTGTACGACCGAAGTCGGAGCCTGGGAGGCCGGTCTCATGTTCAAGCAGGTCGTTGAAGTATAACAGGGTTGCAGAAACTGCCTGGGCGAAACGTCCGGCACCACAGTTTACCATGGTTGCTGCAAGGGTACCTGCTGATGCATAGGCGTTCCAGAGCATCGGGTCCTTGGTGTCCATGAATGTGAAGCCGCTCTTGGCTTTCTTGCCTGGCTTGATGACCTTGTCTTCAATGGCACGCTCTACCAGGCTCTGGACGACAGTACCGATAGTTCCGGTCTTGCCGTTCGCCTTGACGAGGTCGTAGACGAGGTTGTTTGCATTAAGGCCCTGGTATGCGAGAAGCAGGAGCTGTGCACGCTCGAAGGGACCGATTGCCATACCCATCTCGAATTCTCCGGCCTGCTCGAATATGGACGAAAGTGCTGCACCCTGGATTGCATTCCGGTGGGTCATCATTGCTGCGTGGTTCGCAGGGATGTTACGGAGTGCGTACCCGAGACCTTCGTTGTTCTGCGGAATGGACAGGATAGAGACGACAGCGCCTCCCTGCATGTCCATTGTCTGCGGGTAGGTACCCCAGACTGCAGCCTTGACCATCGACATGTTGAACATATCGACCTTGTACTGATCCATCAGTGCATAGGTGGTGGCTGCTGCAACTGCCGTTGATGCGGCATCATAGGTGGCTGCTGACTCAAGACGTGAGCTTGGGCACTCGACGAGAATCATCTTGCCGCCGCCGACCTTGGTGATCTTGGTGTTGTCACCGGCGGTGACTTCGACCATCTCCTTGATCTTGGCCGAGAGTGCATCACAGTCCTTGACACAGTCCACTTTCATGGTGCGCCCGAGGATCTGGTTGCTCTTGCCGCCGACCTTTCCGGTCTTCAATGCTTCGTCGATACCGGCGAAATTGACTGCGACTGTCCTCTTGGTGAGGTCGATGATCTTCTTGATACCCGGGTTGACCAGGGGGCTGACTTTTTCAAGGGTGACGCCGCTCTTGAGCAGCTTCCCTTCATCGTCATAAAGGTCAATTGTTTCCTTATATTTTGCCATAATTTTCCTCCATTAACTTACGTTTACCAAACTGTACAATACGTTCACTGAAAGTGTATGAGCGCCTCGGCTCACGAATGCAGACTGAAGGTCACTATTGCACGTCCCCTCATGGGACAATTGTATATTCATATACTCTTAATATAAGGGTTGTGTTTTATACTTTTATTTTTTAATATAATAAGATTAAAATAATTACTTATATTGGGGGAATATTCAAATATTACCCCCAAATCCGGAATCAATAATTACGGTGGTACGATGGGAAATAAAAAAAGTATTACGAAGTACCGCACCCACAGTTCAATCGTATGAATTTGCAGTGCGCTCTTTTGGTGAAAAAGATCAGATTTTCTGGTATAAGTTACCGTATACCATCTGTCCCTTTCTTTTCTTGTGACGCTCGCCGGTGTCACCGATATAATGGGCAAACTTTGCTGTCGTCCCGTCGATTTCAAGGTCTACATCATCGACATACTTGAAACCTGGCATCATCACGTCGATGGTGCCGAAGATGATGACCTCTCCCTCCACCATCTGTCCGGCAACCTTGCCGGGTGCGTTTCCTTTGACGGTGATTTTCCCGCCTTCTGCATGGGTCGCAAGGTGTACATCCACGTCCCCGTTGATGACCATCTCACCACCCGTCATGTACATGCCGACATCACTGCCGGCGTTCCCCTTCACGAGGATCTTCCCGCCGGACATGCCACGCCAGTCGCCGCGGTATGCAGCACCAAGGTAATTTCCGGCGTTCCCCTCGATAATGAGTTCTCCACCTTTCATCGCCGTTGCTGCAAAGGCCTGGATATCGCCCTTGACCTGCATCCTGCCGCCGGACATCCATGCGCCCGCATACAGGTCCGTTGAGCCTTCAACGACGATCTCGCCGGCACTCATCTTCATGCCGATGTACTTGACTTTCTTCACATCGCCTTTAACAACGATTTTCGTTTCTTCGGCGGTTGCCCCGGCATTCCCGGAAATTTCGAAGTACTTGCCAAGTGTGGAAGTTACATTCCCTTCGTACACATGGAGTTCTGCGATCTGTGCGGTTGTTTTCCCGGCAAATTCATCCGGGCAGATGTGTTCAGCCTCGAGATACAACGCCGGGGGATTTTTCATGGTTATAGTTACGGTTTCCATGGTACTCACCTACACCTGGGTTGCATCTACCTCTAAGGCTAACGGATTCGGGACAAAGTGGTGTCCGAGTGATTCGTAGTTTGCCTGGGTCATGCTGTAGTATTTCAGGAATTTTTCCTTGATATCACGCATGACCTGCGGGTTGTCATTTACCTTGACATCAACCCAGAGGGTGCGCTTGTTGCCGATGTTTACGATATCACCGTG
Organism: Methanomicrobiales archaeon; assembly: GCA_026394715.1. GTDB lineage: Archaea > Halobacteriota > Methanomicrobia > Methanomicrobiales > Methanospirillaceae > CAIKOD01. Next base: position 18,236 of record JAPKXR010000204.1, on the reverse strand, counting down.
TGTGACTACCTGCACACCGCTCTTGAAGACATATGCCGCCCTTGAGAAGGCGGTTTCAATCATTTCGGGGTCTGCAAGTGGTTTATCAGGGTTGAAATCATACACGGCAACGTCAGCATCCATGCCTGGCTTTAGGCCCCCACAGATATTGGCAAGCCCGAGGGACTTTGCCGGCCCTGCACGGGTCATCTGGGCGAGCTCGTAGAGCGTGATCTCACGGTCGATACTACCAAGGGTCGATGCTGCAATGACCTTGTCAGCATTCTTGAAGGTGTTGAGCCGCTCGTCACGGGCCTTCTTGCTCATCAGCCACTTGAAGACACGGGGGTACCGGGTGAATGGTCCTGCATTCGGGTGATCTGTCGTGATGAAGCAGCGCATCGGGTCTTTTGCAAGGAGTGCGAGTTCAAGACCTATTGACCACTGGATGGCACAGACTTTGATGTCGGGGCTGTAGATATACGGCACGACACCGGCTGCAGTCTCGAGCTCCACGTCACAGTTTGCCCATTTCAGGTGGTTCAGCCCTGTCAGGTGGTGTTCGAATGGACCATCGGCAGTCATCGTTGTGGTCTCATCGAGGGTTACATTACCCGTATCCATCGTGAGGTTCTTGTGACTGTTCACATAGTCCATGATTTCCGTGGCCTTGGACTCGAAATTACCCCAGTTCTCTCCACCGTAGGAGTGGAACTGCATGTGGGTAATGTGCATGACCTGCTCACGACCAAACTTGTTCTTTGCCTTATAACCGTCCGCGAGATTCAGGGTGTCCAGGGTTGTCTGGTAACATCCGGGGTTTCCGAGGTTATTCGGGTGGATGTGCATCGAGTGGGGGAGACCGAGGTACTCGTTTGCTTCGATAAGCCCCTTCACAATTTCTGCCGGTGTAATATCGAAGTACGGGACCGGGTCATTGATCGAGAGACAGTTCAGTCCCCATCCCCATGCTTCGGTGCCGCCGGGGTTGACGACCTTGACAGCATATCCCTTTGTTGCACGGAGCAGCCAGGCAATATATGCCGCGGTGTTCTCTACCTCGTTGTTCTTCAGGTATTCCATCACGAACCAGTTATTGCCGAAGACCGGGAATGCACCCTCGTCAATGATAGGGGTGTCCCGGATCTCCTCATGCACGTGGCGTGAGAACATCGGTGGCATTGCTGCCTCCATGCATGTCGTGTAACCCATCTTGGCATACTCGTAGCCGGTCTTGAAGGTGCTTGGAATCGAATTCCCGGAGCCTGTCCGTTCAATTCCCTTGGTTGCGGTACAGGTGAAGAGCTTGTCTTCCGGGCGGTAGATCCGGCCCAGGTTTACCTTCGGGCCTGCGATATGTGCGTGGATCTCGACGGCACCGGCCATCACCGTCTTTCCTGCGGCATCGATGACCTTTGCAGATTTTGAGACGTCCTTGACGATTTTGCCATCCTTGATGGCAACATCGGCTTTTTCGCCCTTGATACCCTGGACGGGGTCGAATACAAATCCGTTTTTAATGATATATTCTGCCATATTATGCGACCCCCTTGAGTTTCTTCACACGATCGCGGACCATTACAAGGAACTGTTCATCGGTGAGCATGCCCTCCGGAGCATCGACAACTTTACGGCAGTCGATTGGAACGTTATCCATGCGGTATGCATTGCCACCGGTCTCAACACCATTGAATGCAACAGGCACATGAAGCTTTGAAACACCACTGGTCGGGGTGATGTGAGGATCGACGCATACTGAATTGACCTGTGAAATCTTCTTTACTGCACTGATTGGGAAATGTGCTCCCGGATCGCTTCCAATAACAAATGCTGCATCAATTTCCCCCCGGTTAAGGAGGTCGATAGAGCTCGTGTCGCCCGGGTTGTACCGCGGGAAACCGCGGGTAAGGTCAACGGAATACGGGTACCCGAACTGCCATGCGAGGACCTCTCCGGACCCTGTCACATTGTAGTGACCACGCATTGGCATGATGGAGAATTTCGTGTATTCGTTGAGGTCTTTGGTGACGGCGATTGCCTCATCGATATTGTGGTTCTTTCCAAGCGACTGGGTAACACCCATACCGAAGAAGATGATCCCGAACCGGCCTGCCTTCATCATGGTTACCGCCTCGATGATCTTCTCTTTTGGTATTCCTGCGACGACATCCGGCAGCCATTCGTTTCTGATCGCGACACGGAAGGCGTTAAGGAGCTCGTAGTCCTGTCCCTGGGTGACCTGGAGGTGCATATCCGCCATCTTTGCGGTGTCGGTGACACGGGGGTCAACTACCACCAGTTTACGGCTTTTATGTCCCTTTCCCGTGAAGAATCCACGTGGGAATATCGAGTACCGGGACATGTGGCGTGGGTGGGCGTGACAAGGGTTGCATCCCCAGAAGATAATAGTGTCAGCCCGGTTCTTAACCTCACCAAGTGTGCAGGTAGGCAGGCCTATGTCCTGTACTGCAATCAGGGTGGTGCCGTGGCAGACTGCGGCTGTATTATCAACACATGCACGGCATGTCTCTGCAATCTCGTTTCCAACGCTCTGGGCTTCACAATTGACCGAGCTCCACCCGTACATCAGCGGCTTCTTTGCACCGGCAAGCATTTTTGCCGTGTAATCAGCCGCCTCGTCATAGCTGATATCTTTCCAGGTTCCATCCGGCTGCTGGAGTCTCGGTCTGGTGATCCGGTCTTTTGCCTGTGAATGCAGGAATTTTTCTGCACCAATTGCGCAGGCGTTGTACACGTCAAGGATCTGTTTACCATCATCAGTAACTGAGACCTCGAGATCGTCACAGAGCGTACCGCAGAACGGACATACCACATCAGTAACTGTCTTTGTCATCAGAGTTCACCCCTGCATGCTTTCTGTACAAGTTCAACGCCGAGAATGATGGGCTGGTCCATTGCAACTTCAACCTCAACGGGTACTCCTTTGAATGTGGGCATACCGGTAGAGTATGTGTTCGGGTTAACGATCTGGTTGGCCCAGGGTCCCATGGGGATAAAACCAACACCAGGGTGTGGCCCCTGGGAGGTCTCCTGTGCTTTTACAATGACGGTGCCATACGGACTTGTCACACGGACATTGGTATTTTTCCAGCACCCGAGCTTCTTAAAGTCTGAATCGTCCATCTCAATAATCCCGGCAGCTTTGCGATAGAGGTCTTTCTCTTTTCCTCCCTCCATCGCCACCCCCTGGTGGATAGTCCGGCCGGAAATAAGGTTAAGGGTAATCTTTGCCATATTTTTTCCTCTTATTTTATTATCCTGCTTCACAACCCGGCAGACTGTGGCAACAGAGGTCTTTCCTCCCTCTCAATTGCCAGTTCCAGCCGGATCGTTTAGCCGGAATTATTCCTTCTTATTTCATCAGTTCTGCCAGGGGGCTTGGGCCAAGCTCTTCCACGGTCTTTACGACGTCAGTGATAACCTGACCCCATTTTGCTCCTTCTGATGCAGAAACAAAGGTCATCCTTAGCCTCTTGTCCTCAAGACCGATGTTTTTCAACAGGTTCTTCACAAGGAACAGCCTCTTTGCAGCTTTGTAGTTTCCTTCGAGGTAGTGGCAGTCACCGAAATGGCAGCCTGAAATCAGTACCCCGTCTGCACCGTCTGTGAATGCCTTCATGATGAAGAGCGGGTCGATACGTCCCGTGCACATGACTCGGACTACCCGGACATCGGGCGGGTACTGGATACGCCCGCCACCGGCGAGATCGGCACCGGCGTACGAACACCAGTTGCAGAGGATCCCAATAATCTTGGGCTTAAATGCGCCTTCCTCGCGTTTTGGGGGGCCTTCATGTCCTGCCATTACTGCTCGCCTCCGAGGAGGAATGCATCAATCTGAGCAATAATTTGTGGTGTTGCAAAGTGGTTCATCCAGATTGCGCCACCAGGGCAGAATCCACCGCAGGTACCGCAGCCTTTACATTTCGCTTCTGTAACCTGCATGACTTTTCGTCCATCTTTTTCAATGAGTGCAAGTGCGGTATACGGGCAGAGATTGACACACATCCCGCATCCTGCGCATTTTTCCTCGATACATACGGCGAAGTATGGCTCAAGTTCCACGTGACCGACATGGATTGGGATACTTGCTGCCGATGCAGCGCCTTCTGCCGAAGCAACCGTGTCAGGAATGTCCTTTGGTGCCTGGCATGCCCCTGCGAGGAAAACACCGGCTGTGGTGGTACCGCATGGGTTCAGTTTCGGGTGTGCTTCAAGGAGCCATCCGTCCATGGAACAGGATACACCGAAGAGTTTCCTGGTCCTGTTGGTGTCGGCTGCGGGCTGGATCGCTGCAGCAAGGACGACAAGGTCGACTTCAAGTTTCATCGGCCGATCAAGCAGGGTGTCATCAGCAAATACCATGAGGTTCTTTGAACCCGGATCTTCGAGAATGTTCGAGACACGACCCCTGATGAACTTTGCACCCTCGTCCTGGATACGGTAGTAGAACTCTTCGTACATCTTACCGAAGGACCGGATATCCATGTAGAAGATATAAGGCTGAACTCCAGGCATTTTCTCGATCAGCTGGTGGGCATGTTTCAATGAATACATGCAGCAGAACCTTGAACAGTACGGTTTACCATTCCCGGTATTATCTCTTGAACCTGCACAGAGGAGGAATGCGACCCGCTTTGGTGCGACCCCGTCACTTGGGCGGACCATGTGGCCGCCGGTTGGGCCCGATGCACAGATCAGGCGTTCGAATTCCAGGCTGGTAATGACGTTTTCATATCTCTTGTAGCCCCATTCTGTCTTGTTCTCGACTGGGAAGATATCATACCCGGTGGCAAGGATTGCAGTACCTACCTTCACCTTGACGAACTCATCTTCCTTGTTCAGTTCGATTGCCTTCTTTTCACCACAAATCTTGACACAGAGTTCACACTTGATACAGGACTCAAAGTCAATGGTGTAGAGCAGGGGGACGACCTGCGGGTGCTGGATATATATCGCCTTTCGTGGCTTCATTCCTTCTTCAAAGGTGTTTGGCTGGACTACCGGGCAGACTGCCTCACAGTCACCACAGCCGTTGCAGCCACCTCCCACAATGCCCATCGCTTCAGCTTCTCCCACTGAGAGCACACCGCGGGCCTTCTTTCTGATGGTGACATCGAAGTTACCGATGTAACCTTCTACGGATTCGACCTCAGAGTAGGTCATCAGCTCGATATTTTCGTTCCTCCCTACATCCACCATCTTCGGGGTGAGGATACACTGCGAACAGTCAAGGGTCGGGAACGTCTTGTCGAGCTGGGACATACGACCGCCGATGGTCGGGGTCTTCTCGATCAGGTAGGTCTTGATACCGGCGTTTGCCAGGTCAAGGGCTGCCTGCATCCCGGCGATACCCGCACCGACAACCATTGCGGCTTTCTCAACGGGGACACTCTTCGGGAAGAGGTCTTCGAGGAGCGATGCCTTTGCAACGGCGATACGGACTGCGTCTTTTGCTTTATCTGTTGCCCCTTCCTGGTCATGCATGTGCACCCATGAGTTCTGCTCACGGATGTTTGCCATCTCGAACTTGAACGGGTTGAGGCCACCTTCCTTGGTTGCCGTCCTGAACGTTGGTTCGTGGAGACGTGGTGAACACGCGGCGACGACGACACCTGTGAGTTTGTTCTCATGGATTGCCTTGTCAATCACGGCCTGCCCGGGCATCGAACACATATACTTGTAGTTGTCAACATAGGCGACATTCGGAATAGTTTTTGCATAATCCTGTACCGCGTTGATATCCATTGAACCGGCAATGTTTGTACCACAGTGGCAGATGAAAACCCCAACCCGTGCCTCTTTCGCTTTCTGGGGTTGTTCTCCTATTGCGGCTTTCGCAGGTGCCTGCTTCGTTACTGCAGCGGTGGTATCTTTCGTGGACGCTGTCTCTTTTTTGGTTTTTCTTTCAGCCATGTTCAGTACCTCCTTCACAGCACCTTCTGCAGGAACGGCTCGCAGCTGATCGCATGGAGATCAAGTGCAAGGTCCTGCGGGCTCATTCCCTGTGCAAGTCCAAGCAGTTCACAGTAGTGAAGTACAGGCAGGTTATATTTGACCCCGAACTTCTCTTCGATCTCAATCTGGCCGCGGTCAAACTGGAGCTGACAGAACGGGCAGATATCAGTGAGGGCGTCTACCCCAACTTCCTGCAGGTTGATCAGTTTCTCGTTGGCGATATCAAGCGCATGGACAATATCGTAGCCACGTACACCGCCACCGGCACCGCAACACTGCATCTTCTGACGGTATTCTACCGGGGTCGCACCAAGGGCGCCAACCAGTTCTTCCATCCAGGTCGGTGCTTCGGTGTCCAGTATCTCGGTAGCTCCAAATTCACGGTCTTTTCTGGGCTTTATCAGGTGACACCCATAGTGGACGGCAATCCGTGCTCCCTTCAGCGGGTTTGTAACGCTGTCCCTGACCTTGTCAACACCGACGATGTTCTTGTCGTAGAGGAGTTCTGCGAGGTGGTAGACGTTGATCGAGCCTTTGTATTCCATATCGATGGTTTTCAGCACCTCGTTTACCCCGTCACGGAGTTCATCGTTGTGTTTCAGTTTGTGGTTTACTTCCCAGATTGACTTGTAACACCCGTTGCAGAGCAGGGCAATGTCTGTCTTCATCTGCTCGGCGAGAACGATGTTACGTGCTGCCATCGCATACCAGACATTCAAGTCAATGGAACCGAATGCACCGGGTGCAGGACAACAGCTTGCGCCTTTAAGAGGAACCAGTTCAATACCAAGTTTCCTGCTGGTCTTGATTGCAGCCGCTTCGGAACCGGGGTACCGGTTGGGGGCAATGCAGCCGAGATAAAATGCGTATTTATGTTTTGCTTCCATGATTGCTTACCCCTCCCTTTCCTTGACGATCCTGTCGGCATTCGCCTTGAGTTTGTAATAGTCGAGGATCTTCTGTATACCGGGTATGAATTCCTTATAGGTGTGGGTTGTCGGGGGATCGGCATCCATTCCAAGTTTCACACGGGCTGCACGGTTTACATCGTTATTTGGCACACCGTGACCCGTCGTGTAAATTGCCTGGACGGTCTTTAAGAAATTGACCGGGATGATATCACGTTTAAAAGCGAGGTTTCGCATCGCCATGATGACATCGGTTGGTGCAATATCACGCGGGCAGCGGTCCGTGCAGCTGTAGCAGGTCGTGCAGAGCCAGAGGTCCGGGTCGGTGAGTGCTTCAGTTTCGAGTCCGAGTGCAACTCTTCTGACAAACTTCCTGATCCGGTATGAGCTGCGGGGAGCTGACGGACAGGAAGCGGTGCAGGTGCCACACTGGTAGCACATGTGGGGGATTGACATCGAGATCTTTTCTACGGTTTCCGTGAATTTCCCATTCGTATCCTCACCGTACACGTACCTGTCACGGAGCTTGGCCTCCAATGCTTCAGGGTATCCTTTTATTCTTGCCATACCTGTTACCTCACGCCTTCTCCATCATTTTCAGGTTCACCTGAGATTGGACATCTTCTTTAACCTTTGATGTCCTCTTCTCGAAGAGTTTCGCCTTGATCTTCTTGAAAAGCTCAGTTTCTTCGCCTTTAATCCGGATTCCATCCCTCTTGAGGACGATAATATCCTCGCCCGGGCATGCATTGACACATGCACCACAAAGGATACAGAAATCCTTGTTGACTGCGATTGTGGGCTCGATCTGGCCTTTCATATCAGCTGCTGCCTTTGGGGTAGGCAGGAAGATGGCATTTGCAGGGCAGATATCCACGCAGGTAGAGCAACCACCTGGACATTTTGTTGCAGTAAACTCAATATCCCCGGAAAAGATTTTTTCAATAGTGATGGCTTCAGTCGGGCAGTTCGTTGAACACCATGTACAGGTGCAGCACTGCTTCTGATCGATAGTTACTTCACCGGCCATCTTGTCGCTGACTATCTCGCGTTCTACGGTTATGCACTCTTCAGGACAGAGTTCAACGCAGACTTTACATGCATCGCACTTTGTCTCGTCCCAGATAACTTCCCCTTCAACCTTGCCGATTTCGGCTGTGAACGGCTTGTGCTTCACATTGATTGCCGGGCAGACTGCCCCGCAGATACCACAAAGTGTGCATTTTTCATCATCAACCTTGAATATGGTCTTGCTCTTCAATGCCACCTGCCGCTCATTTCCGGCTGCATCGACGCCCTCATAGACGGGGACATCGCGAAGAACTGCATCACGTGGGCAGACCTCATCGCAGATAGTGCATTTAACACACTTTTCCTGGTCGATCTTTGCGGTTATGTCATATTGTGGGAACCCTTCTTTTTCGAGAATAGGGAGTCTCTCTTCGCCGTCAACTTTATGGGTCAGGGCATTGAACGGGCACATTATGACGCAGACGCCACAATAAACGCATTTCTGCTCGTCAATATCCACCGGTGCAGCATAATCAACTGCACCCCGCCTTACCGCCCCAACAAGTCCGAGTACGATTGCCTCTTCAGGACAGGCGTCAACACAAACGCCACACCCTGTGCAGACCTCCGAATTCAGGACCAGGGTACTCGTGCTCTGCAGAAGTTTCTGCGAGTTCACGAAATTCACTCCATCCCGTACTTTGGAGTATTTAGGAAACAATGTCATGTATTTTACCTCACTCCTTTGCTCACTGTACCTTTGCCGTCCCTGCGTTCCAGGGTCCGGCCAGTCTGATAACATCATGTGGACATGCTTCTACACATACGCCGCAACCGGCGCAAAGTTCTGCTTTAAAGTCAAGGACAACGGATTTCCCGCCCACGACCTTGTAGATCTTTTCCTTGGTTGCCGGATCTACGGTATGCAGTTCCAATGCGTCAACCGGGCACGCTACCACACAATTGTTACAGCCGGTACAATGCTCCATGTTAATATGCACTGCAAATGCCATTGCTTAATCACGCACCAGCTCGATCGATTATTAAAATCGATATAAAAAAAGTTGTAAAATAATGTAGATAAACTCTTCTGAATTGCAATGGGGATTTATTGCAGGTTTAATCCGGGAATTAAGGTATTGATGTTAACTGGTAATGAAATAAAGTGTACCTGCTTACATCTCGAGGAAACAATGGATGCGCTTTTTCGCACGATTTTTCGATTTTATCCAAGAATAGGGGTAAATCGGGAGTATTAAATTGTTCCGCTGTCATTAAAGCGTCTGATCTCAAATTCGAGCCGAATTATTCGGCAAAATTTCTGGCTTTCCTGGCGTTCCGGTTGGTATACGGTACGTTCCTGCCATAGCAGAGACTGGGGTTGTTCCAGGTTACAACCAATTTCCATGCATTATCATGGGACTACCACCGGATAAAAATCGGGCTGAAATCAGGGACTTTTATAGGCCTGATAGCGGGGGTGATTATGGCTGCCCTGGAATAAACTCAAGGGTGCAGAAACCAGGGCGTTCCTGTTGGATTATACTCCCCGATTATTGGTCGCTTTGCCTGATTGAATGACCTTGCTGTAAATTCCGTATCAGGGCACGTTTTTTCTAAAGGAATCGGCTTTAATGCCGTCGGTTCCCGGATTTGGAGGGGGTGTTCTACACAGTCCGGGGGTAATTTCCGGGAGGGTCATCCCGATTTTTGACCTACCTGCTGGAGACCTGATGAAACGTCCCCTAAAAGTTCAGCGTTGCGAAATCACCGGCGATCGGGGGAGACACGGGAAAAATGAAGGGGCCTGATCGATCATCATCACTACCGGCGTTTTTTGGTGTGGCTAAGTCCAGCACATGCGTGCAAGGCTGCACACAATCGTAGGTTCCGGGGGTGTGGGCATTAATGGTTGGGACCTCCTGGAGAAAAGGGCATCACGTTCCCCTGGAATCTTCTCGAAAACGGGTGGGGATTTTTCCCGGGAACTCCATTAAAAAATGATCCTTCTGGCAATTACCCGGGATGATAATTCGCTGCAGTGAAGAAGGGGTAACCCCTGGTGCAGCGTCCGTCTGTTACGGTCCCCTTGTTTTTAATCCGGCCTCCCGGCAACTTTAGATCTTCTCCGTTGTTCTACCCATTCTTGTGAATAATATCGTATGGGTGTGGTCAACTGCAGCCTGTGCTACTAGTTAGTGGACTGCCATCTGGTTCTGCCAAAGGATTTAGAAATAATTCCTGTTCAAATGAGGGTGCGGTTAACCCGGTGCATGGGTCCCCTCGTTTTTTTCTGTCACCTTACCGTTTTTTTAACTCTGGCTGTTGTCTTATCCTTCAACTGTTGTATATCGCATGATATGGTTTATAATAAACGTGACGGTACGTTATCAGGTCTTGGTAATTTAATGGTAAAATATGGGTTAAAAATAGAATTAAGCCTAAATTATAATTATTTCGTGACTATCAGGGGCCGATTAGATCAGTAATATTGTGGTATATTGTCAGGTTCTGAAAGGGAGGCCGTTCCCGTTAACACACCAAGCGGGCAAAAAATTTTCGTGTCCTATTTGTATACGTTCTTTTGTCTCCTACCGAAAATCACTTAGAAAATTTATTCTATCACGGCTATGGTACACTCTTTGTCCGAGGTATTTGAATATGGAAATTAACGGTGTAAAGATAGACGACACGTTTGCAGAAGCGTTTCCGGCATGGGTATGCTCTGTAATCGTTACCGCCGCAACGAAGGAACTTGCATACAGTGCAGCCGTCGAAGCGACCGGTTTTGGGACATCAGTTATCGCATGTCCGGCAGAAGCAGGTATTGACCAGTATGTCCCCCCACAGCAGACCCCAGACGGCAGGCCTGGATATGGCATACTTATTGTCCACCCAAGCAAGAAAAAATTAAAAGAACAACTGATTGAACGAGTCGCAGAGTGCGTGCTTACTGCACCAACCACCGCCGCGTTCAACGGTATTACAGACTGCGAAGAGAAACTCCCGATGAAACTCCATTTCTTTGGTGACGGCTACGAGTACCAGACCAAGGTCGGAGACCGGAGTGTATGGGCAATACCCCTGATGGGTGGAGATTTCCTGACAGAAGAAGAGATTGGGGTTGTGAAGGGCGTTGCAGGGGGCAACTTCTTTGTCATGGGTGACAGCACGATGTCCGCACTCGTTGGAGCGCAGGCAGCCGTGGCGGCGATCGATGAAGTTTGTGGCGTTATCACGTCCTTCCCGGGCGGCATTGTCGGTAGTGGATCGAAAGTAGGCAGCAAGAAGTATAAATTCATGGTTGCCAGCACGAACGAACAATATTGTCCGACCCTGAAGAGCAAGATCCCGGACAGCAAGATACCAGATGGAATCAATGGTGTGTTCGAAATCGTCATCGACGGGGTATCGGAAGCAGCGGTTGCTGAAGCAATGGCTGCAGGGATCCGGGCCGCCTGCATGGTAAAAGGCGTCAAATTCATCAGCGCCGGTAACTATGGTGGCACCCTCGGGCCGTTCAAGTTCGAGCTCCACAAGATCCTTTAAACTCATTTTTCTTTCCGGATTACTGGTCTGGTAACCCGATCGATCTTCTTATATAATATCTCGCCGACTATTCTGTTAACGGAATTTCCGGTGACAAAATGATTGTCAAAACACCCGAAGAAATTAAAACGAAGTATGGATCACTGTTTTCCCGGCGGTTTCTCGTGATGGTGGACAAGGGTGCCGGCCTTGCAGAGATCATTGAGCAGTGCCATGCGAGGGGACCTATTGAGTGGGACGCGATGAACCGCATTCGTGCAAAAGGGGCCACCGTCTCTGCCCGTGTTGAAGGCACTGAAATGAGGATGCTGGCACGGCTTGGTTTATTTCAGGCAAGTTTCGGGGCTGCCGGGGAGAATATCGGCGGCCAGGCACTCGAAGGCGTCGAGGTGCAGGGTGACGAAGTCGTCACGTCCTGGGCAGGTATTGCCGGGGCCGGACTCGGCATCGCGGCCTGCCTTCCACAGGCACCGGGTGTGACCCGGGCTGAATACCCGACAGAGGAGGATATGGTGGTCGGCGGTGCGAGGGTGAACCGGGTACGTATTTTTTCACCCCTGTACGAGAAGGTCACCATCGGGATTGATGACACCGACACCCCCGAGAAAGGAGCTACCTGGGTACTTGCCCTGAAATGCGGAGAACAGTGCCCGGTACCCGGGGTGGAATTTCTTAATATGAGGTTGATCCAGCTCAACCCGAGGGTACCGGAAAAAACCACCAACTGCGTGGGGTCTGCATTGAATTTTGCCGTCAGGCCCGGGTCTGTTGATGCCCTTCTTGACTATGTCCGGGATTATATCGGGGAGTTTTCTTTCAGCGACGACACGGGAATTGCCTACTACCGGGGTATCGAATTCCCGAAAATAATGAACGGTGCCTGCCGGAGAATTAAGACCGAGATCGTCAGCCTGAAGGATGCTGAGGATATTGCGTCATCTGCCGGGATCAGGTTTATCGACACTGCAGGAAGAAAGGGCAGAATTGGTGCATTAGGGTCTGTATTGTGGGCCAACAGGGGCATCGAAGCGGCAGGTCTGTATGGTGAACCTACCTGAACCGTATATCATACGGTACCCGCAGATTGTTGCGGTTGCGGACTCCGCAGGCGAGCGGGTAGAACTGATCGAATTTTTCGACTGTACCGGGGGTGCCATGTGGGCACAACATCATTATGCACAGAGTCCGCTTGTCCGTTCTGTCCGGAATGTGGGTTCTACAATGCGGTACCTGCTACGCCCGGGTGAGGCAGACCTTGCGCTCGAGGGCTCCCATTTCCCTGCCGGGATAAGCGCAGTTTTTGTCGATGAGGATGAAATCAGGGTCTCCTATGTAGGGCTTGGCGGCGGGGGTGTCGGTGCGTCCATATGCCGATCCTACGCGCAGGGTGTTACGCGAAGTACGAATGACCCGTCAGGGGGAGGGAAACGTGCCGGGTCAACGGTCTGGCTACCACGTCGACAGCGTGTCCTGATTGGTGTGGATGATACTGATACACCTGAACAGTGGGCAACCTGGACCCTTGTCCATAATATTGCGAGGGTTGTTGAGGACCCGCAGTCCCGCTACCTGTCGCACACGATTGTGCAGCTGTACCCGGTACCGTACCGGACGAAAAACTGTGTCAGCATTGTGGCCGAATTTGCATCATCCGATCCCGCCCGCTTAATCGATCATTTTGCAGGACTGCTGGACCGCTACACCCTTTCAGAAGATACCGGCATGGCAGTATACACGGGGTTCGATCCATCTGGTCTCATGGATTTCGCGTGGAAGGTGAAACGTGGCGAGGTGACCAAGGGGTCGATCCTGGAGATCGATGATGTCAACCTGCGCATCGTGAGGAATGGTCGTGGTAGTATTGGTGCGGTCGCTGCAATTCCGTTTTACACGAAATACGAGGAGGCCCTGACCCTATGCAAGGACAGGAATTAAAAGCGGCCCTCCTGACCGTTGGGTCAGCACGACTCAGCGGCAGGGATGCGACACCCTATATTTCAAGTTCATCTGCAGGACCGGGAGCAGGGGGAAAAGGCTCTGTCTTCTTTTCCTCCAATGGTATGAGGGTGCGGTTCTCCCTTTCGGACACAAGCCCCGTGGAAATTGTCCATGCCGGTGAAGGGTCTGCAACACTCCGTTTCGGGGAGATTGTGCTGCAGGGCCGGCTTGACCCGGTTGGCCTGCACTGCCCTGACCAGGCCTACATTACCGTCAGCAGCGGTTGTATCTTTCATTGTCATTACTGCAATGTCCCGCGACTGCCAAAGCGGAGAAAAACAATCGGGGAAATCCATGCCATGGTCGATGGAATAAAAGACCGGATTGCAGCAATCTCCATAACAAGCGGTGTATATTCAGATATTTACGAGGAGGAACAGTTTGTCTGCGAGGTTGTCAGGGACCTTTCAGGGTTTGGTCTTCCGATAGGTGTCTCAATTTACCCAACCGAACAGACACCCGGACGCCTGCATGAACTCGGGGTAAAGGAAGTAAAGTTCAACCTGGAATGCGCCACGGCGGAATTGTTTGCCTTGTTGTGCCCGGGCCATGACCGTGATCTCATTTTTTTGGTCCTTAAAAAGTCAGTGGAGTTATTCGGACGCGGCAACGTATTTTCAAATGTAATTCTCGGCCTTGGAGAAACAGACAAAGAAATGGAAGCATGTATTCTGGAACTTGCAACCCTTGGAGTAATTCCTGTTATCAGGCCTTTGAACCCGATTGCAGGATTTGCCGGCTCCAGGCGGCCGAGTGCTGAACGGTTGCTCCGGGTTGCCGGCTATCATGAAAAAGCATTAAAAGATGAAGGGCTGGACCCCCGGATGGCACTGACGATGTGCGTCCGGTGCAGGGGTTGCGACCTCGTCCCGGGTGAGCCGCTATGAAAGGTGAAGATGCAATAACGATGGCCCTCCTTGCTGCCGCAGACCGGTTTTACGGAGTGCCCGGTTTTCCTGTCAGCGGAGTGCTTGAAAAGACGGGTGCAGAGTCTGTCATCAACGAGAAGGTGGCGATCGAATATGCCCTTGGCGATTCGCTTTCAGGCCGGAGAGCGGCCGTAATCCTAAAAAATGTCGGGCTGAATGCCTGTGCAGACCCGTTTGTTGAGGCGACAACCCAGGGACTTCTGGCAGGTGTGGTCATTGTAGTCGGGGATGACCCAAAAGCCGAGGGGTCACAAAATGCACAGGACTCGAGATATTACGGGGAACTTGCCGAGGTGCCGGTAATAGAACCCGGCCCGGAGAATGTGCATGAAGCCGTCGAAGAGGCGTTCCGGGCCTCGGAATCATTCTCAAGGATCGCAATTCTCCGCCTTACCCCAGACCTTCTCGATGCCGTAGTGTCTCCCGGGAATACCGAAAGAAAGGGAAAAACCGGGACGATTGCACCGCTAAACCTCACCATGAAAGGGCGGGTTGAACGGGCGAGAAATATGCTCGGACCAATGTGCGAGTGGTCGAAACAATCGCCCCTGAACCGGATGAACGGGACAACCGCACTTGTTGGTGCTGCAGGCACCGGGGATAAAGCGAACCTTTCCCGGGGGGCATCACGCATAATTATTGTGTACCCTCCCGCAGCAGGGCCGGGCATATGTAAGGAGGTACAGGAACTTGGGAGGCCGTTTGTCAGGGAGCACCAACGCATGGTTCCCCCGGCATATACGGACCCCGAGCGAAGGGAAGACCGTGGTTTTTATCGCTCATTCTGTAAAGGCTGCCCCTTTATCCTGGCGATCAAGGTCCTTGACGAACGAGGGATTACGGTCACCTGCGATGCAGGGTGCTGCGTTCTCTGCATGAACCCGCCGTTCAGGACCAGTTTTGTCAGTTATGGCATGGGGTCATCAATCGGGGTGGCGGCAAAAAGCACGGGCGTTGCACTTACCGGGGATTATGCACTCCTCCATTCCGGACTCCCTGCATTGATCGACGTGTATGAGAAAAAAACTCCGTTGCTGTGCATTGTTATGAAAAACAACTGCATGGGGATGACGGGTGGGCAGCGGGCCTACGATATCCTCCCCTATATTGCCTGGGCTGACCCTGTAATCTGCCGGGCTGACGATGAAACCCGTCTCCGGGAAATGCTTGTCCTCCCGGGATCGCCTGTAGTACTGGTGATTGACGGGAACTGTCCGGAAGGGAGACACCATGAAACCGTGGAATGTTGAAATCTGTGATGTGACGCTCCGGGATGGGGAGCAGACGCCGGGTGTGTCATTCACCTGTGATGAAAAGAAGTCGATTGCCCAGGTCCTTGACAGGGTCGGGGTCGAAGTAATCGAAGCCGGGTTTCCCATCGTATCAGCAGATGAAAAAAAATGCGTGACAGAGATCGCGAATATGGGCCTCGATGCCCGGGTCTGCTGCCTTGCACGGGCACGGAAAGAGGACGCAGAGTGTGCGATAGACTGCGGTGTTGACCTGGTCAGTATTTTCATTGCAACTTCTGACCTCCATATCAGGCATAAATACAAAAAACCAAGGGAAGAAGTCCTTTCGGCGGCACTTGGTATCGTTGAATTCGTCCACGACCATGGGATTGCAGTACGGTTCGCCGCTGAAGACGCCTCCCGGACAGACCGTGGTTTCTTAAAGGAAGTATTTCGTCAGGGTGAAGACCACGGTGCCCACCTCCTGTCTTTTGCGGATACGGTCGGGTGCCTGACACCGCTTGAGATGTACGAGGTAATGGGGGACCTCGTATCGACCGTCCGTGTCCCGGTCTGTGCACATTGCCATAATGACATGGGCTTCGCTGCGGCGAACACGATTACTGCTGCAGAGGCCGGGGCGTTCCAGCTCCATACAACAGTCAACGGCATTGGCGAACGGGCGGGGAACGCTCCCCTTGAGTCTGTTCTCGTCGCCCTCCGCATGAAAGCAGGGGTAGAACGGTATGACCTCACCCACCTGCAAAACCTTTCAAAACTGGTTGAAAAGGCATCCAATATTCCGGTGGCAAGGACCCAGCCGGTCGTAGGTGCCCATGCCTTTTCCCATGAGAGTGGCATCCATATCGCTGCAATTCTCCAGGACCCGGAAACATACGAATATTTCTCCCCGGAAATGGTCGGTGGCGAGCGTAAATTCATTCTCGGGAAACATACCGGGTCGAAAGCGCTCGAATACGTGGTATCTGCACTCGGGTTCCAGCTTTCGAAAGGCCAGGTATGCCGTGTTCTTGAACTGGTGAAAACCGAAGGGGAGCATAAAACGATTGTCACCCCTGAACGCCTTCTTGAACTGATAAAGAGAGTCCAGGGAGAGGGGTCGCTGGCATGAGGACGCTTTCCGAACGGATCCTCGGCGCAGGAGCCGGGGACTATGTCGACGCGGAAGTTGACCGGGCATATGTGCATGACGGTACAGGCGTGCTTACGCTTGAGGCCTGGAAGGAGATGGGGTGCCCTGGCCCGGCGCACCCGGAACGTCTGTATATCCTCTTCGACCATATCGTCCCGGCAAATAATAGCACTACGGCCACGCTCCAGAAAGAGCTGAGGGAGTTCGCAAGGTCGCGGGGCATCCATTTCTCCGATATCGGGGGCGGGGTCTGTCACCAGCTGATGGGTGAAGGAGAGGTGCTTCCCGGGGAGATCGTGGTCGGTGCAGACTCGCACAGCTGTACGCTCGGGGCATTCGGTGCGTTTGCAACCGGTATTGGCGCAACGGACATGGCGGCAATATGGGCCTCGGGGACAACATGGTTCCGGGTACCGGAAACAATTGGTGTCAGGCTTTCCGGGTCTTTTCACGGTGCAGTTGAGGCAAAAGACCTTGCGTTGACAGTAATTTCAAAACTCGGGATGGACGGTGCTTCCTACCAGGCCCTTGAATATATCGGTGACGGGACGAAATCGCTCTCCATGGAGGGCCGTCTTACCATGACGAACCTTGCCACGGAGGCCGGGGCAAAAACCGGCCTGTTTTACGCCGATGACGTGACGAAGGAGTATCTCCTCCGGTTCGGTCACCGGGTAGAAAACCAGGTGCCGGAGCCCTGCACCTATGCTGACGAGCTCCGGGTTGATCTCGGTGACCTTGTGCCGGTAGTCGCGCCTCCTCCCCGGGTCGATTCTGCAAAACCGGTGGAATCGCTTGAAGGGCTTGCCCTTGACCAGGTCTTTGTCGGTACCTGCACAAACGGGCGGTTTGAAGATTTGCAACGGTTTGCCTCCATAGTACGCGGAAAAAAGGTAAAGGTAAGGACAATTGTGATCCCGTCCTCTGCCGGAGTCCTCCGAAAAGCCGCTGATACGGGTGTCCTTTCAAACATCGTCGCCTCCGGCTGCACGATAGGGACACCCGGGTGTGGCCCCTGTCTCGGGGCACACATGGGGGTACTGGGTGAAGGTGAAGTCTGCCTTTCGACGGCAAACCGTAACTTTACGAACCGGATGGGTATCGGGGGCAGCATCTACCTTGCATCGGTGGCAACCGCAGCAGCTAGTGCTCTTACTGGGGTCCTGACCGCCCCGGAGGTAGTACCGTGAAACTTGAAGGGAATGCGGTTTGCCTTGGGGCCGATATCGATACTGATATCATCATCGCCGGAAGGTACCTCCGGACGAAGGACCGGCAGGTCTGGGTTCAGCACGTGTTCGAAGACCTGGACCCGTCGCTTGGCAGCAGGCTCCGGGGGGCGGTCATTGTTGCAGGCAGGAACTTCGGGTGCGGGTCTTCACGTGAACAGGCAGCGGTTGCACTCAAAGAAGCCGGGCTTGTTGCCGTGGTCGCACCTTCCTTCTCCCGGATATTCTTTCGGAATGCGATCAATCTCGGCCTACCGGTCGTTGAAGGG
>JAPKXR010000010.1 GCA_026394715.1 Methanomicrobiales archaeon | reverse complement strand
AATTTCAGACTGGGGACTGTCGAAGGCGGAAGGAACAAAACAGTCTGGTATCATCGGATTCTCTCTTGAATATGCCGCGCCTGAACAGCTTGCCCCGAATCTCTACGGGGAGCCAGGGCCCTGGACTGATATCTACCAGCTTGGTGTTCTTTTCTACGAGATGCTTTCGGGGCAGGTGCCGTTCAAAGGTGGCGGCATGGGAGAGGTAACACATGCAATCCTACATGACAATCCCCCGGAACTTTCACTGGTCGGACCAGATTCAGCAGTTATTCAGAACATTATTCGGAAATGTATGCAGAAAAGACCCGGGGACCGGTTCAGTTCGGTTGATGAAATACTATCGGAACTAAAAAAAATCGCGCATTAATCATTAGACAATGTGCGATAAAAAAGGGGATATTTTATCATTCCAATCCTGTGTACCCTCAAAGGTCTGGTTCACAGTTTCGTTTTAAAAACCATATGGAGTGGCAATAGTGTCGTTATCTATTTGCCAAATAATTTCCGCGTAGTTCCAAATGCAATCACCCCTTTCTTCTTTATTCAGATCACCTGCGGTTTATACGCCCGATGGGGGTGTTCCGGAAGGGGGTGTACCGTTCATCATCTGACCTGATGGTGGCGTACCGGAGGGACGTGTACCATTCATCATCTGACCTGATGGTGGTGTACCGGAAGGACGTGTACCATTCATCATCTGACCTGATGGTGGTGTACCGGAGGGTGCGGCAGACTGGTTGAACTGGGATTGGTCACCGTTATTTGTTGCCAGGTCAGTCTTACCCGACGACGATGTACCCGAAGGGTTATTTGCTGTTGTCTGTACTGCTGCCGATGCGGTACTACCGCTGGACCCGGAGGAGCTACTTCCGGAATTCGATGTACACCCCGCAATTATCACACCTGTGACAAGGATTGCTGATGCAACTAACATGAGTATGCTGCTTTTTTTCATATTTTTCATAGATACATTTCCTGAAATGTCGCGGTGAATGCAATGTACTTCATGTCACCGGACATTTCGTTTTTTTATCATCACTTGCTGGACGAATCCTGGAACAGCACTTGCTGCTGCGCAATCTGCCCTTCTCACCTCTCGTGAATGGACATGCACATGCCGGAGATTTCAGGAAACCCGTTTTCTTTTATGAGCGTTTTTCTGTGATCATCTTCGAGGGTGATCATCCCGCATCATAATACCCATGAGCAGTTATATATTCAGAACATAAGGGAGGGGATATAATGAATTCCCATGGGGGATAATTGAACCAGCAAGGGTACATTATCTTTAGCATGAAAACACCGGACTGTATTTTCATTTTTTTAATACCTGAAATCATCGGTTTTATCGTGTTTTTAGGTAACCCATTCATGCAATTTTCCTGTTGTAATCCGTTGAAATGGTTGCAACACATGTCGTGAAAACGGTCGGGTAAAGGAGAGTCTGCACATCGGGAATGATGTCATCCATGAGAACTGTTGTAACGCCAGGCTCACAGGTCAAAGAATCCTGTTCATGGGAAATTATCTTGGAATCAACCGTCAGGTTATCGATTCACGGGTTGGGAGGAGCGTGCATTACCCGATCCTGACAGTCTTTTTTTTGACAATCTGTTGTAGTCAAAAAAAATTGAGATGGTCGGGTCACGCATATGGCTTCCGGTTCACAACTCCCCCCATCGTCTCGCCCGTCGCCTGGCTCTCCTGACAAAGAAAAGGACAACAACACTGATCACCACCAGGATAATTCCTCCCAGCAGAACGAGCGGCAGGAGAGATGCTTCTTCTGTTGCCGGTGCAGTCGCAGCAAGTGTTGTTATCGCAGTTGTAGGTACTGTTGTCACAGGAGCAGTAGTTCTGGTCGTCGCTACTGTGGTAGCGGTTGTATAATAGGTCGTTGTCACCGGGGTCTCTACCGCAGTTACTGTGATATAAGAGGTGCGGGTCACTTTGTCACTGCCCGCGGCATTTGTCACTGTCAGTGTAACTGAATACTGCCCTGCACTCGTGTACGTATGCGTCGGGTTCTCTATATACGAGTAATAGCCATCACCGAACGTCCATGTCCAAGACGTTGGTGTATTGGTTGAAGTATCCGTGAACTTGACTGCCAGCGGTGCAGTGCCTGAGGTAACATTCGCGGTAAATGAGGCAACCGGTTCTGTCGTTGCATTAACGGTGATGTACCCGGTTCCTGT
>JAPKXR010000373.1 GCA_026394715.1 Methanomicrobiales archaeon | reverse complement strand
TCCCGTTTCACCAGTTCGAATACTTCCTTGTCACGGAAAAATTTCGTCACGTTAATTGTAAGGGCGTTCCGAAGTTTTTCCTGTTCCTCAGGGTTCGCTAAGAGGTACTTGTTGTACGCAAGGTACTCTTTATGGTTCACTGAGTTCATCCGGGAGGAAAGACGGCGCTTGATGTAATCTTCCTTGTAATTCCCACAACGTATGTGAAGGAGCCGTTCTATTGTAGCCGCCAGGGTATGAAAGTCATCCATTCGCGCACTAATCCTTAATGAATTTTACAGGGTAGGTGAAGTGCGGTAAGGATCTGTTCCATATCCAGGTACAGCATTAACCGCGAATTTTTTCCCGCCACTTCCAGTCGTTCCTTATCTCCGGAGGATGTTTTTATGATACCTTTTACGAATCCTCCGGAATCGGTGGCAAGTATTCCACTGAATGGTTCAATATCCTCAACCGGCACCGAGAGCACGCTGTGGACTTCCGTAACAATAATCCCGATATTTGAACCGCCGGTAAGGTTTGGTACCAGGACAATAATCTTCTCGTTTTGTTTATCAGACTGCCCTCTGATGCTGAGCAGTTCACTGATGGATACGATCATGGTCACTTCGCCGCGGAGATTTATTACCCCGACGATACATTTCTGGCTTCCCGGCAGGCGGGTGATCGGGAGCATCTCGACAATCTCACGTACCAGGCTGATATCCATCCCGTAGAGTGCGCTTCCAATTTCAAACTCTATAATATCTTTTATCTCTGCCATTCCGTGACCACCCCCGGGGACTCTGTCCCTACGAGTATAAACTGAGTGCTGCCTGTGCCCTGCTATTTCAGGTATCCAGGCATATGATAGGTGCGTTTTCGTTCACATTTTTTTATAAATGAAATTTAGCGTGGACCAGTTTACCAAATTTACATCAGAATGCATCTGTAATAGACTTATTGATTTTCATATTTTGGACCCTTCATATTCCGAAATGTGAGGGCAGGCATCTTGGCCGCTTCTGTGATATCATCGCCATCATCAATCGCCATCTAAAAATTGGAGGACACAAAAAAACAATTACAAAGACTCTGTAAGAAAACCTAGAGATTTTCCCTTTTTCCACGATACATGACTTTCGGAAATTTGGTATTAATGCGGCAAATTAAATGATATAAGTGTAGAATTTTATTGACATTTAATTTGTTTTCTGCTTCCAAAAGTATTAATAATAATCGGCGTCTGCCAAAAATCCGGACCTGGTCCAAAGATTGGCTAATATCCATATTTTTATAATTTATTTAACCTTTGTTCAGAGGGAATATTTTATGTTTTCATTCTTGACTACTGCGCTTGCGATGAGACGAACTCAATAGATTCCCCTCGTGATTTGATGTTCCCCTGAGTGTTAGATCTCGCTATGTTAATATCATATGAAATGCATTTGATTTGCAGAACTTCAGAATATTATACGCGATCAATAATTTATCATAAATTATGCATTATAAGCTTCTCTTGTTTAACTTTCCGCATTTTTTGAAATCCCCTAAACGCATATACGATGTATTTCGTCATATCCAACTCCCTCATGCGGAATATGAAAGTTATACACTAAATAATTAACGACAATACATGATTGACCAGACACGAGTTCAGATAGCGTTGCTTTTTTAGGGGGTCCCATAGATGCCAGGGCTTTCCCCCATAAGACCGGGATATATTAGCAATATTATCGCTTCACTTTCTTTTCACTTTGTAATTTTTCACGGATCCGAACGATTACCCCAATCAAGTCCTTCCTGCGATCCAAGATCGGCTGGGCTTTTAATGCAATTTCCCGTTTTTTCCCCATTATTGAGACAATAGCAACATTACTCTCATGCCCGATCACTAAACTTTCCCTGATAATCTTCCCGACGATATCCTCGATTCTCCGCCCGGTCCGCGTATCAACGAGGATCATGAATTTATTAATTGGCTGCAATATCACCTGTTCGTTAGTAACGTCAATCAAACGCTCTGCGTATGGGTTTAAAAGAATGATCCGCCCATTAAAATCGGTAATAATCATCGCATCAAGCACGGACATCATTTTTCGTATAGTCTGGTCATCCACCCCCTGTAGTTGTCTTTTTATTCTATGGTTTGTAATTGAAATCGCCACATTTGCAGTAATTGACGCGCTGTTGAATGGCCTAATTATAAGTCCGTACGGTTCGGTAGCGATGGCCTGTTGAATTATTGTATCGTCGGTAAGTCCTGTGATAAAAATTATCGGGACATCAAAAAGGTGTGTTATATAATACGCTGATTGAATCCCAGAGAGCTTTCCTGAAATAGAAAGGTTCCAAATCCAAATCTCTCTGTTCACCCGGGTTGGAGCCCACGATATGCCGGTGCACTACAGCTCGAAAATCCGAATTATAAACTACTTTGAAAATACTAGATCCTTTTTTTTTAAAAGTGCACCATGGTGAGATATATAATTATCTGAAACGTTGCATTTTTCGTATCCGCTCTTTTATATATGGTGCCTTGACGAAGTGTGCATAACTGGGATAAAGTCGCATTAAGTTGACTCCAACGAGAGAACTATACCAGAACATCTTGTACAAGGCCAGTAAGAGCAGGGAAATATCGATTATGCGCAAATTTTTGTCTTAATGGTTTCCACATACGTTCGATTGGATTCAATTGAGGATGTATACGCTCACTCAAAATTAACCTGAGATCTCATTCCTTTTTGACTAATCAGATGTACATTCTGAACAGCGCGAAAAAAATTAGGGAAATTATTGACTTTTATCTAAATCGTGAATTGATACGGATTAAGTTCCTAAACCAACCACTAATATAAATTCATGGGGTATATTCATCGGTATCCGGCTCTGTGCAAAATGGCTTGAGAACTTTTATATGCCCCCGATGATAACGAAAGTACAAACTGCTCAAATCTATCGGTTAGAATGTGAGATGTTATTATAAGGAGACTGAGATAACCGTGACAGTCCTAGGGTCGGTGTTATTATTAACCAGTACTGGGGCGAAGGTGCTGGCCCCGGAAGAAAGTAATGTATCAGTGCCTGACGCATGGCAGAGCCTTGGACAGATGTCTGTTTTAATATCACAACGTCAGAATGACCCATGGCTTATCATTGGAGGAATTTATGTTTTTGTTATCTCCTGCTATCTGCTCTTTTTGCTTTACAAGAGCCTGCAACAGGTAGAGAGTAGTTCCAAGGACACCGGATATAAAAATAAACATGGCATACATGTCTCTAATAAAGGTGCCCGCTATTTAAGGGAAGACGAACCAGCAAATGTAACAGAAATTTTTCTCCTGCGAAACGCAGAAACATTAGTGGAGCAGGGGAACTACAACCGGGCAATAGACTACTATGATCAGGCAATTGCACTCTCCCCGGGGTCTGCCATGGGATGGTACGGCCGTGGAAACGTATTTCGTAAAAAAGATGATTATCAAAATGCAATTGAGTCATACAAGACGGCATTAAAATTAGATCCTTATTCTGCCGATATTTGGATGAATCTTGGTGATGTAATGGAAAAAACTGGAAAAGAAAAAGAATCCCGCATCTGTTATGCCCGAGCCGCACGCCTGTATAATCAGTAATGGAGCGGCATTCCAAAAACAATTAATACAGGATGGGTTTGAAAATGGACTTTTTTTACTGTATTCTCTCATCTAAAAATCGAGACAAAAATACTCGAACAGATCATAAATTTAGAGATGATTCGATTTGCAGGGTAACAAAAATATCAACCCGACATTGTGATGATGAGTCCTGAACAGCGTGAACTTGATCACTAGGCCTGAACAGCGTGAACTTGATCACTAGGTCATACGAAGTTTACCCACAAACAGATCCTTCATCCCAATTACAGCCAAAACATCATCTATCATTTTTTGATGATTGACATACCAGATCTCCTGCACCATACCAACATGTAAGTCAATACGCTGAACCCTGCCCAATTTTTTTAAAAGACTATCAGCGTTCCATTTTTTTTCATTTACGGCATCCAGCATTATACGTAACGCTGTCTTCAATCGCAACGCCAGAGTGCAAACAAACAAGATCCCCAATATTCTTGATTCCCGTCGATGCCGTAACGGAGCAATCTCTCATATGTTTTCAAATCCCTGAAAATCTTCTCAACGAAGTCTTTCTCAAAATACATACGAACAATTTCAGGCGCTGTCAACGACGAATCAGTAGCATAGAGAAGATATTTTCCATCCATTCGTTCTGCCTCGCGACGTACATCGACATTATGCACCCAACTAAGACGCAACCCGTTTATATCCTGCTGGAGCGTTATTTGAAAAAAATTTTGATATAATACCGGCACGGCTCGCCTAATCTTCTCGTTGACAGAATCCTCATTCATAGCAGCACATGTTGCCTCTATCTCCTTCAGATCGTTTTGGATTTCGAGTAAGGCACAGTTACGTGCCTTCATTTCCCGCAATCTACGTTCTGCATTTACATAGACAACAATTGATCCTTGCAGACCAAAGAGGGAGGACTCAACCTTCACTGCATAGATGTTCATGCATTGTGTCGGCACCAGATATGCCGGGTCGAGGGGAGGCTCAGTCTGTGAAATAAGTTTCCTGACTTCTTTTGTTCTTTTTGGGACGCCACAGATTAATTTCCAACCCTCATTTTCTACGATATGGATCTGGTCAATAGCAGTATAGCCACGGTCCCAGATGATCGTCCCCTTGGGAACCATGAGCTCCTTCAGGCGTACCATCAAATCCGGTACTGTTGTAATCGAATGGAAACCGCCCGGATGGACAAAATGAGAGAGTGGATATGTATCAAATCGGGAAGATATAACAGACAAGTTGATCTGATTCAGGTGGGTTTCATGGGTTTTACTTCCGGGTTCTATGAGGGGGCACTCCTGACCGTAGGTTGGAATCGGAGTGAGATCAAATGCAATAGTCTCTGGTGTCTGCGCAGGCAGTGGGTGAATATTTCGCCATTTCTGATATAGTTCAGATTCTATTGCAGAGATATGGGTAGTTATCCGACCTGTCTTCACTGATTGCGAACAGATGGCATCGAGTGATCGAAGATACGCATCTTTGGTAAAATCCAAGGGGTCCATCCCGGCAAGGATAGGCAGAACGGTTGAACGGACCCATGATTCCAGCTGGGTTGCACTTTCCGGGTCCACTATCCGGTTAATTGCCCAGGTGGTGAGGTATTTGCCTGGTGACGGACCTTGGATGTTTTCCATCCCTGTTGTGAAACGGTCAATGGTATTGATGACGCTCAGAGACTCTGCAATCTTCCAAAGCAGCGTCACATCTCCTGCGGCAAGACTTTGTTCCGGATATAACAGATCCGGACGAATTCGCTTAGTTTTGGGCTTTGGAACTTTTTCCTGATCACTCTCGGTACCGAGATACTGGATCAATTTTTGTTTCGACTTGCCGTTCTCCCATACTGATGTCATTTCATAGAGGTAGATTTGGTTCCCTTTCTTGACACGACGGATCCAACTCATAGTGATCAATGGATCACCAGTTACTATAAATATTCCGGTTTGATATTGAGACTTTTTCTCTAAATGGATTGCAAAGTGCTAAAATTAGATATGTCCAATAATTAGCCTAGTGATCTAAATTCTCTGTTTAGGATTAGTGTTAATTTCGCTCAAAAACTGATTTATCGGACACCGTTGAGGAGCTCACCATTGTGATCCCGGGGGTCCCATCCCGAATGACCATAAATAAACCGGTGATGGAATTCGGTGAATCGATTGAAATCAATCCGGAAAATACAAGTATGCCGGTTGCCATGGCTGACGGCACCAAATCCCACGCTCAGGAGTCAGGGATAAAACAAAATGACATACATATCATGATCGGTGTGAAAGATGGAGGAAAAATGCTGTTGGATGTCACGGTAAATCAGTCTTGGAAGGAATTGGCAAATCAGCTTGAAACCAATGAAACACTTTCAGAGATTGCAGTAATCGTGAGTGATGGAGAACCAGAACTAAGAGCCT
>JAPKXR010000191.1 GCA_026394715.1 Methanomicrobiales archaeon | reverse complement strand
CAATAGACGCTTGGATATCAAACATCTCTTCAGGAATTGTATTTGGTTTTACAATTCCATTGCAAACGGGGCAATTGATTAGAGTAACGGGTCGATGAACGTTAACAGTTGGAATCATGGTTGTTTAGTATCTCCCGTGAGAGTGAACACCTATCATACTTATGTAATAACCTTTGTAATATTTGGATCTCAATACAAAAAATATATCTACGATTAGGTATATTGGGGGAATAATATCCGGGTCGGGTCAGGTCATTCTCGTTAATACAGATATAACACCATTCGGCACTGTAGAAGCGATGCGCCAACCCGGCAAGAGGGCAGGATAGGTGAATGATGGCAGCGGCGATCGACGTCCTTTATGTGGATGATGAACCGGGGCTTCTGGAGTTAGGGAAATTGTATCTTGAGGAGACCCGGGATTTTTCTATTACAACTATCGGATCTGCGTCTGCTGCATTAGAACTTATTAAAAAAAAAATTTCAGATATACCGGGCCTTTTTCGAAAGTTTTCGGGGAGTATAGAGAGGACGGTATGGCATGGAGCCGATATCCTGCCGGATTACATCAATAACCTCCGGTTCCGTTAGCGTAACTTTGTGAGGTTTGTCTTTTGCAGATTCTTTCCGGATGGTAACGGTGAGTTTCCCGCTTTCGACCTCGGCATCCCCGACAACAATCACATAGGGTACCCAGTCCATCGCAGATTCCCGAATCTTCTTACCGACACTTTCATCACGGTCATCAACGTCTGCACGGATAAACGCCTGGTTCAGCCTTTCCGCAATATCTGCTGCAAACGGGAGGTGTCGTTCAGCCACCGGGACTACGCGGGCCTGGGAAGGCGACAACCAGACGGGAAGCATTGGTACTTCCATCGAAGCAGTGCTTTCAAGGATGGCGCAGATTACCCGCTCCACGCTGCCGGTTGGGGAGCAGTGGAGGATAGGCGGGTGGACTTCCGTTCCGTCCATCAGGTGGTACTTGATATCGAACCGTGCGGAACTCTCGACGTCAATCTGTACTGTCGGGTTTTCAATCGGTCGTCCCTGGCCATCTATTGCGGCAAGATCAATCTTTGCAATCCAGTAATGGACCCGGTCAGAAAGGATCTCTATCAGGAGTGGCATACCGGAATCAGCAACGACCTTCTTCACCCAGCCTTCGTGTTCTGCATAAAAATCACCGGTACACCGGAAGACCCCCACGAGTTCGGTACCAAAGTCTTCCCCTGTTTTCCAGCCCATCGCGAGCTGTTCTTCAAAGCACTTCAGTGCCTCAGGCATATCGGTGCAGAGCGAGTGCATATCAGGCATCGTAAATGCCCGGAGCCGCTTGAGCCCGATGACCTCCCCTTTCTGTTCATGACGGAACGAGTAGGTGGAGAGCTCGTACATCTTCATCGGCAGGGAATTTGGGGAGATATGCATGTCCCGCATGATTGAGAACATGCCGAAACATGCAGCAAACCGCAGCATCATGTTCCGGTTCCCACTCTTGAAACGGTACTGGCGCTCACCGAATTTATCGGCGTGCTCGTAAATTGCACGGTCGCCGAGGTCGTACATTACCGGGGTCTCGACAGGGGTCCCGCCATAGGGAAGGATCATCTGGAGCACGTAGTCAGCAAGGAGGTCCCGGATGAGCTTCCCGCGGGGCAACCAGCGGAGGTGCCCGACGTCGCTCGCTGGTTCGTAATCGACGAGTTCCTTGGACCGCATCAGTTCGACATGAATGGGTTCCCCGCCTGCGGAAGTCTGTTCACCGAGTTCCTTCCTGACAAGACAGCCAAACGGAGTTTTGTCTTTGTACCCGGAGACATCGTGCCGTTTCCCGTCGGGAGTCATCACGAAGAATTCGTGGGTAACGCTACTTTTCACCTTAATAGGGGCACCTTCACCCGGAACAATAGTCTTTGAGAGCTCTGACAGTGGGTGGCCCTTGCAGGAGAGGGAAAAAGACTTGTACCAGCCGAACGGTGCACGTTTGACATCGAAATCTACGTTCAGTTCACGTTCGAGGGCCTGGAGGACCGAGATAGCCACGTCCGGGTTTGCAAGGTCACTTGAGAGGTGGGCATACGGGTACAACATGACATTTTTCACAGCAAGTTGTCCGGCGGTCTTTCTGACCTCGTCTGCTGCCTGTGCTACGACACCGTTAATATCATCCTCGTCGACTGATTCAACTGCACAAAAGACAATCAGGGTCTCTTTCTGCGAGTCCTTGAGGACGGCACCTTCCTCGGCCATCCGGGTCTTCTTTTTCGCTTCGTATTCAATAAAATCTGAGTGTATCAGAAGAAGTCGCATAATTCATCTCCGGAATACTAAAATCATCCCAATCAAATGTGATTTCATACGGTATATATCCATTCAACGAGATTTTTCGTTCTCGTGGTACCGTGAGAGAGTCGCCTGTCTCTGGTTCATGTATTTTGCATCCCTTTTCAAATTGTACGGCCGTAACGCACGTTCAGTGGTATAGAATACCAGTTGTCCGATCGGCATGCCTGCATATACCTTCACCGGACGCTGGTTGACATTGCACATCTCAAGGGTGATCGACCCGGTAAACCCTGCGTCGATCCATCCCCCAGTCTGGTGGAGTTCAACGCCAAGCCTCGCGATACTGCTTTTTCCTTCGATACTTGCCACGATATTGTCAGGGAGTGAAATAACTTCAAACGTCTCCGCGAGCATAAACTTCCCGGGTTCGATAACAACAGAATCTGCGGTCATTTCCTTTGTATCTGACGAGATTGTCTCCTTCTGGTAAGGGTCAATCACCCCGTCCCCGGGCTCGTACCATACAAAATGGTCCCCGAGACGGATATCAAGGGAGTTCGGCTGTACAAGCTTTGGGTCGAACGGGTCTATGGTGATATAGCCCCTGTTGATGCGGTCAAGGATCTGCCAGTCGACAAGGATCATTCTTTTTATTATGCAACCGGCTCCCACATAACTGCTCTGAAGGAAAAGTCCCGGAGAACATGCCACAGGAACATGCCCAGCCTGCCTGCAGGAATAAGAAAATTGTGCCTCGTCTTCAGGGGGGGTCCGTCTCGTCATTCCACCCTTGATTCATCCCGGGCAGGGTGAGGGGCCTGGCCATGCCCCACGTGTCGCTCGCGTTCCAGTTCACAAATTGTTGGATCAATGTGGAATTCCGCCCGGCGGAGCAGTCCGTGAACCGTGCTGGCTTCCCGAGCAGTAAGCTGTGTCCTCCCGAAGATCCGGCGCATCATCAGCATCGTATTCTCCCGTTTGAATGGAGGATGGTCAATCTCGTCGAGGAACCGATCGATATGCAGGTAGAGGTACTCCATTTCCGTACGGTTCGCAAGGAGATATTCCCCCCGGGGTATGTGGGCGAGCTCGTAACATACCACCCCGACTGCGTGGGATAAGTTCAGGATCGGGTAATCCTGTGATGTCGGGATCGTGCAGATCATGTCGCATCTCTTTACCTCATCGTTGTTCAGGCCCCAGTTCTCCCGGCCGAACAATATCGAGATAGTCCCGTTAATATCCTTGATATGTTCACGGATCTCCCCGGGGGTGAAATATGGCATACGCATCGACCGGCAGATTGATTTGCTGACCTCCCCGGTCGTGGCAATCGTAAGACAACTTTGTTGGAAAACTTCTTCCAGTGTGCACGTTATTGCTCCCGAAAGTACGTCCTGTGCATGGGAAGCCCGCAATAATGCATCCTCACCAATCCGGCAGGGATCGATTAAGACCAGACGTGAAAACCCGAAATTTTTCATCACGCGGGCGCTAAACCCAATATTGCCCTCGTATAAGGGGGCCACCAGGACAATCTGGATATCCGGCATGCAAGATCAAAAATAAAAATCAGTATTACTGGACGGCCCTGACCGTCGCTTTCAGTACTTCAACACCCTTTTCATAGACCGCGTTCCCGACGACAATCGTATCCGCATACCGGGACATTTCCGCGGCCTTTTCAGCAGAATCAATACCGCCGCCATAATAGAGTAGCGATTCGTCAAGCGCATCTGACGCAGCTTTGACAACCAAAGGGTCCCCGTAGATACCGCTGTATTCAATATACACGATGGGGAACCGGAGGTACCGGTCGGCAACAGAGGTGTAGGCTGCTACGTCCACAGGAGTAAGATTACAGATCGACTTCGTCACCTTCCCGACAGAGGAGTCCGGGTTCAACACAATGTAGGCTTCAGGAACAACTTTGTCCCATTCAATTTCCTGGGTTTTCACCCATTCCATGTGTTTTCCCACAATCCAACGGACATCCGTCGTATTCAGCACACTTGGCACGTACAGGTACTCAATCCCGTCAAAAATGACAGCTTCAGGACCGGCAGGTTCCACTACGAGAGGTAGTCCGTAGGTGGCGACCTGGTGCTTCAGGGTCATCAGGTTCTCAACCGTTACATTCAGGGTCCCGGATAGCATTAGTGCATCGGTACCGCTGGTCGCTACCTCTTCAACTGCCTTCGCGTTGAGTTTCTTGTCAGGGTCAAGCTTGGTCACGTGGACCCAGTTTTTCCAGTGTGCGTGCGTCATACGAATCTGTTGATCTTTTGTTGTCCGTTGTTTCAGGCCTTTGCAACGGCCCGGTATTCTTTCTGGTACTCGAGGATCTTCTCTTTAGGGATCCCCGTTTTCTTTGAGAGGTCTTCGGGACTGGCCTTGTCCAGCCGGTCACCGTTGAAGATCCCTGCACGGTAAAGTTTACCGATCGCAGCTTCGCCAATACCACGAATTGCGAGGAGCTCGGCCTTCCCACGTTCAAGCTGGACCTTGCTGATCTTTTCAGGGGCCGGCTTATTAAGCGCTTTCGCGATGAATTCCACGTGACGGTAGACGGTCTCCGGGTTGATCCCGGTCATCTCGCTGATTGCTGCAGGGTGGTGGCTGATGAAATCAAGGGGTGTGATAATACCTGCATGGTGGTATTTCTTAAGGCTGACCGCAGGAATACCAATATCCCGAAGGACACGTTCGTTGGTAATCCGTTTTGCTTCAGCCTGGAGGTTCTCTGCTTCTACTTCACCCATTCCGACACTGCGGAGTAACTGCCGGTCTGCTCCTGCAAGACCTTCCACATCGTCGATCCCGGAACCATGGAGTTTCTTTGCGATAGCGGAATGGCTGCGGCCCCGTCGTGGCGGGAGATGCTTTCGTACGAATTTTCGGCATTCCGAACGTTTTCGCAGAAGTACTAACACTTCTTCTGCCCCGTTCACCAGTTTTTCCGCACTTTCCCGGGAGAGGCCGGTTGCGGCCATAATCCCGTCCTGCCCGGATTTTACGACTTCGTAAACCGTATAGATATGCTTTTTCTGGAGATTGTCCCGGATCTCGTCGGTCATCGTGGGAACCAGGTCGAGGGTCTCCTTGTTCGACGTGATATGGTGGCAGAGCGGACATCCAATCTCCCATGGGCGTGCACCTTTTTTTACCAGCGTTACATGGTGAAGATGATGCTTTTGACATACTTCGTCAGTACGTACGGCGAAGCCCCACATAACCATCGGAAGTCCGATATTGAAGGTGCATTCCGGGTAGTTGGTACAGCCGATGAATTGCGCCTGGCTACTTAAATGACGGATACGAATATCTTTTCCGCAGGCCGGGCATGGACCGAGCGTCATTTCCTCGGCAGTCTGGTCCATGATCGCATCACCTATCTCCTGTCCGTGCGCCTCCAGCTGGTCGAAGACACGGTGGAGCATCTCCCGTGATTCACTGACTACGTCGTCCCTGTCCCTTGAGCGTTCCTTTATCAGGTTCATGTGGTCTTCAAGCATCTGGGTCATATCGGGCTTTGTAATCGTATCCGCATGGTCCGCGAGAGACCCGATTACGGCCATCCCTACAAGGCTTGGTCGCAGCGGGTTCCCTTCTACGTATTTTCTTGAGACGAGCTTCCCGATCACCTCGTGGCGGGTGCTCTTCGTCCCGAGCCCGAGTTCCTCCATGCGCTGGATGAGCTTCGCCTGGGTGTAGCGGGGTGGCGGCAGTGTCTCCTTCTCCTCGATCTTCTTTTCCTTTATAAGGAGTTTTTCACCCTCGGTAAACAGGGGGAGCACATGGTCTTTTGCTTCGCTGTAAGGGTAAACCTTACGCCACCCGGGCTCGACAAGGACACCACCCGTGGCCGTGTAAGGTTCCCCACCCGCATCGAAATTGACTTTCATGGTCTTCCATTGTGCATCAGGGGAGAGGGTTGCAAGGAAACGGCGTACAACCAACTCATAGACCTTCCACCGGTCATCGCCAATTGCGTCCCTCGTAGCGACACCGGATGGGTGGATGGGGGGGTGATCGGTGGTAGATTTCTTCCCTGCCGTCGGTACAGGCCGCCGATGTACCATGACCCATGCGACATCAGTTGAGAACACAGATAGACTAAGGGTTTTTAGCACCCCATTCAGGTCGAGGGTCTTTGGGTATACCGTGTTGTCGGTCCTCGGGTACGAAATAAACCCATTCATGTAGAGGTCTTCTGCTATCCTCATCGAATTTGCTGCAGAAAATCCAAGGCGGGCTGCTGCAACAATGAACCCGGTGGTATCAAACGGTGTGGGGGCCCGGTCCGTCTTCTGGCCCTCTTTAATTTCAGTAACCAGTAACGGTTCCTTTGTGCGGGCATGGGCCGTCTCTGCCGCGGCCTTATCGGTAAACCTTGCCGTTGTATGGCGAGCCTCTACGACCTCTCCGGATTTTTGCGTGGTAAGTGAGAGCAACCAGTATTTTTCTGAAATAAACGCTTCGATCTCCTTTTCACGGTCCACAATCATTGCCAGCGTCGGACTCTGGACGCGGCCGACCGAGAGGATGTTTGCGCCGCCACGGCGAGCGGCGAGGCTGATGAACCTCGTCAGGGATGCACCCCACATCAGGTCAATCACCTGTCGTGCCTCCCCGGCAGCGGCAAGGGCAAAATCTATATCGGTCGTATGGGTGAAGGCGTGGTGAATCTCTTCGGGTGTGATGGCTGAAAACCGAGACCGGTCAACCTTGACCTTCGGGTTCACCGCCCGGATCAGTTCATAAGCCTCCTTTCCGATAAGTTCCCCCTCGGTATCATAATCAGTGGCAATTGTGACGCGTTGCGCCTTTTTCGCGAGTTTCTGGATGAGGTGGATAATTTTCTTTTCTGTTGGGACTTTGATGGTCCCGGCATCAATGAGGGTCCGCGGGGTATGTTCCTCTGACCTCCAGTTACTGTAACCCGGCTCGAAATCCACCTCCACCACGTGGCCCCGGAGACCGGTGACCACGTTGTCACCGAAGCTGTAACTCGATATCCCGCCATCCTTTCCCACGGTGACTTTCTCTTTCCCGGCGAGAATTTTTGCGATCCGCTCTGCCGAGATATTCTTCTCAGTGATGATTAGGTGCATGTCGTACCTCCTGTTAGGGGGTATCCGGCTATCATTGTCCCCTCCCGTCCAATGCGTCCCGGAGCATGGCATTGAGTTCTGCAGGATCTGCCTTGCCCCGGGTCTTTTTCATGACCTGGCCGATCAGGAACATGAACGCTTCCTTCTTCCCGGACTCGTAATCAGCGACTGCCTGTGGCTGTTCCCTGATCACGTCGGCTATTGCAGCAGGGGCGATGCCGCTATCCGTGGCGCCAAGGTCAAGGCGTTTTACTACTTGTGATGGAGTCTCAGCCGGTTGTTTCTGCAGGATGCCATCAAGGATTGCCCTAATCACATCGATGGCATTCTTGTCAGTGAGTGTCTTTGATTTGACAAGGTTTACCAGTTCGATGATGTGCGATGGTGTCACAGACCCGATACCCAGGTCACGGTAGTTGAGTTCGCCGATAAGCGTATCGGCCACCCATGTCGCAGAGAGGGCAGGGTCTGCGTTTCCTGCGACCTTTTCATAAAAGTCCGCGAGCTTCAGGTCCCCGGTCAGCGTACGGGCATGGTTTGGAGAACAGCCGTACTGCCCGATGAACCGGGCCCTCCTCGCATCAGGGAGCTCCGGTAGGTCGATCTGCTCAACCCACGAACTGACCCGGAGAGGACAGAGGTCGGGTTCCGGGAAGTACCGGTAGTCCTGCTCCTCCTCCTTGCTCCTTGATGCCGTTGTGATCCCTTGCGTCTCGACGAAATGCCGAGTCGCCTGTTCGATGGGGTGCCCCTTCCGGATCACGTTCCTCTGCCGGGTAATCTCGAAGGTGAGTGCTTTCTCGACCCCCTTATAGGATGAGATATTCTTCACCTCAACCCGGTTTCTTCCCTTGTAACTTTTCTTCTCGCGATCAAACCACCCTTCAGGCTGAAGCGAGATATTGGCATCAACCCGCAGGGAGCCTTCCTTATCAGAATCAAAAACCGAGAGGTATTCAAGTGTTACCCTGAGTTTGTTTAGGAAGCGGCGTGCCTCTTTCGGCGACCGCATGTCCGGCTCCGTGACGATCTCTATTAATGGGATACCCGCACGGTTGTAATCGACAAGCGAGTACCGGGCCCGGTCGACCCCGCCCTTATGGACGAGTCTGCCCGGGTCTTCCTCCATGTGCACGCGGGTGATCCTGACCATTTTTTCACCTTTATCGCCTTCAATTACGAGATAGCCACCTACTGCGAGAGGTTTGTCATACTGGGAGATTTGGAATGCCTTATCGAGATCAGGATAGAAATAATTTTTTCGGGAGAAGACGGACTCTAACAGTACTTCGCAATTCAGTGCTTTTGCAACGCGAAGAGCGAATTCAACTGCTTTTCTATTTATTTTCGGGAGCGCTCCGGGGAGACCGAGGCATACAGGGCATGTATGGGTGTTCGGACCGTCGCTCCGGTAATCAGTACTGCATGCGCAGAAGAGTTTTGTCGCCGTATCAAGCTGGCAATGGACTTCGAGTCCGATGATGGTCTCGTCTGCCTCAGGGTGCGGCGGGCTCCCTGCCGCCTGAGAAATATATCCCGCTGATTGTTCAGACCTGGACCCTGCGATCGGAACTGCAGTCATGTTCTCCATGTTCATACCACCGCCTGTTCGTACGCGAAGGCGGTATCGATTACGGCCTCGTCTTCGAAGTGTCGCCCCATAATCTGGAGGCCGACCGGCATCCCATCAACGGTCCCACATGGGACGGATATTGCCGGGACTCCGGCGAGGTTCGCAGGCACCGTGAGGATATCCGAGAGGTACATCGAGAGCGGGTCTGCCTTCTCGCCAAGCCGGAACGCGATGGTCGGCATTGTCGGTCCCGCAAGGACATCAACCTCTTTGTAGAGACGGATGAAATCTAATTTCACCTGCTGGCGTGCAGCCTGTGCTTTTGCATAGTATTTCCCGTAATATCCTGAAGATAAGGCAAATGTACCGAGCATGATCCTCCGCCGGACTTCCTTCCCAAAACTCGTCCCCCTTCGTTCCTGGAACGCTTCGTGCCATGGTTTCTTTGTATCGGCTGCCGGACCATACCTGACGCCATCAAAACGGGCAAGATTTGAACTTGCCTCGCTCATGCAGGTGACGTAGTAGGCAGCAAGCGCATATGCCATGCCCGGCATCCGGCAGGTAACAATCTCTGCCCCTTTCTTTTCGAGTACCTCGATCGCCTCCCAGGCTTTTGCTGCAACCGCAGGGTCAACACCGGCACCGAAAAATTCTTCGGGAACTCCAATCCGCCGCCCCTGGATATTTTTATCGGGTGTGTGACAGTAGGGCTGCTCAATGGAGGTTGAGTCCCTTGGATCGTACCCGGCTATTACCTGCATGAGACGTGAAGTCTCCCCGACCGTTCTCGCCATCGGACCGATCTGTTCAAGGGAGTTGGCATAGGCAATCAGGCCGTACCTCGATACCCGGCCATAGGTAGGTTTCAGGCCGACAATCCCGCAAAATGCGGCCGGGCAACGAATTGAGCCACCGGTATCACTTCCCAGTGCCATCCTGACCATCCCGGCAGCCACCGCAGCGGCACTGCCTCCCGACGAGCCCCCCGGGACCCTGCCCGTGTCAAGCGGGTTTAACGTAGGGCCATACCCGGAGTTCTCGGTCGTAGTACCCATGCCGAATTCATCCATGTTTGTTTTGCCGGCAATTGCTGCACCTTCTGCCAGGAGGAGGGATACGACATGGGCATCATACGGGGGGACATACCCTTCGAGGATGCGTGAACCGGCGGTTGTCCGGATACCTTTTGTCGAGATATTATCTTTTATGGCAATGGCGAGCCCTTCGAGACGTCCCGTGCCATATTCCGGCTCGGGGCAGGTGGTGAGAAAGGCGTTGACCCGGTCATCGGGTGTAAAGGATAGCCGTGAGTGTGCCAACCTACATCACCCTCGGAGCCTTGAAAAAGCCGTCTTCCGTCTCACCTGCGTTCTTAAGGGCATCTTCCTGCGAAAGTGACGGGGAGATAACGTCCTCCCTCAGTACGTTATAGCGGTCCTGTTCGTACACGCAGTCCCCCTCGACCGTATCGAGGATATCAAAGTAATCAAGGATCCTGTTAAACTGGATGGTAAACTCGTCCAGTTCTTCTTTTACTATGCCGATATCGGCGAGCCCTGCAATATGTTCAACGTCCCTCTCAAATACCATGGTCACGCACACCAAACTGGTTTATGTACCCTTGTACCGACCTTTTATAACCATTGTGACGTGCCAGCTCCCTGATCGTACGCCATACCCCGCTACCGTATTGCATCGCTTTTTTGTCCTGCCACGCGATTCCGGCAGGAATATGCCTTTCTGCCACGAGCCGGAGGGGTCGCTTTCTGACCCCGTCCACGACCTTCTCATGGGCTGGGATCTGGCGTGCAGCGCGCACGACCCGGATATCAAGATATGGCATGGAGATATAGGTGCCATGGAGTGCCGCGACGGCCTGGTCACGTTCGGCCTGCCTTGGAAGCCCGATAAAATCCGCTTCCAGGTCCGCTTCCAGATCAGTGGCAGTGAGGTACCGGGAGTACCCGCCGAACAACTCGTCCGCACCCTGTCCGGCAAGGACACGCTCGTACCCGTTTTCACCCGCCCACTTAGTAATACAGTGCATCGTCACTGCAATAGCGGTGTTAACAGGGTCGGGGGAGGGGATAACGGGTACCACTGCTGAAATCCCCTCCTCTATGTCTTTTTTTGTGATCGTAACGTATTCGCAGGACAGTCCGATCGCATCAGCCGCGATGCGGGCGCGGTTGAGGTCATGAGACCCTTCAATACCCACCGCAACGCATGGCCGGCGGGCAAGTGCAGCGATCAGTGCAGAGTCCACACCACCGGATAAGGCAATGACCCCTTCATCATTCCTGAGACGGACTGACTCGATAATTGCCGCTTCCAGTTCGAGCCCCCCGGATCCCGGAGTGATCTGTCCAACAACCTCCCCGGACTTCATGATAGTCCCGGGCAGGCAGTCACCCGTGATGATCCCAAAATGGTCACGGGCACAACAATCAATCGACCTGATGTAAAACTCCCCGCCAAATTCACCGACAAGCTCAAAGTGGTGCACAATTATTTCCCTGACCTCCACGTCTGATAGTTTACAACCGGCATGTTCCACCCACCCTTTTAGTTCAAACATCTGAATTTTTTCCCAAAAATAATGTACATTCATGTGGTAATGAGGATTGGGGAAGTAAGGGACCCAGATTAATAAGGATTACCTGTGATCCCGGAAGTAAATCATTATGTGGACTGGATTAGATGAAATTTCGGATGGCCAGCCTGAATATCTTTCGCAGGTCCGAATCCTATAAAGATATCAACGAAGAGGAGGGTAACATAACAATATTTACCGGTGAAGAAGGACACTGAATGAATTTTCTTTTCATTTTCCCATTAAGTTAAGGGTGATAATGCGAATTTTGAATAGGCCAGGGGTAGTTATGAAGGATGAGATTTCCCAACTGTTCGTGTACCTGCAAAGGCTCATCGGGAGCTGCGCGGAACATGATATTACCACGGATATATTCGTGAGCCCGGCCGATCCTGAAGCATACCGTGCAGCACTCGAGGGGGTCCGGGACTGCAGCGAAAGAATAATTGTGTCGGGTATCACCCGGGAGCAACTGCTTTTACACTTCATGGAACACGGGGGCGATTACCATTCTATGCTCATGGGACTTGTTGAACCATGCGACCTT
This sequence comes from Methanomicrobiales archaeon, assembly GCA_026394715.1. GTDB lineage: Archaea > Halobacteriota > Methanomicrobia > Methanomicrobiales > Methanospirillaceae > CAIKOD01. The sequence goes on along the minus strand of JAPKXR010000191.1, from coordinate 7,020 downwards.
ATTTTGCTGATTGGAATGGCATTTACCCCCGTGCAGGAGGAGCTGATCGGTGCTGCATGCAGGGAATGGGCAATGGCAACGGTACCAGATGACGCGGATAGTATGGCATCGCAGATCAGGTCTGCTGTACACCCGTTGGCCCTCACCGATCTCCTCTCCCCACAAGCGACCGGGATGTTGAGGTTTCCAGCAATAATGCAGTTGCAGACGGCGGGCCGTGGAGATTTAGAGCTGGTACGCCCTGCATGGGATCCGGGCACCCGCATCCTTGTCCCTGCAACCGATGACCCGGCCGTATTCTGTGGGCAGCTGGACATAGCGATATTCTGGTACCTTTCAGGAAAGGGCATCATCATGAGCCCCTGCTTCCCTGAACCTGTGCTCCAGGCCCTGTACGATACCGGGTTACTCCGTGGAGCCAGTATTGAAGCACTTGCACATGCATTCGCGAGCGAGGGGGACCTTGTCACGGACCTCTTCAGGGCAGGAGAGGGAATAGCCAGGGAGATGGAGTCCATCACGGATATCAGGATCTTGTTCCGGATTGTCCAGGCGAAATTTTTGCATACGCCCCGGTCTGATAATGAATCGGTAAAGGACGAAGACTTCACCCCGTCACACAACAAAATTAGACAATTGTGCGGACATGTGCTTGCCGGGTTTGTGACAGCCCGCGCAGAAATTTCCGACCGGACATGCGTGGACCTTGTCCTGGATTTTATCCGTTCTGTTGCTGTCCGGCCTTCAGGGAGGGCAGACCCCGCTCCCGGACAACTCCGGGAACTTGAACGAAACGTCCAGGAACATGAACAGCTGCTCCGGGCCGTTACGGGGCAGTATACATGGCGGGCCACGCCGATGCCACCCGGGTCGGGTGGATACAGGCCGGTTGCTGACCTCTGGCCTGACAGGTACCTGTTCATCTATGACCAGGAAGAGATGGCGTACCGGAGTCCGGATGCGTCAAAAGCACTCGTGATGGAAGCATTGTACCGGCACTTGTATGGTCTCCAGCCATTGGATTGCAATGCGAAAAAGGATAATGAGAACTGGTACTGCCGCATCGTCAGTGTGATAGGTGTGCCGCGGGCAGTCCGGACCGGTACCCTGGTTCACCCGGGTGTTACCCGGTGGTTGAAGAGGTTATACAATGAGGAATACGATCCGGTCAACCGGATGGTGGACAGCTCCCGTATTACCCGCTTGTCACGTCCGGACCAGTTCCTTGAAATGGCAGTCTTTGAAGGGAGGACCGGTGAAACAGCCCCTGACACAGGGGATGCATCGGTGGAACATGCCCTTTATGTGACATCCCGGGCCAGGAAGGAGATCGGTACTCCTCAACTCACCGATGAGATGTGCCTCAGTATTATAAATGATCAAATATGGCCTGTGTTCAGGCAGCTCTGCACGTATGCCCAGGGAATTGCTGCAGAAACAGGTAGCGTTTCAGCCGGCGGGTTCCAAAGGGGTGCACCCCGGAATATGATCACACCCCGGGGGAGTGCGCCCCGTGTTGATACAACAGTCCCAAGCGCCCACCATCCCGGAAACAATCTCACCGGAAAGGCGATCGAAGGGAAAGGGAAGAGCCTGCTGGACGATGACGGGCTGTTAGTACCGGGTGGTCATTCCGGGGTAGGTACACAACCGACAGGCCGCGAAGCAACGGAACATAACCGAAATGCACAGCCTGAAGGACCGGGACAAGGAACCGCATCATGCCCCTATCCAGATGATGCGGGTGGCAATCACGGAACAGGAGACCTGGGGCCAGGTATCCCGGAGACGGCCAGGAGGATGATGGAGGCATGTACCAAAAGCAGGGAACTGCTGGACGAATTATCACCAGCAGGCAACATTGGGGAAAAAGAAAGCGGTAACAAGCGTGAAACACTATCGGCTTTACGTGACCTGGCCGGGAAGATCGATACCATGGCCGGGACAATTGAGAAAGAAGTCAGGGATAGCCGGGGCATGAACAACCCGGGGATGAACGAGCGGACACCGCCCGAAAGTTCACCAGGTGGGATACATGATGGTGGGAAGTTACCTGAAGACCTGCTAAAGACTATTGAAACAGTTAAAAAGGCCGCCCGCGAGTACCGGGACGCCCTAAAAAAAGTTGAACGCACAATTGAATCCTCCGACTCAGATCCAGGCACTATCCAGCACCTCACCGGGATGACAAAAAAAGCATTTATGGATTTGCAGCAGGCAGGGACAGAATTCCAGCGGCTATCAGGGGGGCCATCCCTTACAGGAAGTGACAGACCGATGGTCCGGCTGCCGGAAGCAGATGACGATCCTGGTTCAGACAGTGCGATAAGTGCGACCCGCAGAGGCAGATTGGAACCATCGTTTGTAGCCGATACCGGGTACACTCCCGGTGTCTGGGAGAGCCTCTCCTATTTTGACGCCAGTTTTGATGATGGGACGCAGGATGAGCCCGAAGGACCTTTGTCAGGCAGGCAATCCAGCGATATTGCAGAGCGGCGGTTTGAACAGAACACCCAGGCACTCACCCGTGAGGCGACACTGTATCTTTCTGCCCTGCGGCAGCGGACAAGGAGTGACTGGGAGACGATTGATGAGAAAGCCGAACGGGTCCGGAGAGTTGCACTGTTCGAATCCCACACGGTTGGCCAGGACGATTATGCGACGTACCAGCGGTTTTACCAGCCGGTTGCAGGTCTCACCGGGGTGGCCCGGAAAAATATCCAACAAGCGCTCCAGAAGACAAGGGCATCCCGTGACCTGAACGAACTCACCACCGGGGATGATATCGACGAAGAGAACCTTGCCGCCGTGAGGACGACGATGCGGATATTCCGGGACAGGGGACGGGAACCAGATAAGACCCGGTGGTGTATCTCTCTCCTCATCGATGCCAGCAGCAGCATGCACGATGAGACCGTGGCGAGAAAGTTACAGGCGACTATCCAGACTGCGATCCTTTTTGGGGAAGCCGTGAACAGGATCACGGGTATCAGGTTTGAGATCGCGGCATTTTCAGACACCGAGTATATCCCCCTTAAGCGTTACCAGGATGACTGGAATATCCACCAGGGGTGCTACCTTATACGGCAGGTAGTTCAGGCCACCGGGGGAACAAACGATGTCGGTGCGGTCAGTAGTGCCCTCGACCGGATGAACCGTCTCCGCATGTCAGCCGGAGCAAACAGGATGATCTTCGTGATATCTGACGGGCAATCGGGTGTCGGGGGCAGGGAGCAGATGAGGACAATACTATCAACCAACAAAGATACCCGGATATTCGGGTGGGGGATCGGCCCTGACATGGAGAAGATCGAGGAGACCTACAGGCCATACGGGACATGGGTCCGGGATATTTCTGACCTGCCGCGGTCAATGGGTGAGGTCCTCAGGCGTGAACTCGGACGACCAGCCATGGCGGGTTGGAAGGACGACCGGGCAGACCCCGGGACTGACAAGGATTTGCAGGTTGTGGGAGAGGGGCTATGCACGGACTGAGCACGATGGGGCCCCTGAAGGTCGCGGCATGGTGTCCCGGGAGGAGGGTACCGGTCGCGACCAGCCTCAAAATCGGAGATATTGAAATCCCCGCACTGGAAGGACCACGCCTCCTTCTCGTACCCGCGAACGTACTATACCTGCAACAGATGTGGGACGCGCTCAGGATGCCGGGCAGGAATAACCTCCTCATTACCGGGGAATCCGGGTCTGGGAAGACAGTCCTTGTCCGTTACCTTGGGGAGATCTACCGCCAGGCTCTCATAAAACGTGCAGTCGAAGGACATGAGGGCCCGACGGGATCTCATACCACTGCCCGGGCATTGTCATTCCAGACAAGGATCCTCACGTTCCATGAAAACCTCCGGAGGTCGGATATCACGGAGCGGAGGCATTACGGGGAGTCCGGCGAAGATAAGACGGGGTGGACGATGAGCGATGTGATGGACGGGATGGTTGCAGGGGACTGGAATGTCCTTTCTGAGATAAACCGCACCGGGGAGGATGTTCAGGCAGAGTTCAACGAGCCGCTTGAGAACAAGTCAAAAAGTCTGCACCAGCAGGTAATCAGGGGCCATCCCGACAGCCGGTTCATTGCGACGATCAACCCCGTCAAGAGCGAAGGGAGGGGCATTTATGAAGGAAAAGTGATGAGCGGAGAGTTTGTGAACCGGTTCACCAACAAGATCCACATCAGGTACCTGCCACCCGACCAGGAATTCGAGGTGCTGAAAAGTTATGGTCCCGATGTCAGTGACCTGGTAATTGACCGGCTCATCGCTCTTGCCAACGATATCAGGAGAGACTATGCCGAAGAGCACGGTGTAGTTCCGTTCCCGGTAACGACCCGTGCACTCATCCGCGTGGTTCCAGTGCTTCCCCGGGGACTTGCTCGAGCTCCGTTCGCTGTTCTGGCGGAAGGTGTACTGGCTCGATGACCGGATCCATCCACCCATTGCACGGAAGCTTATCACGGACCTGCTCGACCTTCACGATATTGTGGACCATGCCCATTCCATGAGAGAGCGGTCAGAGGTTATCCAGGCCGATGGTGAAAGGTGCCAAGGTCTCCGGATCGGCATGGCGTCCCATCTACTCGGGCCGGGTGGGCCGTATGTGCCGGATACCGTGATCGAGGAAGTGCAACAGAACCTCGCAGACCTGGAGTGGGCCTTAAAGGACATCGTCCTCCAGGAGAACATCCTCCTGATCGGAGAGGCAGGAGTCGGTAAAAACAAGCTCGAAAGTTACCTGGCCCATCTCCTCCGCTACAACCTCCTCGTTGTTGGAATGAGCGGGGAAACACGCGTGTCAGACCTCCTCACCTATCGAAGCTTCGGGGAAGAAGAAGAGGGTAAGACAGGTGATACCGCGACACTCGGCCTTCGTGCCCTCACCGACCCGGAGCACGGGTGGATGATCGTCCTGGATGAGGCGAACAAGGCGCACCCCGGAGTCCTTGTTTCGTTTAATGACCTGCTCCAGGACCGGCTTGTCCGATTGCCCGGGGGGAAAGAGGCACCGGTCCGTGCAACCATTTGTGTGAATATCAACCCAAACCGGCCACCCTACGAGGTGAATGACTTCTCATTCGAGTTTATGGACCGGTTCTCGATCCATACCATCCTCCACCTGCCGGCCGACCAGGCAGTCGAGGTGCTGAAGAAAAAATACCCCGGTGCAGACGATGATTTTGTCAGAGACGTAGTACATGGATACTACGCCCTCCACCCCCTGTACAGCAGCGGGATCCTCTTTGAGCCCGTGACGATGCGGAACGAGGAGGCGGCGATAGAACGTGGACTCCAGTACCCGGACAAGGCTTGCAACCTTGTCGACCTCCTCGGCACCTGCTACGGTCCACGCGATGGCCGTGAACTGCACGCGGTCCAGGGGGCCCTGCAGGCGGCGGGATTTGACCGGAACGTGCTCCCTGCAGCATGGGCACTGGAACAATACCGGACTTCATGGGAGACCGATAGCAATAACGAAGAAAAAGCCCTCTCTCTTGCAGAAACGTACCGTGCAATTGGAAAACCAACAGCCGCAAAGGACGTCCTCCAAAAGATGCTCTCCCGGGACCCGGGACGGGACTGGGTCTATCACCTTAAAACTGCCTGGATATACCTGGACAATGGCCAGCCTTTCGAGGCAGGGGAGGAGTTCCTGAAGGGATTTGCGGATGGAAGTATCGTCCGGATGGACAATAACGAGGAATATGTCGTCCTGAGTATAGAGGTCCGTGTCCCAGGTAGCACGCCTGAAATCTCCATTGAGGCACAGAATACCCGTACAGGAACGATGGCCCTTATCACCGGCCGGGCAATCGGCCCCACAAAATCTGTTCATCGTCTAGGTGGGGAATACCACCTGTCATTTTCGGATACGGTGCATGGTCTTACCATCTACGAGTGTCCACGGAAATTGACTGCCACGAAAGGCACCGATAGTCCTGTAGTACCAGTCTCACCGGCTGACCGTAACCGGGAGAAGATATCGTCAGATCATCCCCTCGCACTCACCTGTCTTATCAGAGAGAGCGTGATGACGGGCTGGTCTGACCCGGTGTTCCGCCGTCAGATGTGCAGGTTTCCTTCACCGCCCTGGTCGCTGCCCAAATGTACGGAAGGACGTATTGTGCGGGAGATCAATGGTGAAGGAGGGTGTATTCGCCTGGTTGTAAATCTGGATTCCAGCTGGTCGGTGGAGTGCCGCGGCTCTATGGGTAATGGAAAGAAAATGGTAGGCTGGGACAGGTGCGGAACACAGAAAACTGGGGAATTTTTCTTTTCCAATAGCGAGGGTGACGTATCGAAATTACCCTCACCCGGCAATCCTTTCCTCAGGCTAACTCATAGCGAGTCCCGGAACACCGTGTATCTCGTACTTCCGGATGTACTCGCCTTGGCGGTGCAACGTGAAAATCCGAAAAGGCATCGCAATGCCAGGGAACCGCGTGTATCGGTTCTTTCCGCCGTGGCGTACGAAGCTGAAATTGAAAGCCCCCTCTTTACCGGGATATATCCCCGGTTGCAGCGAATATTCAGGTACTCCCGGCCGATAAAAGGTCAGCCGTCGATGGGTGCAGGTGATATCCTCTATACCCTTCAGCCGGACTCCAGGATCACCACGTCGGTCCTTGTGGAGACCAGCGGGACTGGAATTGTATTTAGGGAAATACGTCCTGGTGTTGATGTGGCAGTTCCAAAATCCGGGGGCAAGGAGGTCGGGATTCAGCAGAACGCCCTCCTCCAGCAGATGATCATCCCTTTCACGAAACTCGACCACTGTGAGGAATGGCTTACGCAGGCAACTTCCCCTGACATCCAGGGGTACCTGCAGGAGATCCGAAAGTATATCACGACGGTATTCCTTACGGCAACGCAACCAAGGGACATTGCCTATGAAGCAAAGGCCCGGGCGATATTCACTGGTTACCGGCAGATTACCGGGCCGGTTGGAAGGGAAACAACACTCCGCCGGGGGGACATCCTTGTACGGACAACTGTTGGCCCCGGGGAAATC
>JAPKXR010000083.1 GCA_026394715.1 Methanomicrobiales archaeon | reverse complement strand
CCAGAAATTGAAATATGAAGATACCCGGGTCCATACCCTCAAGGTTGGACAGAATTCAGGGGTCCTTGGGAAAACGTTAGCTGAACTGGATAGAGACAACAGGTTCGGCGTTGTGTTACTTGCGTTCAGGCACAACCAGACAACAACGACAATACCCCCGGCAACCACGACGATTGAACCCGGGGATGAGTTGATCATTTTTGCGTCGGATGAACATCTCGAACAACTGTCAGATCTCCTGTCAGGGTAAACCATTGGACCTGGGAACCCACCAGGACCGGGATAAAAATTGGGGCCCGTTTTGAAATTTTTAAACAATCAGGCGGCTCTACACGAGCATGATCTATCATCAGCCAGCCCCATGATTGAAAAATTATATCAGGCAATTGGGATATACGGTAGAGTACGGTTGCCATGTTCTGCCCGGGTTGTGGAGAAAGAGATGATCACGCAAATGCCTGCTGCTTAAAATGCGGATTAGACCTCGTCCGCATCAGGCAGGTAATTCTGGATCGTGAAGGGGGTTCCAATGGTGGTGGGACAGGGGATAACCTTTCTGATGAGGCAGTGCTTTTCGTAACCAGTACCATACCGGAAAACAAAACTGGTGGTCGGGAGCCCGCGGATAGCGTGGACACGGCATCTCCCGTACCTGCAGCGTTTGAAAGTTCAGACCCCGTTCAATTAAAAGAACGAGGAAACGAGTTGTATCGGCAGGGAAAATTCATGGACGCATTGGCTTGTTATGAAAAGGCGCTTGCCATCGACCAGTTCTACAAGGAGGCCTGGTTCAATAAATCGATCGTCTTAAAGAAAATCGGGCGCCAGGACCAGTCAGAAGTATGCAACAATATCTATAAACGGCTGAGTGCAGGTACACTGGAAACGAAAAAAAACAGGCAGGAATGAAGTCCCCGGCGGTACAGCAGGTGACTGGCCCCAGGGAGAGTACCGGATGCGTATAACCCGGTGGTTCATCCAGCAGAAACAATTTATCACCTCCCGTTCCATTCCAGAGTACGAACATACTAGTGAGTTGGGAAAAAATGAAAAAAACGGAACGAATGTTTATTGCAATGGTACTGGGGCTTGCTCTCCTGGTCGTCCCGATGGTCTCTGCATCAGCGTTACCCTTTGGAAATAGTATGATATCATCTGATACCACCTACTCAGGGGACGGTGTCCTGAACCAGACTACCGATATAAAATGGTCCACCGGAACACCCGGCGAGAAGGAGACCTATCAATGGACCCAGTCTTCGCTCAATAAAAACGTGTTCGACCAGAAGACGCAGTCGGTGCTGAATGTCCGGCAGGAGAACGGGAGTATGCACTGGGCATTCCAGAAAACCGGGTACAGTATCCCATTCACGTCACCCGTCTACCTGTATATGGACGATCATACGATCACGCAACCACAATTCCACTTTTCACATGCGGCTATCGGGTTTCTACCTGGCAACTGGATAATCTGAAATAAATAATCAATATTTTCAGTCTGTTTTTTTTGGGAAATGGTTGCCGACCGGTTTTTATATCCGGAGTATCAGAGGTGGAACAATTGACCATTCGCTCAATACCGGTTTCATGTGAAAAGCTGATAACCACTTCGCGTCTGACCTTGACCCCAGGCGTTTCGCCAGGCATCTGCAACGTGTTTCTGCCAGGGCTGATCTGAACGGTACATACGTTTTCCCCCGGTTAATCCTTTTCCTGGCAGGATTTTTTGGTCTCCATTGCATCATTTCCGCTTTTTCTACCTGTGGCAATACTGCACCGCTCTGGAGGATTACGTGGCGGCACCACCGTATTTTTAGGCAAACCCCGAACGGGACGATGCCGTGGTATCTCCTGACTTACACCATTGACCTTTATAACGGGGACCCGGACACCAGGTTCTCCGCACTACCCGACGAAGGGACCGAACAGCTTATCCGGACTGGTATCGGACTGAATAGTACATCACCACTACGCCTGTGAACGACCATGACAATAGGACCACGCTTTATTATTCTGGAACGGTTTACCGCGAAAACCCCTGCGGAATACCGGTTAAAAAAGTCGATCTCCAACCTGGACTCCCCGTTTGTTGAACATGTTGACGCGGCCAGAAAGTTTTTGAAAAAGGCCGGGAAGAAAGCCCTCCCGTACCTGCAGGAAGCAATGGAAGAAAAATGGTTCGAGGAGAATACACTTATGTACGAAGTTCCGCTGGTATATGCCGACATCGGGGGTCCGGCAATACCGGTCCTGGTGAAATGGATCGCACACGAAGACCCGTATTTCTCTACCATGGCAGTCAGTGCCCTCGAAGAGATCGGCAGTCCGGCAGTACCTGCCATCTGCGAGGCAATCACGGGCCCGGATGAGGAGGCCCGTATCCTCGCCATCAACCTCCTCGGAGTGATTAAAGATATACGGGCGGTCCCTTGCCTGATCAAGGTACTAGCAGAAGATGCAGAAACCGCCAGGTATGAAACAATGAATGCCATCACCGATATCGGCCCCACCTGTTATCCCCTGGTCCTCCCCCTTCTCAAGGGTGACAATCTGCACCTGGTCTGCAGTGCCATCGAACTTCTGCCCGGGCTTGACCGCGAAAAGGGGATCGACGCCATCATGCCGTGCTTCGCCGATCCCCGTGACGAGGTCTGGGACGCGGTATTCGATTCCCTGGTGTTTCTCAAACCGCCGCCCGTACCCGAGATGTGCCGGTACCTTTCGTGTGGTATTCCGGGGGTCATGATAGGTGCCATGAATATACTGGGGAACAACGGGGATGAAACGGTCATTCCTGAATTGGTGCGCCTGTTAGACCATCCTGATACGGATGTCCGTGAATCCGCTGCATGGTGTATTGAGAAGATAATGAACAGTGAGACGCGTAAACCTGTGGATATGCTCTCCTGACTGCAGAAGACTTCATTGAGATTATGTGCACATGAGGCGGGGAAGTTAGCGCTCCGAGGCGTTTCCTTCCTGGCGCGGTGTCTGATCAACATCCTGGTCCCTGTTATGGGCCGTACATTTCCCCCATGTACCGTTGAGCAGGACGTTGCCGGTTGACCGTTGTAATTTTATTATCCTTAATTTTCTGCCATGGGGCAGCATCTCTTCCTGATATGGTCAATGGCCGCAATTCTTCGATCCCCGACCCTGCGGCGCAGGCAGCATACTCAATTTGATTTCAGCCGGATTCAACATGTTGCGATTGCGTTGGAACGAATGGGGGGAAATTCAAACCTGGTCCTCAACGTTAATGGTACCCGGCGGAACGACCTGATGAAAACCGGCAGTGCTCCGCCCCCACCCTGGTCCTGGTAATCCATCACCGGGAAGTGGTCGAAAAGGATCCCGAAAAAATCATCAATGCAGGAACGACTGGCAATTTAACGGTTGGTCATTGATCCATAATCAGGTCCGGTTGTCGTTTAATTCAACAGGTACTTCACAGTCCGGGGACCAGAGCAGCAATGCACAATTCACCTGCGGGGTCGGGTTTAGACTCGTATCCCAGCGGAAAGGTACATTTTTATAGATTGATTATTTAGATTATCGGCAACAACGGTTAGGTATTATGGATGATAACGGATCCCGGACCAGAAGAGTTATACTTAAGCATCTTTCGAAGGCATTGCTGCTGTTCATCGGATTTGCGATGGCCATCCCCCTCTTGATCGGTGCCTTATCCGGGATGGACAGTGCCCAGGTCCTGACCCTGATTACGTCCGCATTTGTACTCCAGGCAGCGGCACCACCCATAGGACTGGCCATCGGGTTATCACCTCTCGCTATCATCGTGATAATGACCTGCTTTGCTATCGGCATCGTGATGGCCATTCTTGAGATCTGTGACGGGTTGGCCGCCTCATCAGCCCGCGTGAGGAATTGGATAGACAAACTGGGTAAAATCACGGATAAACACCCGATTATTAAAAAATATGGCGCAGTATCCTGTCTTTTCATTGCCTGGATTCCCGGAGTCGGCGTCTACGGTACTCCTGTCATCGCCTGGATTATGAAATGGAAACGGTTGCCATCCATCATCTTCACGGTTGCAGGGTTCGTGATTGCAGCAATTTTTGTGCTGTTCTTTGCATCAAAAATTAACGAGGTCCTCCTGTTTGCGTCCTATGCCGGCATCATCATCTTCGCTATCACGAGCATGCTGGCCCTTGGTTTCTCATTGCAAAGGAATGATATCCCCGGCACGTTGCAGGATAAGAAGCTGGTTTTACTTTTCCTCATCGCGAATTTTGTTTTGGTACCACTCGTGGCATATCTCCTCATGACCGGCCTTTCCCTTCCGGAAGGATTGTCCATTGGCCTCATCCTCATGGGTGCTGCAGCGGGCGTCCCGTTCCTGCCAAGAATCGTGCAGGTGGGAGGGGAAAATTATACCCGTGCCGGGGTCATGGCCCTGTTCCTTACCGTCCTGAGCACCGTCTCTGTCTTGTTCATTCTCCCCGCACTTCTCCCGGGAGTAATGATTAATTACCTGGTAATTATTCCGGCCCTCATACTGCTCCTGCTTCTTCCACTCCTGGTTGGCCTTTTGGTGCGTTCCCGGAAGGAACAGACTGCGATAAAATTCGCCCCGTGGTTATCAAAAATTTCCTATGCCGCAATTATTGCCAGTTTCGGGGCGGTCTTCTGGGTCTACTTCCACGAACTGTCCCAGATAGTCGGCACCCTGGGATTTATTGCGGCGGTTGTCCTCATCCTTGTGGCCATTGGTATTGGCTGGCTGTTCGGGGGAAACGATCCCGGGAAGAGATCACTCCTCGTGTTCGGGACCGCCCAGAGAAACCTTGCGATTGCTGCAGTAATTGCCGTGCTAGGTTTCCCTGACCATTCCGTGCTCGTCATGGTCATGGTAACCGGGGTAATCGGGATGGTCCTGCTGGTAGTACTGGGCAAACTCCTTCGCAGGAAGATGGCCCCGGCATCTTAGAAATAAAGGTAATATGATCAGCCGGTTCGCGGAGTTCCGGCTGGATTTTCTTTGAATGGTTGAGGATATTGTCCTGGCCACGAGTCAGGTACCATAAAGGTCCCCTCCGGCCCCGGCCCTGCAAAAATGCAATTTTTCCATTACAGGTATCCTAAAAAGACCTACCGGTGAGGATATGATTACCGGGGAAATGAAATACGAAGGGTCCCGCTAAATAAAACGGACCGCCTTCAGAAAAAAACCAATCGCAAAATAAACCACTGCCATGAGGGCATAGCGCCCGAGTTTCCAGTCAATATAAGAGAAATTCCCGGTACCATATGCAACCCAGAGGAGGACTCCCTGGAATACCAGCCAGGCAATGAGCCCGATGAGGAACAGGTAGGCGATTGCCACACCCAGTGACCACCAGAAGACAAGTGGCTCAACCTGTCGCCCGAATATGTTCATACAGAACTCCCTTGAACATACCCCGTGGAGGGTGAGTAATTTTGGAATAGTACGGTCATACAATCGATCATCAGCGCGTCACTCCAGGTACCGGGCGAGATGTCCCTCGTACAATCTCCGCACATTCTCTTCTGTATGCGTCATTTCCGGGAACCCCGTATACCCCTCCGCGTTTTCTACCTCCCGCAAAAGGCGTAATCCCGACTGGCCTTTCGACCTGAACCAGCCCTTCCCCTGGTAATAGGAAGAGAGATACTCCTGTTCCCACTGCCCGGGAGTCGGGATGAAAAGACCTTTCCTCAGTCCGATCTCGGCCAGGTCCATCATGGTGGTATACCCGGAGCGGCAGACAATGAATTTCGATCCCGACATCAGCTCCGCTTTTTCCCTGTACGAAACATACGAATACACCGTCGTCTGATCATCCGGTTCCATTACACGGTTATCATGAGGTTTCCCAAGGAGCACGACTTTTCTTCCCGGCAGGTCTCCAACCTGTGGCAGCAGTATTTTTTCAAGTGCGGTCCGCTGTGGTTCCATCCCGGATATGAGGAAGAGATAATCGATCTCTTTATGGGACACAACTTTTGGGATGCTCGCGAGGATCCCTGAGTAGTATGAAAGTTTTTTTGTCCCGGTGCCGGTAGTACGCGAAAGTTTTCCTGCCAGGGAAAGGGGTCCCGGTGGGTTGTCGGGAATAATGACCGAATCAAATTTTTTAAAGCCCCGGCCATTCACATAGAGTGCGATCAGTTCAATCGGCCAGACGATAAATGGAAAACTCTGGTGGACCTGGTGGGAGATCTGGATGGAGGGGATAGAATCAGCGTAGACCCCCGGGCGGGAATCACTGATAATGAGGTCGTACGGGGTGTCCGTTAGTATTTTGTATAAATTCCTCCGCTCTTCTGCAAGTGCCTGCACCAGTGCGGGAACGTGTGCTGTGAACCGGGGGAAAAAAAATCTCCCCCTGTTGTCTGCCAGCGGGTAATCCGGAAAATCAATGCATTTACAGGAGGGAAACTCCCTCCGCAGGAGTTCCAGGGCATTTCCCCCGGCAGCAATGGTAACCTCGTGGTGGTTCCTTAATAATTCACGGATGACCGGTACATCACGGGATGCATGGCCAAGGCCCCAGTTTAACGGTGAAA
>JAPKXR010000168.1 GCA_026394715.1 Methanomicrobiales archaeon | reverse complement strand
GGTGCATCCGCCAACCGTGAATTTCAACCGCGTATCCTTCTTTCAAAGGGTGATAGAATTATCGGATCCCTATCAATACCGGGTCATCGGAAGGTGATTTCCGGGCTTCGACATGGGCATGCACCTCTTTTTCGCCAGGGGTGCGGGGTCCCCATTATATATAGGACTAAGTGGAACACAATGTAGGAGTTTTGTAGGCGTTGGTCGAGACACCGAATGATACCATCCGTGTCAGGGTTGGTGAAGAACTGAAGCAGAAGATCCAGGGCCTCGTGGATAGCGGCGAGTATGAAGATATCAGCGCATTTGTCAGGGAAGCTATCCGGGAACACCTGGTCCCCACGAGAGGGATTGAGCGCACAAAGCGTCATATCATCCACCTCGTGGAAAATGATATCGATATCCAGGAAGCCCTTGGCCTTGCAAAAGGGTACCGGTAAAAAGGCAGAGCTGGAACGAAGGCCGGGTTCGTCGTCCTTGGATTATTGCGTACCCTGGCGTATCCTCGAATGAGGTCATGAGGCCAATCCTTGAGCTGGAATGTGGCGGGGGCTGATTTTCCCTGGTATCCATCGGAACCACACCAACCCCTGCGGTGAGGGTCTCACCCTTTTTTTCCGAATATTTGCAAAATTGTTTCCGGGATGGGCCGGCCCGACTCCGGGGCCGGGAATTCCAATGGTCCCCCAACATCAGCGACATTGGGTCGCCTGGCCCAGGTGGGATCAACGGTATATCGCACCGACCTGAATAGTGATAGTACGGTGATAAACGACGGTTCAACGTAGGATATAAAAACAGGACAGAAAAGGCAGTCAGTCGATTGCGGCTACTGCAAAAACGGTTACTCCGCAGCAGACTGTGTGTCCGCAGAGCTCAGCCGGGGCTGTTTGCGATTGTTCGTACAACCGATATAATTGCAAGGATTTTTCAGGGCATGATGCATTTGAGTTGGTAAAATCAGATCATATGCAACCGCAAGATCGATATGTAAAGCGGCCACACCCTGATAATTATTTTTCAGAATTGATTGAGTGAGAGGATAAATTAAAGAAAAAAAGAAACTGATGAAACGAGAGAGTGAAGTGCGGCACCCGAAACCCGCCCTCCTACTTTCCACCGGGCACGGAGTAAATACGGTGGCATTTAATACTCCGCGGTTTTTTACTCTGTAAAGGAGAGAGCGATGCCTGAACGTGCCGGTAGTACAGAGATCGATAAAGAAATGGACTCTTTAAACACCAGGAAATTCTATTTCCTGCTCATTTTTGTCTCCATAGTCGGGGTAATCGGCGCCATCCTGATGATCGCCTTCTTTTTCCTGGAGAAATTAATCACCGGGTTCCTGTGGAACGGGATTCCCGTGTACTCCCTGTCTCCGGTCTTTAATCCCTGGATCCTCGTGATCTGTGTTACCGGCGGGCTTGGTGCCGGGCTGATACGACATTATTTTCATGGCGAGATCGCTATCATGGCAGAGGACCTTCTCGAGTTTACCGAGAAAGGCAGGTTTGACCTGAAACGGGGGATTGAACTCTTTCTCCGGGGACTGGTCTCCCTTGTCTGCGGGGCTCCGCTTGGTCCGGAGGGGCCGCTTACCGTCTCTACCGGTGCAGTCGGTACCGCAATTGCCGAGAGAGCCCGTATGCCTCCCCCGGTTGTCACCCTGTCATCGCTTGCCGCCATCAGCGGGTTCTTCGGTGCATTCCTGACCTCCCCGTTCGCCGGGCCCCTCATTTTCATCGAGACCACCCTCGAGAAAGGCGTCATGACCTGGAAGGCGGTCCTCCCGTCCATTGTTGCGGCCACGGCGGGATTTGCTGCCTACTTCCTGCTTTCCGGCACATTCCTCGGCAACGTGTTTACGCTGCCTGCCTACCCGGAGTTCCGGAACATCGACCTGCTTTATGCAGTCGGTCTTGGCGTGCTTGGCGGTGCCTGCGGGATATTTTTCATCCTCATGTACAAGAAAATGAGGGGCATATTCGAACCGCTTGAGCACCGGCCGGTACTACTCGGCCTTCTTGGAGGTCTTGGGTTAGGGGTTGCCGGGATGCTCCTGCCCCTTGCCCTTTTTATGGGTAACGAGCAGCTCCAGGTACTCATTACTAACTACCTCGAAGTGAGTATCCTCCTGCTCTTCGTCCTGGTCATAGTAAAAATCCTCCTTATAACCTTCTCATTTTCCACCGGTTTTGCGGGTGGATACATCTTCCCGAGCTTCTTTATCGGGGGTACGGTCGGTATCCTGGTATTCCGGCTCTTTCCCTTCATCCCCCTGGCGGTCTGCCTCGTCTGCGTCATTGCCGGTATCAGTGTCGCACTACTCCGGAGTCCTATTGCCATTGCCCTGATCATCGCCATCGTTTTTGAGAATGCACTCGTCCCTGCAATGGCTATCGCACTGGTGATGGGCTTTATCGTGAGCTACCGGTATTCCCTCCCGTACACGAGAAAGGGCAAGCCCCAGGAGAAATGATTTCCCAGTCTTCATTTCCTCCTGCAGTACATGGATGGCGAATAGACCGGGCAGAGGACCCGGCAGGTATATTGGGGTATAAGCGGAGTACTGGAAAATTTTGACCCGATCAAAGATATCCTCAACAGTGTTTACCTTCCTATTCCTGACCCCCCCAAAAAATGGAAATAATTTCTACGCTATCAGTTCTCTCCCTGAGGGAAACGTCGGAAATGTGGACCCGAGTTTTATAAAAAAGCTTAGACCTATATCTCAGAAATTAATATTATATATACAGAATGACTTCCACCAAGCATCCTGTAGCCCGAAAGAAATACCGGAGTCCAGCATCATCTAGGAAAATGAATACACTCCGACACCAGTTAGGACAGATTATACGGGGTGCAGAAGACACCGCCCTCAGGACACCGGCATCCCTTATCGTCATTGCAACGTATCTGAACCGGCTCAATTTTATTGAGAGTGTCAACAATAATGTTCGGTGGGACCCGGCTCAATGGAAATTCAGTCCTGGAGTATTAGCCCAGTTACTGATACTCGCAGCATTCAT
>JAPKXR010000309.1 GCA_026394715.1 Methanomicrobiales archaeon | reverse complement strand
AGGATAAAAATGTCAAAGAAAAAGATATGGGCGCAGTAAAAGGGACGAATATCAGGGACATCTGCGAGCTCATCGGGGGGATGGCGCCGGGAGATACCCTGCGTCTGACCGCATCGGATGGGTTTTCGCGTACATTTGCCTATGAGAATGTCTACAATTACTCATCACGGCAGGGCCCGATGGTCCTGACCTGGTACCGGGCAGACGAAGGATATGTACCTAACTATACCACGGGAATGCGTCTTGCATTTTTTGCTGACACTTCCACCAATCCGTGGGGACTTCATGCCTTTGGCAACCAGGACTGGCATGATTCTGCAGCCCGGGAATACTGGTATTACTACACGCAGGGAAACGAGCAATACCCGACCACAACCGGCCTGTCAGTCCAGTCCATATCAGGGGTAACAATTTTGCAGGCGGATCATTCATCGCAACCCGCTGCCACCAGTCATGGCACACCCGGATCAGCTCCCGGGTTTGGATGGCCTCTCGTCATTGCCGCACTTGGCATAATCATCGTTTTCGCACCAGGGAGACGGTAATATGCAGCAGCCCTCACTAAAAACATCCACTGGACAATTCCGGAATCGTTCCGGCTCACGGTTAAGGGAATGTCACAGGGCCCGGGTACTCCTGCTGTTTGCCCTGGTTGCAGGAATTGCAATCCTTACATTTCCTGTCGCGGGTGAACCAACCTCTTCGCTCCACGTAATAAAACTTGCAGATAATGGGACGAGGGTCATCAACGAGACAACAGTCAGTTACCCGTGGATGGAGTCCCACCTCCCGGTCCAGGGTGACGGGGTCACCCACTACTACCACCAGGGCCCGGTCTTTGTGGAATCAAAGGAAGCACAGTGGGATACCAATGAGACGGCGAATTTCAAGGACATGGGTGCCGTCAAGGGGACCGCGGTAAAAGACCTCTGCGACCTGGTCGGGGGAATGGCCCCACGAGACCAGGTAATGATCAAATCCGGCGATGGTTACCACCTGGAACTTGATTACAAAAATATTTACCAACCGGAACCCCGGCAGGGACCCGTCACCGTCACCTGGTTCAATGGTAATGAATCGACCGTCGGGGAACGGCAGGGTACCGGGTATCCCCCCGATTACTACGTGGGTATGCGTCTCGTATTTTTTGCCGACAATTCGACAAACCCGGGCAGAA
Source organism: Methanomicrobiales archaeon (assembly GCA_026394715.1). Lineage (GTDB taxonomy): Archaea > Halobacteriota > Methanomicrobia > Methanomicrobiales > Methanospirillaceae > CAIKOD01. The sequence goes on along the minus strand of JAPKXR010000309.1, from coordinate 581 downwards.
AAAACGTATACGGTGCCGAAGTCATTTAGTTCGAAAATGGACGAAACATATCCAGCCCCCTCGCCAAGTAAAAGCCCCTCTTCGCTCCTGCTCTTCCCGTTTGCTCTTGTCATGTCCGGCATCCTGTTCATGAGGAGGACATCCTGATGCCCAGGCAGAAGATGCAGGAGCTCATTCTTATTGCCGGCTGTTGTCTGGCCCTGGTCCTTATTTCAGGATGTACCGGGAACGCCACCGGCAATTCCATTCCGTCAACGGACCCCGCATATAACAACTGGGTCCTCACCCTCAACGGTACGACACAAAAAGTGCTGACACGGTCAGACCTCGAGGCCCTCCCCGCAGTCACTGCCAACGGGTACGCCGTCTCCACAACCGGGATCAGGTTCGGCCCGTATACCTGTAAAGGTGTTGACCTCCGTGATCTTGCGGCGCTTGTCGGTGGGATCGGGGAAAAAGACCAGGTATGGGTGTATGCACCGGACGGTTACCTCTGGGTCTTCGACGCGGGACAACTCAACGGGAAGGGGTTTGTTACGTTCAATGAGTCTCTCCGGGAAGTCCCGTCCCCGCCGCTGAAG
>JAPKXR010000007.1 GCA_026394715.1 Methanomicrobiales archaeon | reverse complement strand
TATATGCGTACAAGGTCGCGGAGCAGGTGGTCCGGGATTATGTGAAAACCGTTGCCTGCTGTGGCACTCCTGAAAAAGAATCTAACTGTTCAGTAGGCGGGTCCGGCCCAAAACACTCGGGATGCTGTGGAGAGTAACGTTAAAATCCGGCAGCCAAAAATTTCTTTTCATTTTCTCAACTTCAGAAAATAGTTCCTTTGCCTTGCAATTTCATCCAGTATTGAATGAAGAACTCCTGATTTCTCTTTAATATCCAATCCGTCAGAATTCTTTGTTGCTTCAGACAATGCTTCTTCCAATTCTCCGATTTCCATAACCGTAGCGGCAATGCAATAGTAGCTTTTTGAACGTCCTTCATTAAACTCCCACAGCATCTCTTTTATAAGGTGCTCTCTCATTTTTTGCATTTTTTCAAACTCGTTTACCCCGTTCTTCCGGACAAATGCAATATCATCCTCAAGTTTCTGATAACACTTGAATGAATCGACGTTTTTTGCGATTTCCCTGTGCCTCGTCCATTTTTCACAGGTTTCGCTTTCTTGGCAATCCCAGCAGAATTCAATTCCTTTTTTCTTCAGGGCACACGTGATAAATGGACAACCCGCACAGGTTCTGGATTCTGTTTTACATCCACCGCACCTGCTTGGACCTTCCGTGTGGTAGTGAGGGCAAAGTCTGCAGGAAAGCCCGCAGATGCCAATTTCGGGGTATTTTATTTTCATTGTTATCCCTTAACTCTAATATCACCCGGTATTTCTATAATAATGAATCATACAGGGGGCGAAAGTAAGAGTTATTCTCAGAAAATAAAGTCCGACGGAGGATAACTGTCATTTTCATCCCCGTCCTTTAAGACCAGACTATGACAGGCGCTGGAGAAGATTTTTCAGCACTACTGGCACAAGCATAACCTCGGCTTCTTTCCAGTATTTCCGTCTCAGAAAACTGGCAATGATCCGGTTTCCAAGTGGCGTAGCCCACATTTCCCCCAGCCACTCACCTCTTATTATATCAGGCATTTCCCGTATACTCATAGTGCTCCGAATGCCTGATCGAGATCCGCAATGAGATCCTCTGCATTTTCGATCCCCACGGAGACCCGTACCAGGGAATCGTTTACGCCCACTTTTTTTCGTTCCGCGTGCGGGACAGAAGCATGTGTCATCGTTGCCGGGTGCTCAATCAGGGACTCGACTCCTCCAAGGCTTTCCGCAAGCGCGAAAAGGTGCAGGTTCCGGAGGAATTTTTTTACGTGTGTCTTCCTGCCCTTTAACTCAAAGGAGAGCATGCCCGAGAACCCGGTCATCTGTCTTTGTGCCAATGCATACTGGGGATGCGATGCAAGACCGGGATAATGTACAGCAGCAACTTTTTCATGCCCGGACAGGAACTGCGCTATGGCGAACGCATTTTTTTCGTGCCGCTCCATTCTCAGCGCCAGCGTCTTAATCCCCCGGGCGACAAGGAAACTGTCAAACGGCGACAGGATTGCCCCTGCCGCATTCTGGTGGAAGCGGAGTTTCCGGTAGAGTATATCATCGGATGTGACCACAGCCCCGCCCACCGAATCGCTATGACCGTTGATGTACTTCGTCGTGCTGTGCACCACAACATCCGCACCAAACCGGATTGGTTGCTGGAAATACGGGCTCGCAAACGTATTGTCAACGACAACCATGGCGCTTGCATCATGGGCGATACCCGCGATCTCTTCGATATCGCACAACCTGACCAAAGGGTTTGTTGGCGACTCCAGCCACACAAGCCGGGTATTGTTCCGGATCTCCTCCTTTACGTTCTCCGGGTCGCGGGCGTCAACGAACGAGAATTCAATCCCAAATCGTTCTTGGAACACCTTCGTGAAAAGGCGACGGGTCCCTCCATAGAGATCGTCAAACGCGACCACATGGTCGCCATCTTTAAGCAGGCTCAGGCAGATCGTTGTCTCAGCTGCAAGCCCGGAGGAGAATGCGAGACCGTACCGGGCGTTCTCGATCGCTGCAAGTTTCTGTTCAAGCGCAAACCTCGTGGGGTTTCCACTCCGGGAATACTCAAAACCCCCGGTTGGCGAATCTACATCCCGTCGGGCAAACGTGGAGGAGAGGTGAATCGGGACCACCACGTCACCGCTCGGATGTCCGGTAAGATCTGGTTTCTCGCCCGCATGAATTGCATCTGTATCAAAACCCATCTCAAATCACATCCCCGAATCCATTATTCTTCATCCATTCATCGTTGAAGATTGTGCTCAGGTAATTGCGCCCGGTATCCGGGAGAAGTACCACGAGCAGGTCTTTTTCAGTAAGCCCCTGTGCAACCCGGGCTGCCGCGACCACGGATGCTCCTGCTGTCCCGCCGACAAGAAGCCCCTCCTCGCGGGCCAGACGCCGCGTCATCCCGAAGGCATCCCTGTCCTCAACAGCAATCACGTCGTCCAGAATCCCCATGTCCACGGTCTTTGGAATGAAGTCCTCCCCAGTACCTTCCACTTTGTAGGGGAACAATTCCGGCTCTGTTCCGTAGAACGCGTGGTGGTAAATGGAGCCTTCTGGATCCACCCCGATGATCTTAATGTCCGGGTTCTTCTCCTTGAGATAGCGTGCGGCACCGGTTATGGTTCCCCCGGTCCCGATACCGGCGACAAAATGGGTGACATGGCCCCCCGTATCCCGCCAGATCTCCGGGCCGGTCGTGGCATAATGTGCAGCCGGGTTGTTGGGATTCTCAAACTGGTTTGGGACAAAACCCCCCGGCGTCTCCCGTGCCACCCTCGCTGCCACCTTGTAATAACTGCGTTCATCTTCGGGAGGCACGTTGGTCGGTGTTCGGATCACCTCTGCCCCGTACGCCCGCAGCAGGAGTTCCTTCTCCTTACCCATCTTCTCGGGCAGGGTAAAGATCACCTTGTATCCGCGTAAAGCTGCGGCAATTGCGAGACCTGCCCCGGTATTTCCCGCGGTGGGTTCGACGATCGTTCCCCCGGGTCTGATATGCCCGGCCCTTTCCGCTTCGAACACCATATTGGCGGCTGTCCTGTCCTTGACACTCCCCCCGGGATTAAGGCTCTCGACTTTTGCAAGCACGAGCGGTCGCGTCCCTGCCGGCATCACTTTACGGATCCGTACAAGCGGGGTGTTCCCGATAAGTTCTCCGATACTGTCATAATACCTCATTGTCGTCCTCCTGTTTGTTCATGCTCCTGTCCTCCTTCTTTGTTTTGTGTGAATCCCTGTCGAATGGGAAAATGCAAGCGCACGGGAACGCGCCAAAAAAAAACAGGCAATTTTAAAAAAGCCCCCTCTGGCTAGTATCCCGCAACTGCGGTTACCCGCGACAAGCGGGAAGAGGGGAGGGAAAAAAGGTGCCGGAAACACTAGGACGGTTATGTACGTCCGCTGTCAGTGCCACATAGCCACGTATTAAAAAGATAGTATTGCCGGGAGCGCTATTCCCTGTTCCCGGTCCGGTGTGTGTCTGGGTCATGTTCACGATCGTGATTTTGGTTACTACATATTTCTCCATATGGTTATAAAAATGTAATGATCTGGGCGATTCCCGGATCCCCTCTCACCATCTCATGACAGGAAAGCGGTGGTACCTGGTGGCGATGATGTCGTGTTCTCCGGGAGAATATCTGTGTCGATATTGCCTGAGAAATGAACATGATAACAGACACAGGTAAAAAAAATACCGTCAAATACTGCCTATAAACGAGGTTTTTAATCGCCAGAATGATTTATATTCTGGAGGTAATGGAGATATACGGTTCAAGGGTAATCCCCCGATGATCACCGTTGGCATCCGGCACACCGTTGCCAGAAAGTTTCCGTTACTTCAGGACCATTGATGAGACTGCCGGATACGCTGGACACGTCCGGCACGATCACTGAATGGTTTGACAATCCTTACGGGTACCACATAACGAGAATCAATAAATCCAGGCCGGTGTGGCAGAACGGTTAATGCCTTCGCCTGCAGAGCGAATGTTTGGGGGTTCGACTCCACCCGCCGGCGTCCGATGCAAGGGAATTGATACCATGGAACTTTACAGTACGTTATCGAGAACCGTAGAACCCCTCGTGACCCTTAATCCGGACAGGGTTTCACTGTTTGTCTGCGGCCCGACGGTTTACGATTACTCACACCTGGGTCATGCCAGGACGTATGTTGTCTTTGACGTACTGGTAAAGTACCTCCGGTGGACGGGAAAGGAAGTGTTCTATCTCCAGAATATCACGGATGTGGATGACAAGATTATCAACCGTGCAAATGCCGAAGGTGTATCCCAGAGTTACCTCTCAAGAAAGTTTGAGACTGAATATCTCAGGGACATGCGTGCCGTGGGAATAGACGCAGTAAGCTACTATGCCCGCGCTACGACACACATACCTGAGATCATCAATCAGGTTGGTCGACTGCTTGCCCGCAATGTGGCATATGTCACCGGGAGCGGTGTCTACTTCAATGTGGATACCTTCGAGCGCAACGGGGAACTGTCCCGCCAGCACAGGACGAACCGTGTCAGCCGCGTAACCGATGCAACAAAACACAATCCCGAGGATTTTGCGCTCTGGAAGTTCGGGGAGTATGGGGAGTATACCTGGGACTCCCCGTGGGGCAGAGGGCGGCCCGGGTGGCACATCGAAGACACAGCGATATCTGAAAAGTATTTCGGGCAACAGTACGATATCCACGGCGGAGGACTGGATTTAATCTTTCCCCACCACGAAGCGGAGATTGCACAGATGGAATCGTTAGAGGGAAAGTACCCGATGGTCAGGTACTGGCTGCATACGGGATTCCTGACTGTAAAGGGAGAGAAAATGTCAAAATCGCTCGGGAACTTTATCACTATCCGGGACGCGCTCCAGACCTGGAATAAAGATGTACTGAGATATTTTATCCTGTTGTCTCACTACCGGTCCCCTCTTCAGGCGACCGAAGAGGGAATTGCAAATGCGGCGCGAGCGCTCGAACATATCCGTGCAATTGCAATTAAAGATACCGGGGTAAATAAGGAAGGAAGGAAAGCATTCACTGACGCCATGGAGTCTGACCTCAATACGCCGATGGCACTCGCGGCGATCCAGGCACTTGCCGCAAGCGGGGATCTCGGGGCATTAAAAGAATTTGGAGAGATACTTGGTGTAAACTTCCTGCGCGAGACCAGCGCACCCATCAGTATCCTTCAGGATATACGGGCGGAGCTGCGTGCCAAAAAACAATTTGAAGTTGCAGACATGATCCGCGAGCGTATTGTTGCCGCCGGGATAACCATAACAGATGCACCCTTATGATCGTGTTCCCTTACGGTGATGTCCCCGGTTTTTCGAATTATAAGTTCAGATGACGGCATTTCTTTTCTCTCATCATGATAGTCAGTATCCGAAATGCCCGGGTGCGATTATTCTCCTGTACCGGCGAGGAATCCCACAACCGGATGCGATAAAAATTTCCCCAACATGCTCGGGAGGAAAGAACCCGTAGAGACGTTCCCGGGTGAAAAAAAAGTATTGTCCTACCCTCACACCAACGGTTCAGGCTGCTTCTCCGCCAGTGCCGGTAAGTGTGTGGGTTTGATCAGGACCTGCTCGTCGGTCTGCCGGATCTTTTCGATAATAATTTCCTTTCCGCGCTTCGTGATCGCAAAGATGGGCACAGAGACACCTGCCTGAAGGAGTGCCTTTGCCCCGGCAACCTCCCGCACCGTTTTGGATGCACAGGCGGTCATCAGGTCCGCGACTGCAACTATAGACTCTGCTTCTTCATGGGTGAGACCAGTGACATGGACGCCACAGATGAGGGAGTCCGGGTAGGCTTTCCGGATACGCTCGGCTACATCGGGTTTTGCCACGGTAACTGCCACCTTTTTAAAGCCTTCCTCGTACGCCCGCTTCACACCGCTGAACTGGTCGAGCGATGCATGGTCCTTGTCCACCACGATGCCGCCATTTTCCTCAATGCGACGGATGACCTCCTTTATCGGACTGGTCGAGACAAGACCTGACATCCTGCCACCGACCCCTTGGATCAGGGCAGGCTTCTTTACGATAACCGTGCCAGCCCCGTCACATGCAAGTACCGCCGCGTCGATCAGCCCGGCATGGGAGGCAAAGCTGAGCAGTTCCGTCGCACCGAACCCCACGAACTCGCGGGTGTCGAGTACATCCCTGTTGGGAGTGCACATACCAAATGCCTTCATCCGGTGCTCGATATTGGCCCTGACCGCGTCTTTTGTAATACGGGGGACCGGGTAGGCAAACCGCTTTGCCAGTGGACATTCGGTGATCTTTGCCTCTCCAATATCCACGATGGTTCCGTTCCGGATAATAATCCGGGAACGACCAATGGCTTCGATAATATGTTCATCTGTCTGCGATGACGTCATGATGTTTTTACTCCATCTTGATTGGAAAATTTTCGGAAAATAAAACGGGATGATCCCTGAAGAAGTATCGTCTTCCGGAAGTAGTTATGCTGAAGGTTGCGGCAACTCTTGCCTTGATGTCGGCATTGCACAAGACACTCGTATTATTGCCGGGTGCAGTGCAGTCCTCCGCGAGCCACCCGGATTCTGTATAATTTGCATCCAGTTCGCCATTACATCATGTGATCCGGGCACTTGAGGTACCCCATTTTGGCTAAACCGGGTTATGCCAGTATTGAGTCCCAATAGCCGCATACTCCCTGTAAAACCTTCGGATTTCCCATTTTAAAATTTATTCAGCGAAGTCCATGTCCTTGAGGATTTCATAGTAGTATGTCAATGGGGCCCCGGCGACACCAGACAACAGCAGGATAGACACCAGGAGGAATGAAGCATGAAAGTAAATTCTACAAACAATGAAGAGAACAAAAAACCGGGCCCGGCAGGGTCCGGCGAACAGGGAACCGGACAGAATTCCACGGGTGCGGGTGAATCCCGTAAAGGAGCCACTCCGCGTCTTGTCGAGCGGGTGACTGCCCTGAGGGGGCAGAGTATCGCACATCCGCGTCAACCAAAAAGTGTCCTTCGGCGCATGACCATGTCGGATATCTATGACAAAGATGCCGAGATCCCGTACGTGAAGTTCGAAGCAGCCGCCCGGGATCTCATCTGCTCACTGATGGAACGGCAGGACCGGATGAATGAGGAGATCTTTTACAAGATGAATGATCTTGCATCCCGTGTGGGGGATCTCGAAGAAGGACGGACCAGTGAAGGGGGCGGGGAATGACAAGGGGAAAGGTTCCAAGTACAGCTCTCGCAGAAGCCGAGGTGATTGCCGGCCGGCGCGGAGAAGTCCGGCTCGTTCCCGGTAAGCGGGGCGATTCGTTCGACTTGATCATATTTGAGGAGCACCGGACAATCTTTGTCAAGGTAAAGCGGTCGGTGACCAAGTTTTCCTGGCCGCTTGAGGTCCTTCACCAGTACCAGCGCGAGATCGCGCACGTACACCGGATCCCGCTGACCGTGGTCACGGCACGGGAGTTCTGGGTCCGTCATCCCAACGGGACATGGCAGTTCTTTTTGATCCGCCACGACTCCATCATCGAGATCTGGGCTAACGGCGCTTATACCCCTCTGGCAGAGCTTCCCATTATCACTTCGGAACCTGCCGGGGAGGAGTCCTCTCCAGACAGGGATACGGATTTCACGTCGGAAGACCACAAGTAATCTCTTTTTTTCAGCTATCCTTTGGGACTGTATCTCTGGCCCCTTAATCCGGGCCCTGTACGGGCTCCAATTACCCTCCCGGGAGGATCTTTTAGATCATCACTTGCAAAAATGGGTGAATTCCGGCACATTTTTTCAGGATACGCATTTTACGTGGGATTCAGGGCAAACGGGGCATTTTAATTGGCGCTATAAAACGCTTTTGTACGCTTTTGGGAGGCGAAACTGAGGGTCGCGAGGGGGGTAGCACGGTCGCCACGGAAAAAACAGGGTTTTTCTGGATGTCAGATATGACCAACAGGGAATATCTGACAGGAGAAGATGCAGTCTTCGACTTGTTCGGGTCTGCCCGACCCTCACTTAATGAAAAGAAGGCCTGTTTTGGAGGTCTGTCCGGGAACCCCGGACCCCCTCATTTGCACTGGGATAGTGGGGTTGCGAGCTTGCGAGTATCCGGATTCTGCCGGTTGGGATCACTCGCGTCATATGCCGGTGGCGTATGGGACGGATCCGATCTCTCATTGATTGGCAGACCCGGAACCGGATTGTTATGGGGCCACCGTCAATTACCGGAACTAAAGGCACTGAGAAGCGCATGGAGAATGAAACAAAAAGAGCAGTGATATCTCAATCCCGCCCTATTATCTATAACAGTGAATCATGCGCACACTCTATCTTTATATTCTCGATACCCTGTCCGACTGGGAGCCGGGCCATGTTATAGCCGAGCTTCGCTCCGGACGGTACCTGAAAGATCCGGCACTCAGGTATTCCGTTGTACTATGCGGCAGTACCTCAGACCCCGTCACTACTATGGGCGGGCTGCATTTGACTCCGGAAGTCCTCATAAGGGATATCCACCCAGTCCCGGGCGACGTGCTCGTTCTGCCGGGAGCAGATATCTGGCTTGATCCGGCACAGGCGCCCGCGCTCAAGGTGGCAGGCCGGTTGCTTGATGAAGGAATACTTGTCGCTGCGATCTGCGGTGCGACGATTGGCCTTGCAAACGCCGGCCTGCTGGACAAACGCCCGCACACCAGCAACGACCCTGCAGCCCTGAAAATGTTCTGCCCTAACTACCGGGGCGAGAATTATTATGTGAACGAACCCACAGTGACTGACGGCAATCTCATCACCGCAAGCGGACTTGCACCGGTAGAGTTCGCGTACCATGTATTCAAGAGACTGGATGTCATGGCACCTGCAACACTCGAAGCCTGGCACGGGCTTTTCACCACCCGGCAGCCCGAATATTTCTATGCCCTGATGGGATCCCTGCCGCACCGGTAGGGATTCCTGAGCATGCGTGTGGGGCGGACCTAGGCCTCTCAGTGATTGAACGGACCCGGTAACCGGTTTAGTACCGGACCCGTCGTCAATTGCCGGAACCGGGGACACTGAGGAGTTTGCAAGTACTGAGGGGTCGGGCCGCGTGCGGTGGGGCGGGCCGGGCTGGTACTGATTGGGCGGACCCGGGACTGGATTGTGGCGGATGCCGCCGTGCTTCTCCGGAACTGATGGCACTGAGGAACGGCCGGCATTGAAAACACGGGCATGATTGTCAATGGCGGTGGTGGGGTACCCCCTACCCCACCCACCTACGGGAATTCAAAAACGCTGGACCCCTCCCCCCTTGTCTCTCATCGGGATAAGGTCCCACTCCTCAGTGGGGAGGGGGAGACATCTTTTTTCAGCCTCTCAAGAACCTTTACCATATTCGCCCTCTTAATTGATGATGTCGAATTTTCGGGAAGGTCAAACCTGAGTTGATTTTATGATGTAATTATCATCAAAGAAGCGGGGAATCCTGACGCAAACTTAAACGCAACTGTTAGTTTTGATCACCGCGGTGAATATCCGGTAACCATTCGAAATCCTTTCACTCCAGAAGAGGAGCAACTACTCGCTTGGTATTTTGAAGAATATTTAAGTGTTCCATTCATTGAACCCAAGGCAAGACCTATTCCGGATAGTATACGGAAATATGGCGAGGCACTTTTCAACCAAGTATTCAATGATAAAGAAATTTACTCCCAATATTCTGATGCAAGGAAGAGAGGACTAGAAACAATCAGGATCGAAATTTCCGGTTCACCTGATTTTTTCCATATACTCCACTGGGAAACTCTGAAAGATCCGCGAGATGAAACCCCCCTTGTTCTAGATGCATCAATGATCCGGACTTCCCCAATTCCAAAATGCCCAATACTTTCAATAAGGGAATCCCCAATTATCAGGATTTTAGTCATTACAGCCCGCCCGAATGGGAGGGATGATGTTGGATATAGGACAATTTCACGACCTCTAGTCAACAGCCTCCGGCAGGCAAACCTGCACGTGAAGATAGATTTCGTACGACCGGGAACATGGGAGGCACTGCAAAACCATCTCGATGAGACCCGCCGGGCCGATGGGATTGGGTACTACCAAATTATCCATTTTGACACCCATGGGGGAGTTTGCACATATAATGAGCTTCAGAATGGGATTCAAGACGGTAATTATTTGGTATTGTCCTACAATAACATACTTTATTAATGAAATAAACAGAACACTCTTGGGAACGTCCATGGCTCGACCAAGAGGCTTGATTGAAGTTGTTTGTCAGAATTCTCACTGTGATTATTTTCAGAAAGAAGAGGGAAAAG
>JAPKXR010000244.1 GCA_026394715.1 Methanomicrobiales archaeon | reverse complement strand
TCTTCGCTCTCCCCCTGAAGAGATCCCATTTCGTTATCTATCAGGTACCGGATAAACTCGCTGGTGTCAGGGTACCCATTTTCTTTAGCAAATTTAACAACCAGCCGTTTTTTATCAGCTGATCCAAGCCGGACATGTATGGTGTCATCTGCATTGTTGCTCATGTCATACACCGTAACACAAATTTATTGTTTAATAATATATAAACGTGTGCGCATCACGAATAATACGCGTCATGCAATAGCGTCACAAGATAATACACATAACACAACTATTATTAATGTGACGCTCGTATTAGTTTGTATGACCGAAAATCGGGAGTTATTAACCGGGCGGAAATTCGCACCGGATATCCGCGCTGGACGATGCCCGGATCGCTGTATTGAAAGTCAAGCCGAACACCGAGAAGGACGGTGTTGTATTCCGCCACTTGCACCGCCAGGCGGTGCCGGAATGACCACTAACGTGATCCACTACACGGAGCAGGCAATTGAACGCATCGGCGAACCCGATAGCAACGATCTGTGCCCGGCAACCGGTTCCAGAAGGCCTGGCGATTATGTTACCAACGGGAGGCATGAACGATGAATGAAATACTATGCAATGGCAGCAGCGATTCACGAACTACCAAGAAGGAGAATACCACTGCCATTTCCCATGTATGCGACTGCAACGACAAGAGGCTTTCGCCCGTTATCGGGCACGACCAGGAACAGAAAGATGCGCTCATGGCAGCGCGGTCGGTTTCCCTGGTCCTGGAACAACAGACCAGGTCGAGGAATTTAGACCGGATGCACGCCGAACTGGCCCCGGTCCTGTCAGAGATTAACCGGCTGGAGTTCAAGCTGCTGGTGTTCAGCCGCCCTGAGTGTTTCGGCTACTACAACTGTCTTGACCAGTTCCTGGAAACATGCGACCATGGCGGCGCATGCCGGGAAAAATGGGAAGGTAGATTCCAGTCTCCCTCATCACCATTACTCCGGTATTATAGGGGCTGACACACAATGACAGCCCGGACAAATTATACAAAGGGGCGGGAAGTAGAATACCTCGCCCGGGACCTCCTCGTTGCAAAAGGTTACCAGGTCCTCCGCAGTACGGGACCGCACTCGCCGGTAGACCTGGTCGCCTGGCTGGACCACGGACACACCCTTTTCGTGCAGGTCAGGCGGAACAAAATTCACCTTGACGGGACTGAGCATGTCGCTCAGACATACCAGAACGATATCCGGGCACTTCGCACCGTGGCCAGACCGACAGGTTCAACCGCGGAGCTCTGGGTCTGGTCCTCTAAGACGGGGTGGCATTTCTATTCTGTCCTGCCCGGTGGGATCTGGGAGGTGATCGACCATGGCATGTGAGCAACCGGATGTTCCCGTGGGACGAAAGATCTGCCCCCACCTATCGTACTCGAAGAGCACCGTATTCTGCAAGGGGAATATTTGCCATACCGCGAATCAGTGGCGGTTTGTGAACGAAGAGTTCTGTTTTGATCTAGTCAAGGATGAACAGGGCGGCCTACCCGAAACGGAGGATTCTTGACCGATGAACTCACCTCATCAGCCTCGGTCCTTTTTGCACCAGACCATGTAATTGAAGTGCGCGTGATAACCGACGATGGCATGGCCTCCGGTTATTTTGACTCGCACCAGGAACTGGCAGAAAAAGTTTCCGTGCTTGATGGCGTTTTGAATGTCCAGGGGATCTATGTCACCCTGAACGAGGTGAACCCCTCCCTGTTATCCCGGCGGGCGAACCGGATCAAGATGCGTCTTTCGAAGAAGGACGCGACCACGGCCGACGCCGATATTATCCGACGCCGGTGGTTCCCGGTAGATATCGATCCGGTCCGGCCCTCGGGTGTATCATCAACTGAAGAAGAGCACCAGGCAGCCATCGGGATGGCCGTGAAGGTGGCCACATTCCTCCGCGAAGACCACGGCTGGCCCAGGCCGGTCCTGGCAGATTCCGGAAACGGTGCACACCTGCTCTACCGGATTGACCTGCAAAACGACCCTGGTTCTCATGACCTCGTGAAGCACGGCCTGGAAACCCTTTCGGTGATGTTCTCAGACCGCGTCGCGACCATCGACACAGCGAACCACAACGCCGCACGGATCTGGAAACTCTACGGGACTGTATCACGGAAAGGCGATAACACGAAGATCCGGCCTCACCGCCGGGCCCGGATAATCGATGTTCCTGAACTGGTGGAGGTCGTAAGCCTGGCACAACTGGAACGGCTGGCCGGTGCCCTCCCGGTCGCCCCCGCTGCACCACCAGCGGCCAGAGGCCGGCCTGGACGTACTCTCGACCTGCCGAAATGGCTCAGCGACCACGGGCTTGGTGTGACCAATGAGAAAGAGATCAAGGGAGGGACCCTGTACAGCCTGGACGAGTGCCCGTTCTCATCTGCTCACAAAGATGGTGCGTTTGCAATCCAGTTCGCGAGCGGTGGGATCTTCGCCGGGTGTCATCACGCCACCTGTGGTGGCAGCGGGGTACAGCACTGGGACGAATTACGGGACCGCTACGAACCGGCGGCAGAGCGCAAAAACAGCAGCAACCCGCGAACACCACCGGCCGGGCCACCACCGGCCGGGCCACCACCGGCCCCGGCATTCAGTAGAATGGAGGGTGTCGGGGAAGCAACGACTATCCTGCAACATGGGGACCCGAAGGGTGGGATGCTTCGGGCATTTGCCCTTGACCATGAAGGTGATGAGACTGCCGCAGAGTGTCTTCTCCTGTCACTCGCGAGCCGGTCGGTCACCAACACCAACGGCCTTCATGTGTCGGTAACCGGCGAAAGCGGCAAGGGCAAGAGCCACACGTTCACGACAATGTTGAAACAAGTCCCGGAACGGTTCAGGATATCCGGGGCCATGTCCAACAAGGCCTTATTTTACATGGACGGACTAGTCCCCGGTATGGCGATCGTCCTCGATGACACCAGCCTGTCAGAAGATATGGCCGAGATCCTCAAGGGCGTCACGACGGGTTTCCAGACACCATTCCTCTACCGGACGGTGAACAAAGACCGGAAGGGCCAGGTGTGTGTAATACCGGAGCGGTGCACCTGGTGGGTGGCGAAGGTCGAAGGGTCTGGAGATGACCAGGTATTCAACCGGATGCTTACCTGCTGGATTGACGATAGTTCCGAGCAGGACCGCCGTGTCCTCGAACGGGTACTAGACCAGAGCCAGGCATTGCCACAGACCCCGGGGGAGCGTCCGCAGGTCATGGTCTGTCGTGCCATGTGGGAGCTGATCGGGGCCGAGAGATTATATGTGGTCATCCCGTTCGCCAAAAAGATCAAATTTCAGGCGACCGGTAACCGTAGGAACCCGGAGATGTTACTCGACCTCATCAAATCAAATGCCGTAATCCGGTTCAAACAACGGGAACGGGTCGATATCGAGGGGATGCCGTGCATCGCGGCCACCCGGGAGGATTTCAACGATGCGGTAAAATTGTATAGCCTTCTGAACGGGAAGACGGGCGGCCAGGCAACAAAACTGACGAAGAAGGAATCGGACCTGGTTGCAACAATTGAAAAAGAGAAATGGCCGGAGTTTACCATCTCGATGTTACAGAAAGCAACCGGTCTGTCGAATGGGTCCATACATAAACTCATGCATGGATATGGAAATCGTGGGGCTAGTTATTCAGGACTGCTGGAGAAATGCCCGGCGATTGCGTATACGGACAGGACTGTATTGAGTGGTGATGAATATTCCGGTGTTACGGTTCGTAGACGGTCTCACGCATACACCTTCGACCAGGACCTGTTTCGTGCCTGGTCCTCTGGTGGGGCTGTGTGGATCGATGATGATGTTTCCAATGGAGACGGTGACGATGTTAATCCTGCAACAGGGGGAGCGTCTCCTGCATCGCCGTTGCAGGTTGAGTCTGAAAGTTCATCGACGCCAGATTCTGATACGGCAGGGGATTCTTCGTTCGTTGGTGTCACCCCGCTCCATCAGTCCTGCAACCGTGTTGCAGGTTTCGTAAACGATAATTTGCCAGCAGATCTTCAAACGGCTAGTACACACACACATTTAGATATAATAGATCCCTTATCCTGCAACCAATTTGATCTGATGGGGCCCCACAAGAATGAAACTGACCATTCAGGTCACACACTCTGTGATCCTGAACATGTTGCAGGTTTACATCAGGAGTCTGATCAACAGGCACCAACAACTGAACCAGGGCCTCATGAGTCCGGAAAAGGTCTGCAACAGGTACTGCAACACGTTGCAGGGGTACAACACAAATCTTACCAAAATGCACCGATGGCAGAACCTATCCCGCCAGAGCCCGGGTCTGCTCTGCAACCGATGTTGCAGGATACGGCTAAGATCTCATCCCCGGATTTCAAACCAATCGGCTACCATGAAACGCACACCACGTGCGCTGCCTGTGGCCGTAAGGGTACAGATTACATCGAGAAAGCCACGCCGGCACGGGAGTCCAGGAAGGACAAGCTGGCGGTACGGATCTGTAAGAAATGTTTTGAGATGTCGCAAAGAAAGGAGCAGACCAGGGCCCCGCCTCTCCCGGGAATTATCGTTCTCAGCCGGATGGTGAGGATATCGAAAGACATCGGTCGCTGCACAGTGTGCAATCTCGGGAAAGCGATGTTCATCGACAAGGAAGCAACGGTACATCTTTGCCAGCAATGTTATGAACGTGAAGCCCGGGCTGTCGGCCCGGTGAAAGGCGGTGCCGGGCCATGACCGACCGCCACCACCGGGAGATCGACTGCGTTGTCGGTCGGTGGACGCGGCAGCACTTCGGGAAACGGAAACGTCCCGGGTCATGCCAGGTATGCAACGGGACCGGTCGCATGGGGGTGGTCCCATGACCCCGGAAGAAGTCAAGCAACACCTTCCGGTGTTTCTCGCTGGCAAAATATTCGCTGCCCGTGATGATATTTTATGGGGGATTATGGTCCTTGCGGGTGTGCAGATCACGGCCCGACAAGTAACCTCCGGGGTGTACAGATAGGAGAAATTATGGATTACCCGGTACATGAAACGCGAGGAGTTATGGGAACCTGCCGGGTCCTC
>JAPKXR010000088.1 GCA_026394715.1 Methanomicrobiales archaeon | reverse complement strand
ATCCGGTGAGGAACCCTATAGTTATGCGATTGTCCTCTATGAGATCGGCCTGACGACTCCCTCAATGGACGCGTTAATTTATGCGACAGATATCGATTACGAAATTATAAAAAGGGCAAAAGAAGGGGTTTATGAGAGGCCGGCCCTGGATAACATGACAGAGCTGCAGATCAAGAAACATTTTACCCTTCGGCCTGATGGGAAATATGAGATTAAGACTCATATCCGGGAGAAGGTACGGTTCCAATATCATGACCTGATGCGCGGGGAACCGATCGCAAAATATCTTGACCTCATTTCCTGCAGGAATGTAACGATTTACTTTAATGAACCGCAAAAAAACGATCTCTGCAGGGTATTTCATAACGGTCTCGTCGCAGGGGGCTATTACGTGATGGGGCTTTCTGAGTACCTGGGGAAGGAGACGGAACCGCTTTTCAAGCCATACCGGCCACTCCTGAAAGTATTTGTCCGGCTGTGAACTACCGCCTGACTTTTTTCATGCACTGATTTTACAAGGTAACCCGGTATTCGATAAGTGATTGCGCGGGTAATTTTAACCTGATATGTGCCCGCCGTCGTGGATAGAGTTCATCCATTATCTGCAATGAACACCGGTCCATGATCCCATCAAAGATCTTGTCATAACGTGCCTCCTCCTCCCGGTAAAATGAAAGGACTACATCAAGTTTTTTCGGACCTTTGGACTCGAGGATAATGCCTATGAACCTGGCGCCAATCTCAACGGGGACCTCAAGGATTTCCTTATCGACAATGAGCCGGACATTATCCATCTCAATTCGTCCCCCCTCGATAATCGAAAACTCCATCTCGATATCGACACGGTGCAGTACCTGCATACCGGCACTGATAAAATTCAGGAGATAATCAAAAAATATCCTCTTGTTGTCCTGCAACTCTGTAGATAACGCTTTGATTGCAAGGTCCCGGGCGTGTTCGGGAATTACGGTCTCCCCACGGACCCGCCGGATAAGTTCCGCACGCTCCTTCATGAGGGCTAGCATTTCGCGGACGCCGGAGAACCGCTTCCAAAACTCATCGTCAGGCGTACTCCCCTGGAGTTCGATCTGATTATCCGCCATCTTATTTCCCTTTATTTAATTCCCCGACGGTGCCCTCAGCGTTTGATGAGATAAGACTCTTCATCATCTGCTCCTGCTTTTTATGGCCCCTCATCTCGGTGGTGACCAGGATGAAGTTGAACCCGACCACGATGAGAACGATGGTGAGGCCCACCCAGAGCATCATCCCCTGTGTCAGCAGGAATACCGCCCAGAGTAATGCTACAAAACAGATCATGTAAAAAAAGACCCAGACCCTCGCATTCAGAATGTCCATAATATCCCGGATTCCTATTGGTGAGTCGCAATATAAATGTATCATAACTGGGTAACCAACGGTCCCGGCAACATTACCGAAATCAGCCAGTTACTCCAAAAGATTGATTCTTCGAACGTTGTATACCCTTAAAATCGATTGATAGTAATTTAAAAGTCATGGATAAAAAACAAAACAATCATCCCCGGGGGTAGTTCTCGTCATCACCTGGTATTGATCGATAAGAAATTGTATTAACCGATGCTATCACACGATCAGTCAGGAATGGATAGCTAATCGAATATCGGTATCTCCGTATAGGTACGTGGCCCCAGGTGCTGGTCACCTTTGGTATCCTGGAGGAAGAAAATAGTGCGAGGAAATGACCGCTTCACACAATAGTTCGCCTGCACTTGACAAACTGTTACGTCATATCGAGGGAATCCTCGGGTGTGGGATACTCATTCACCGGCAAACAGAGGCCCCAGCGCACGGGATCCTTCTTGATACGTATTCGTATGGGACGAGTACCAATGTAATCGTTTTTTCGAGCTCCCAACTCGGCCTTTTAAAGGATTTTGTCATTGCCCAGAACAGTATCCGCCTGTTAATGAGAGGGATAGCCCACCGGCGGGGAAGTTACCGCGTCCTCTCGTATGACCCGGGTACGGCAGGTCTTGGCATGAACCAGATCTATCTTGATACCTTAAAGGATGAAAAAACTAGGAACCTCCCGGTTTCGCAGAAGAAGAAGCTGATGTATTATCTCTATCTGCTGATCCACGAATCAATATCAGATATTCCCTGGGAGATTTTATCCAATGTGTATATTGCGCAACGGTGCGAGGTTTTGCAGAATGCCCAGACCTACTTTCTGGTAAAAGAGAGCATGAAGGATATGCACGAGCTTGTTGCGTTTAAGGAGATGCTGCCGCGCCGGTACTTTGTCCTGCACAATGCGATGTATTATGCGCGAGATATGTACCTTGCAGATATCACGGCTGAGTTGAAATTGAACCCATTGATTAATATCCCTGAGCTCCAGAAATTCAAGAACCTTGACGTCAAGGAGATGATGACTCAACGGTGGAGCCAGTCCCACTGGTACCATACGAAAATCGTCGGGGACGCAATGACGAACATCGTCCGGATGGTGATGATGTTTGATTTCTCGGGGACCCTTGATGAAAACTACTATTACCGGATGTATGAATTCGGCCAGGAGATTACCAACCGGTGGCTGATGATGATGAGGATGCAGGACTGGTACTCATGGCAGCCTCCGAAACACCTCCGCGATGCGGAGACTCGGGCAGGGGAAATTGAACGTATTGCGACTGAATTTGTCTTTGGGATTTGAAACTTTTGTTAATTTGGTTTTTTTTCCAATTCCCGGTTCCGGTGCAGCACCCGGTATCCAACCAGTAATAAACCAAAATTATTCCCCGCATGAGGACGATCTTTTTATTTCGAATTGTCAGGCAGATGGGTGGTCTTCCGGACTGCACCAATCGGTTTAATTTGTTCCAAGGGACCATGTAGGTACCTGCTGTTATGTCTCCGGAGGGGGGATTGTTGAAATGAAAATGCTGGATAAACGAATTCACAACGTCCAAAACGGCGAATCCTTAAGAATAATGGTGATTAGTGCCTTTGCGATATTTGGTCTTTTTGTCACGGTTTTTACTATCCTGTTTCGGGACCAGCTGCTCTCATCCCAGCTGTATACGCTGTTACCGCACCTGTATATCATCCCGGTTATCCTTGTGGCCCTCTGGTACCCGAAAAGAGGCCTGCAGATTACGGTTCTCATCATCATGGCGATTATTATCCTCACTGGAGCGGTGTACCTGGCAGGCGTCATCATTGACCCGGTACTCTCCCTCTTCAATGCCGGTCTCGATATCATGATCTTCGTTGCGGTCGCCCTGTATGCGAAGGACCGGGAGATGGTTGATGCGGCGTTGCGGGATTTCTTCGAACGCTCCGGTATGATGGGCGCTGAAACGGACGACGTGAAAGAAGTAACAGAGAAAGCGAAAATTAAGTTCTCGGGTGATTTTGATGAGGTCATCCGCGCATTGCAGGGACCTGATGATGACACCCGGGAAGAGGCCGCACGGGCCCTCGGGGAACTAAAGGAACCGCGGGCGGTGACACCACTGATCTCTGCACTGGAGGACCAGAACCATTTTGTCCGGCGCGAGGCCGCGAAGTCGCTTGGTCGCCTGGGTGATGAACGGGCAATTCCTGCGTTGATACGTGCCCTCAAGGATGATGACCGGGCTGGCCGTGAGGGTGCGGCAGAAGGGCTTGCCGATATGAAGGAGAAGGCACTGGGCCCGTTAATCAGTGCATTGAAGGACCCGGACTGGCATGTCCGGATGGGTGTTCTTGTCTCTCTGCGGATCATTGGCGATAAGAAGGCCATTCCTGGTATTACGGTAGCATTAACGGACGAGAACCGGTTTGTCAGGAGGGAGGCGGTCAAGTCCCTGGGGCGTATCGGCGATGAACGGATGATTGGTCCCCTGGCTGGTGCGTTGAAGGACGAAGACCGGAGTGTGAGGATGAGGGCGGTGGGTGCCCTTGCGAAGTGTGGCGGTGATGCGGTAATTGAGCCACTGATCGGCGCATTAAATGACAGCGATAGTGGTGTCCGGCTCCGTGCCGTCCAGGCGCTGGAAGAATTAAAGGACCCCCGGGGGATCAGTGCCATACGTACTACTCTCAACCTGGAAAGTTCCTGAACCATTTGGGAAACGTGGGAAGTGGTCCATCCTTTCAATGGTCGCTGTGCACTGTTCAATAGTACAATCGATATATTTATCTTGAATTAAAGCTATTAGGCATTTGCAGTATGTCATGGAGGGATCCATGCTCTGCGAGGTGTTGTAAATGTCAATGAAAAACAGAAATGAAGACGGGTTCACCGGTCTCGAGGCGGCAATCGTATTGATTGCATTCGTCGTCGTCGCCGCTGTATTCAGTTACGTCGTGCTCGGTGCAGGTTTCTTCACCACACAGAAAAGCCAGCAGGTTGTCCATGCAGGTGTTACCCAGGCTGCATCTAACATTGTAGTCAAGGGTGAGGTTTATGGACTCAATTCATCAGCGATTCCAATAGACGCTGTTTCGGTAATACGATTCGACATTGGGCTCGCTGCGGGAGGTCTGCCGGTTGATGTGGATAGAATGACTATTGTAATGAGTACGAACGCTAGTGTGACTACCTTATCTCAGACACAAACTGCTAATATGGACCCAACATCGAATACTTGGAATGTCCAAAGCACTAATAATGCGGGCTCTGGTACCGATCATCTCCTGCAAGCGGATGAAGTGTTCACGATTTATCTGAAACCCAATACGACACAGCCGTTATATCCGAGAACTGTATTTAACATTGAATTGAAACCGGAAACTGGAGCTTCCTTAGGGATTATGAGGACCATTCAGCCAGGGCTTTCGAATGTTAATCTGCTCTATTAATCTTAAACCCTTTTTCGTGAAATTAAAATTCTCATCCTATTCTTAGCCACTCGTATTTCAGATATTTTTCCCTCATTGTCACTCGTTATCATCATCCATCTGGCATAAGTATAATAACGAAGAGCAGTGAAGACTAGTAATTGATATGGCAGTAAACCAGGCACAGGTTGACCACATCATCTCAACGGCATCCGCCGACGATCCTGAAGTGAAACTGCTGAAATTACAGGACGAGGTAGAACTTTTAAAAACCTCGATCAAGCGCCTGTTAATTGATATCCG
>JAPKXR010000005.1 GCA_026394715.1 Methanomicrobiales archaeon | reverse complement strand
TAAGACATACCAGGAAGCGCTCTCCTCCCTCGCTGAAAGTCTGGAATCTCTCATTGTCGGGTATCTGGCATTCAAGGATACCGCATTATCCGGAAAGTCCCGCCAGATCAAAAAGAATTTGCAGAATTATCTTGATTTGAACGAGGTCAGCCAGCAGTTTGGTGAACTCATGGTACAGAGCTGATCATGCCGATCAAACAGCGTGAGTTTTCCAAAGCGGCATTAAAGAAGGGTTTTGTTGCGGTCAAACAGAGTGAACACTGTTATTTCTATCTGAAAAATCCTGACGATAAAATTACTCACATCAGAACCAAAATGGGACAGCATGGAAACGTGAAGGACATTTCCGATGATCTTCTTTCAGTGATGTACAAGCAGCTCCATTTTGAATCAAAAAATGAGATGATGCGATTCATTGATTGTACGAAAAGTTATGACGAATATATCGCTTCTCTCAAAGCACACAATATTATCTGATTTTCCAACTCAATGAGGTTGGGCACCCGTAAGAACTGTCGTGACACTGCTCATCATGAGCCGCACCAATACCTCTTTTGCAATTTCGAATGATACTCCCCCTACATCCTTGAAAATTTCTTTTGCCTTAACCCATCTGCCTTCATCACGGCTGGCATCAAGGAACTCATGACCCTGCCAAGTAAGTCGCGTGGGAATAATCAGAGGGTAATAATGTCCCGACCGGCTATGACTTGCACCATAAATTAACCCCGCTTCGAGCATGATAGTAAGATGGTAATCTATCTCATCGTCTGAGTAGCCCTGTTGTTTTATTGGCTCATTTGAGAATCCCCCTGGTAGGGATTCAATTTCTAACAGTATCTTCCGGACCAGATCCATATCCCGCTTCATGCCTTCGCCTCCTGCCGCACGTCAATCTTTCCGGTCACCGCTGCGGAGATGAGGACGGAGCGGTATTCAAGGAGTTTATCTATAGATTCCTGAATTTTTTTGATTATAACGTTAATCTGGGAACTTTCATTATCGAGAAAGGATACGATTTCTTGCTGCTCTTTTAGGGGAGGTAAAGTAACTTGTAGATTTCTTATAGTCTCCAAAGACAGATTTAAAATTGTTGTTCCTGTAGCATGACTCATAAAATAATTCAGAAGCTGAGTAGATTGGAAAAGATAAAACAAATACTTCCTTGAAATCAGTTTTCCACAGTTGATGTACGCTGCACTTTTTCCAAGTATTATCAACTCACCTTGATAGTAAGCCACGCTGCCGATGGTACCGTTGATAGACATCAATAAAGTACTGTCATCAAGCTTGATGATATATTTCTGGAATTCATCTGCATTGACGCACCGTGCGGATTCTGTTATTTTTATAGAGCCGTTTGATAAATTATTTCCATTGATAAAATGATAAGGAGATTCATCTACGTAATCTGGAGTGCCGTGTAACCCATCCCCAATTTCAGTTGTAATGTGTGATAATTTTATTTTTTGCCAATATTTAGGGATGTGTTCGATCCACTCCAAACCTGATGATTTGTAGGAAGAATTGGGATCCAGCCCCTTCGTCACCGCATGGCTGATGAGGGTGGCACGCTTCTCCTGCAAGAGTTCGATCTGCCGCTCCTTCTTTGCGATGAGGGCATCGATGCGGGCGGTCTCACGGTCGAGGAAGGTGGCGATGGCGGTTTGTTCAGGTATTGACGGGTGGCATATTGGATATAATCCTAAATTCTCACTCGTAACACTTGGAAATGTCGAGCCATTTGCAGAACCTAAAACGAAATCCCTCATGGCAACCATCAAATAATTTAAGAAATGCTGGTCATCCTTTGCCACTAATGCAGCAACACCACGTCCAATACTTAGTTTTGTATGAGTGATATTGAGACGTCCCGTTGTTGAACCCCGTAAACAGAATAACAAAACACTTTGTGGTGCCCATTTCTTTGGATCGGTAGTCCATTTTAATTGCCGTGTCAATCCAAAGTCATTTTCAGAATATTCTGCGGGTCCATTTACAAGAATGGCGCCATCCTCATCAGAATTATAGGTTTCTTCATTGGGCGATTGACCAGAGATTATTTCACAGAGATTTTTCATTCTTTGAACATCCCATCCTTCCGGCACCTCGCCCAGCCACTCGACGCCCGATGGCTTATACGAAGGATAGCGCCGCCAGCGGTGCGGTGATGAGACCATACTCGTCATATCGTATCCCCTGCAAGATCCCGGAGACGGCGCAGGATATGGACGATCTGCCCGGATTCAAACTGTTCTGCGATGGAACCTTCGCTGAAATAATCCAGCCTCACATATATTGTCAGGAGTCGCCGTAGTGTGAATATGTCCGCCGCTGCGATGTGTTCGGGATTCAGGTAAAACTCTCTGGTCTCGGTCTGCCATCGCACCCAGTCAAAACGGACAACGAAACGGTGACGATACAGCGCCGAAATGAACTTCGCTGTCGCCGGGCTGTACACAAATCCCGGATGATTGTCCATACCGGGACGCATGGCGCCGGGTGAGAAGTCCGGTTTCTCAAACTTCGGAAGAAATTTGAGGATCGCCGCAATATCCTCACGCCTCAACGGAATGGCTTCGTCAGAATAATACGGGGGGGAGATCATGGGAATCTGTCCATTCCTTTGCTGTTACGGTTTCTTGTGCGATATGCCTGGTTCCGGTGCTTGGGATTTTCCGGAATAGTGTATTCAAGGATCCCATCACGGATCATCGGGAAAAGATAACTGCACTTCACCCATTTTTTATTCCGGTTGAGAATCGCCGCAAGTTCATCAGCGGTATATGCACGATTTACACAAATCCGTGCAATAATTTCTTGAACGCGGGAAGGGGGGCTTTTACGACCAAGCTCTTTTATCGGTTTGATTAGGAGGGGAGGGACGGAGTCGGCGACGGCAGGTTTAGACTTTTTCATGGTAGGTTTGGACTTTTTCATGGTAGGTTTAGACTCTTTCATGGTAGGTTTAGACTTTTTCATGGTAGGTTTAGACTCTTTCATGGCAGGTAACGTGCTAGACGTGGGAGGGAGGTTGGTAGGTATGGACTGGAGGTTGGTAGGTAAGCTTTCGGACTTGGCAGGTGCTTGCCCTAATGACCGATCGGGAATCTCCTTCGAATAATCTGCAAGAGGTGTCTCAAGTGGTGTGACTCTTAGATCTGAAGAATTCTGTTCAGCGATTTCATTTACACCCCCTTTCTCCCTCGCATGAATAAGGATGCGGGCTTCATCATCACTCAGGCCAAGATCCCTGAAATGCGCAAGCCATGCCACATCCTGTTTGTCAAGGAAGTGGTGCAGGAGAAACGTTGCTGTAAACTGGTCAGTCTCGCGATCGGATTCAAACGTTGGCGGGGTAAGGTTTGCTCCTTTCATCAGTTCCTGCATCACACGGATACCGCTGCCCTTGGTCTCCGCATAATTCGTTTCATGGAGAACACTCGCAATATTCGGGTTCCGGGGCTTTGAACCAGGTTCCCCGAGATGTTCGACCGGTTTAAGTGAGTGCCCGGGATTATGGATTTCAAGCCGGTTCGCAAACCGGATGACCTCAATAGGACCATGAATCTGGTAACTCCGGTGCATCAGGGCGTTGACCAGCGCTTCGCGGATGACACGAGGAGGGATTCGCGGGGATTCCTGCCG
>JAPKXR010000175.1 GCA_026394715.1 Methanomicrobiales archaeon | reverse complement strand
GCTATCTTTGGTTCAAGGACAGGAATTTCGTTACTGATAACATCCCAGACAATATTCCAGTTTATCTCAAAATACCTGTGAATGACGTAATCCCGCATCCCTGCCATTTCCCGCCAGTCAATTTCCGGATGTCTGGCCTTTAATGCTGGTGAAATGGATTTAGAGGCCTCGCCAATAACTTCAATAGCACGGATCGCCGCATGGGAAAAATAATCATCCTGTAGGAGATCATCAGAACTGCGGCCCCGGCAGATCTTCTTCAGAAACGCCATTTCCTTTAGGATATGTGTCAAAAGGACGCGATCATCCTTCAATCCAGATCACGTCCTTTTCGATATAGGGGCGGATGAGTTCGGAAAGTGAGGGCTCGGTCAATAAGTCTACATTCCGGTGAAAGAGTGCTTCGAGGAAATCCACGAGATGTATGAAATTTTTAAACGTTTCATGCCCTGGAATAAATTCAACGATTACATCGACATCACTCTTCCGTGTCTGCTCGCCGCGTGCAAACGAGCCAAATATACCAATCCGTTTCACTCCATACATGTCACGGACTGCTGGAAACACCGCTTTCAGCTGGTCGAACGTTGGATTTTTTCGCCGGTGTGAAGCAACCTGTACTGGCATCCCTAGTCCCTGCTATGATCTGGTATTAGGAATTAACGGGAATTAAGAGTATGGTTACATTGCAATGGAGTTATTTCAAGACCCTCTTAAATAATAATCATAAACCGGGTTTAACCGGGTACTGGCCCCTGATATTGTGGACCCGCCCCTTATCCCACCACATCAAAGGTCTTCGCAAACGACGTTCACCGCACGTCCTCACCGATGCTAAACCGACCGCTGGCCATCGGGTCCTTACCGATTGAGTTCACATACCCGAGTTCAGTAATATTATCAATTCCCGTCGGACTCCTCGCACTGAAGCTCATCGATCCAAAACCAGACCCTGACCCAATAGCTACAAATCTAAACGAATCAGGCATGTCCAGATCTGGCTAGTCATCCAACAACGCCTGCAGGTACCCCTGGCTCACCTACGTTACTCCAAAAGAAGGAAAATTCCTCTACTTTGCGCCCGAATTATCGAAACGATACCACTAACGAGGTATACACACCCCACCCCAACCCGTAAAATCCATTCTCGTTCGTTTAAATCGCCCGCATTTGGCTCCGATTGGACTAGATGATGAATAAGGCTAAAATGAGCGATTTATCCCTAATCCAACCTAAATCTGGCCTTTATTGGGTTGTAGCCTTTTCCAAAGTCCCATAAAAGACCTCCTTAATCGCAGGATTTACCACTTCCAAAAATTGTCCATGGTCACTTGAATGCCCACCCTGAGATACGATTAACCCGTGCCTGGGCATCCGGTATACCGGCGCCGGATTATTTGTTAATTATTTCCTGAGTAATTTTTATGGGACCCCCATGCTGAAATTCCCACTACACATGGAACTTTTCACCCAGTCCCATGCCAAGTGTTCATAACACTGCCGGCCAGATCTCCGTCCTTTCCGCATCCCTGTATCTGTGAGTACCGAAACAGCTTAATGATTGCATACCTGACAACGGCCTAGCTCTTTTGCGGTCCTCATCAACGTGATCGGGAACAATCATTCCCGGAAGCCGGGTTTGACCCAGGTAACTCTGCCCGGACAAAAGAGAGAAGACAAAGCTTTATTGAGCCATATTTTGTAGTAGTATACATCAGGATAGTTTCTCACAAAACAGCCCTCTTACCTGAATAATTTTTTCAGGCAATCGCATTCCAGGGAGGGGCCGGGGACCTTACACCAGGGAAAACGGGAAGGAAAACATGGCTGAAAACATTGAAGTGGATAACGCAGAGCTTAACGAATTACGACGTTTAAAAGGGGCAATGGAAGGATTTATCAGTTTAAATCCCCTTCCAATCCTGGTATTTGACCCTGGCAGGCGGGTAATTGAAACCAATGCAGCTTTTATTGAAGCAACCGGGTATACCCGGGAGCAGGTAATCGGTAAACAACTTGCAGGTTTTATTACGTCCCATGAAAAAGGGGAAGGCCTCGCAGAATGCCTGCGGGAGAAACGGGTAGTCAGTGGAGAGGCAACATTTCGTGTCCCAAAAGGGGATATCCTCTTCGTCCACGACACAATCCCGCTCTTCGATGATACAGGTGAAATTTATCGCGTCATCTCGCTCTATTCCGATGTTACCGAGCAGCGCAGGCAAGTGGAAGAGGCCCGCAGTCTCCAGGAAACGACCGCCCAACTATTACAGAAACTGCCTACTCCCATCCTCTTATGGGACATGGAGAAGAATGTTATCGAAACAAACGAGGCATTTATCGAAAAGACAGGCTGGAGCCGTGAGAAAACTCTTGGCTCCCATCTGAAGGACTTTGTTTACCTCGATAAAAAAGGGGAGGGTATCGACGAGAGTATCCGGGACAGGCGCCCGGTAACGGGAGAAGCAACATTTCGGTTCCCAAACGGTGACATGGTGTGGGAGCGGTATACAATCCCGCTCTTTAACGGGAAGCAGGAGATGGTGAACCTCTTATCCGTGTATAACGATATCACCGCCCGTACCGTTGCGGCGGAGGACTTAAAGACGGCGGCCTCAGACGCGGAAAATCAGAAACAACTGATGCATTCCATGATCATGCAAAATCCCATACCACTCCTGATCATGTCGACGAAACTGGACCTCGAACTTGCCAATGAGGCATTCCTCACCCTGAGCGGGTATTCCAGTGAACGGCTCCGGAAGATGAGCTTAAAAGAGTTCAAGGTGCTCGAGAAAAGTGGCCATGGGATCAGGGAAGCGGTACAGACAAAGAAAGGTGTTACCGGGGATGTAGTTGTCGAGTTTCCGACAGGGGTTAAGTTCCTTGAACAGCATACCATCCCTCTCCTTAATAAAGAAGGGGAGATCGTCAGCTTGATGGCGACATACCTGGACAACACCGGAAAACGAAAAGTAGAACAGGCAAAAAAAGACCTGGCAGATTTCACCGATATCTATCTCGCTACCCTCTCATCGAACCTCAGGAAGCTTGCGACGGGGAATCTCGCATTCGACCTTACCCTTGCACTCCCAACCGAAAATACAAAAAATGCGTACACCAATTTTGCCGGGATCAATAATAACCTGGCGGATGTCCGGGGTGCCCTCACCAGCATGATCACCGATGCAAATATGCTGGCAAAGGCTGCCATGGAAGGAAAACTCAAAGTCCGGGCGGATGCGATAAAACACCAGGGCGATTACAAGAAGATCGTTGAGGGAATGAATGAGACTCTGGAAGAGGTTTACTACCCGGTCTACGAAGTGATGCGGACGGCCGGTCAATTTGCAAAATGTAATTTTTCTGCCCGGGTTGATGAAAAACTTCACGTAGAAGGTGATTTCGTCAAGTTAAAAGATGCACTCAACAATACCGGTATTGAGGTCTCCAAGGCAATGGTCATGATCAACCAGCAGGTTGTGGAACTCGCATCAAGTGCAGAGGAAGCAAATGCCAGTATTGAAGAAGTATCTTCAGGTGCAGAACAGATCGCAAAGAATGCGGCAGGTGTCAGCACGAATGCTGCGAGAGGAAGTGACGGGATAGGCCAGGTATTACGGGCAATGGAAGACCTTAACCGGACAGTGACCGATGTTGCCCAGAAGGCTGAAAAGGTATCACAACTCACCGAGGACGCAAATACGCTGAGCGTGAAAGGTACTGGCCTTGCTGAGCAGGCAGAGCGGGGT
This sequence comes from Methanomicrobiales archaeon, assembly GCA_026394715.1. Lineage (GTDB taxonomy): Archaea > Halobacteriota > Methanomicrobia > Methanomicrobiales > Methanospirillaceae > CAIKOD01. The sequence continues at coordinate 34,505 of JAPKXR010000175.1, read as the reverse complement.
ATGCAGAGCATCACTACCTCATCAGCCGAAGTAGAGAAGATCATTGTCGAAATCAAGGCAGAAATGGACAAGATCGGTAAAATCGTCGGCCTGATCCGCGATCTTGCGAACCAGACGAACCTGCTCGCCCTTAATGCTGCAATTGAAGCTGCCCGGGCAGGAGAAGCAGGCAGGGGCTTTGCGGTGGTCGCAACAGAAGTGAAATCGCTGGCACAGGAGTCCCGTGCATCTGCTGAGAATATTGCAGACATGATCGCAACGCTCCAGAAGAAGTCCATCGCGGCTGGTGAAGCCGTCGCATCATCCAACCGTGAAGTGAAAGCCGGAAGCGAGGCACTCAGTCAGACACTCCGGTCATTCAAGGATATTGCACTTCCGCGTCCATTGACCAGATCACGGAGGTCATGGGTGGTGTGAACAAGATTGTGAACAATGTCTCAAAAGAGATCGCCAAGTTCAAGGTATGAGGGGCATTACGTCACACGACCAATGAGCAGGATATCCCGTGTCCCCTGAAGCGGGAGTATAGGGCTTCACCCAACAGATGGTGATACCCTGGCAGCCAAGACAGCCGGGCACCAACAGGTCCCCACTCGCCAGGTGGTGAATGGTGTTCAGAAACGGAAACCGATATTATCCCAGGTAGTGGAATTTTTTTTCGGGGACGAACATTTTTCCATCGAGCTCTTTTTCGTCACGGGAAGGATCCGGAGGACCAAACCTGGGGAATGAGCCATAAATTATGAGGTTTTTTTCGCCTTAAAAAATAAGTGCCCGGTTATTTCAACCGGATAATATTATCTTTTACTTTATCCGCTGTCTGTTCTCCCCGTGAGATATTAACACCGTTAAAGCACCATTTTGCCAGTTCATCCAGGTCGGCTTTTGTGAGCTTGAGGGGGATTTCTTCAGGTGGGCCTCATATTGGCGTTTCAGGAACAGGGGTGCGGAGGGCCCGAGGTCCTTTGCCAGGGGCAGCTACGAAGTCCTGTCCGAGTGTCATTTCATTTCCTCCTCCCCGTCCTGTTGCGAGACCATGATCTTAAAGGCGTTGATCATACGCGTGAACGACTCTGCAAGGTCGTTGATCTCAATCGTTGTATGGACGTTCGGTCTCCTCATCCAGTTTGCCCATGCTTACCGTATCTGCGATTCCCGTCAGCCGTCTGATCGGCCTGGAGAGACTCATGGCAAAGACAAAGGTGACGACAATAACAATGATCATCGAGATGAACGTGATCGTCAGGATCGTATTGTCCGAACTCATGCGTTCTGTTTTTGTCTTCATTTCAGAAAAAGTCTGTAGGATTGAGTTATTGATCTCCTGGGATGCTGCGGCCCAGGCCCGCTATGACTATTGCATATCGTCAGGCCAGAGTGACATTCATCAGTAGGATGGAGATAAGAATGGTAGTGCATGTGAGGGATAACGATGAAAATTACAGCGACCGTGGATAGGATTGAAGGAGAATTGGCGGTTCTTCTTTTACGTGGGGATGAGAAAGTAAAATTCAATTTGCCGGCAATTTTTCTGGCGGGGATTATTGACGGGGATATTGTCAACATTACGATTACGAAGGATGCCATCGCAACCGATGAAGCGAAGGAGCGGGTGATGAGATTAGTTGAGAAGTTGAAGAGGAAGGGGTAGTTAAATACAGGCTTTTTTACTACCCTCCACCGAAATGGACAGGACGCGTTTATAACAGGTTAAAATTCGTTGCACGGGGCAGGTGTCGCCGCTGAGAAAAAAGATCGTTATAGATTTATAATCACTTGACCACGATAAGACTCCTTTGGACAGATGCATCACTGAGCATCGAGCCGCTAGTGCGATCAAATTTAAAAATTGAAAGGGTCACATTGTAGACCCCCGGGAACCGGTACATATGTACCAGGTCCTTACCGGTTGCATTGATCCCGTCCCCGAAATCATAATTTAAGAATGTGGGGTCTCCCGTTGACTGATCAGTGAAGGAAACCGCCAGGGGAGCAGTCCCGCTGACTGGTGATGCAGTGAATTTCGCAACCACGGGGACCACGGGTACACTGTTCACCGTAATGGCATTCGGGTTTGTTGCGGTGCTGCCCATGATGGAACAGGTCGTGGTGTTATATTTCATAATGGACAGGGTAATCGTGTAAACGCCCGGGAACCGGTAGGTATGTGAAGGATTCGGCCCCGTCACATTCGTTCCGTCCCCGAAATCGTAAACTGACCAGGTCGGGTCTCCGATAGATTTGTCGGTACATTTCACCGTCAGGGGAGCAGTCCCGCTCACGGGTGAGACGGTGAAGCCTGCGAAGAACGTTGGTTTTGGAGCTGGATTTACGGTGATGTAATTAGTCCTGACCCGGGTAGCGGACCCCCCGGGTCCCGTGATATTCAGTCTCACCGGGTACGTTCCGGCATTGGTGTAGGTAACGTTCGGGTTCTGCAGCGTGCTGTCGGTTCTCCCGCTACCGGTGAAGTCCCATGCGTACGAGGTGACAGGTCCCGTGGAAAGGTCTGTGAACTGGACAGAAAATGGAGCGTTCCCGGTCACCGGGGTGCCGGTGAAATCTGCGACGGGAAGAACGGTGACGGTGAACATTGCGCTGGTCCCGGGAACGACAGTGCCCGATGAATCGGAACCTATAAGATTAACCGTATAATTGCCGGGTTTTGTCAGTCCCGTAACTTCAATACCGAACTCCCAGAGCGAGTTGAACCGTGCCGGGCTCCCGGGTGTATACAGCCGGGACAGGTTCACATCGTGCAGGGTCGTGGAAACGACCTGCCCCCCTGAATCAGTGATCATGCAACTGACACGGGTGATCCGGTTGTTGATGGAGAATTCGTACCGTGTGGACAATGGAGTCACTTGAGATGCGATCGGCTTTGTTGCCCCATAGATGATGAACTCCTTCCCTGATGGGAAGGTGATCCCGTCGGATGAGTCAAAGTCCAGGTTTTTTGGTGTCGTTGCATCATTTGGGTCAAAGAGGTTTTCGTAGCGCATAGTGGTCTGGTTGATAATTTCCACCCGGGCGACATTCAACCGGGATGAAGGGGGGAAGGGAAGAGGCGTCCCGGAAACAGTCCGCACGCTGCCGCAACCTGCATCGTTGTAGGTAATGGAGGGCTCACCGATGTCATAGGAGAGGAAGGTTGTACCAGTGCTGTCCTCGAGGTTGAACCGAAGAATAGCAGCAAGTTCAATCTTGTACGTCGCGCTGCCGTTGTTTATATTATAGACAAACATCGTGTTGTTCGCGACGAGAGGTGTGTCGATGAGGGGACCCGGGCGGTCGTTCACGACCTCAATCCCATTGTTTGGTTTCCACCGGCCAGGTGCTTCGTACCACTTGCTGCTGTCGATTGGGTCTGTGAAGTACCCCGGGAACCAGTCGAAATAGGCACGGCGGTTATGGGTGATCGCATACTGGATGATGGCATTTTTATTCGGAATGGCCCGGACCGATCCAAGGACTGCGTCAGTGATGCCGAACGTCACGGTCTTTTCTGTAACCGTTCCGGCGAAGTCCCCGGAGAGCCCGGTTACCCTGATCGTATAGTTACCTGCTGCCAGGTCGGTGAGCGGGTCCCCATGGCTGTCAGTGTAACGGGTATCAAAATCTTTTGTGACACCGCCGAGGACGAGCCCAAGATAGTAGTTGTTCGTCACCACCAGCTTGTTGGAGGGGTCCAGGATACCCCCGGGAGCCTTCACTAAATCCGGGACCATCACATTGTTTTTCCGGGTGCCATTCACGTAGGTGCTATCGATCACGCTTTCGTTGGTGATGCCGGTGGCCGGGTCGACCATACTTTGGACTACCCGGACCGGTGTGCCGGTGGCGGAATCCCCGGAAAACACCTCGATCTTAATGTTTCCTGGGTATGCGACCATTTTTGGATATATCCCGTACACGTAAAAATCACGCATCTCTGCCAGGTGAGTTTCGTTCACGCTCGGTTGTGTGATGACGAGGTCCGTTCCACTTACAAAGGGAATGATAAAAACGAACATGATTACCAGGGTGGGGATCAGGGAGCCGGATCTCATATGTGGGCTATCATCGTATGACCGTTTAACTTTTTGGGAGGGATTACAATTGCTATTGGACCGGTTCTTGGGGTATAAATGTATTCGCCGGTACCTTTCGATCCCAGCATATCAGGAAGCATCGGTCCAAATTGATCCCATTTCGTCAAAATTTGCCACGTTCCTGTTGTACAGGGTGGTGTGGAGAATGTTGCTATTCCCGGTAGATGAAAAAAACCAGCCTCCATAATCGGAACGTAACGTGGGATCCTCACAAAATTTCCCACATTGTCGCCAGGGAATGATATTTGTGTCACCGGGGTCCCCTGGTCCTCCGGCACCCTTGCAGAAAAGAACGGCAGACCTGCCGGACAATCCTCCCTTTCTGAAGGGCCCTTAATACGATTCCCATCGCAAAACAAGCATTAATACCCTAATGCAACCTTATTTTAGTACAATACCATGGAACTTTCCGGCGGACCGACAAAGGACGAAGTGATGGCGATTTCGCTGTTCAAACTCGGGCTTCTCGAGGGTGATATTTTTGCCGATATCGGGTGTGGGACGGGTAAGATTTCCCTCGCGGTCGCACACCGGGCCTCGAAAATCTATGCCATAGACCGGCGGAAAGAGGCAGTTGATCTCGCCCGGGGAAAGGCAGAAAGGACCGGTGTAGAGAATATCCGGTTCTTCCACGGGGAAGCTGTTGATTTTCTTCCGACCATTGACCAGCTGGACTGTGCGTTTATTGGCGGTTCGGGCAACCTTGAACGGGTCCTGCGGATACTTCACACGCTTGGCACGCGTTCAATTGTGGTGAATGCGGTGAAAATTGAGACATTGCATCAGGCAATTACCACCATGGAGCAACTGGGAATTTTTAAGGAAGCGGTCCATGTCCAGGTCTCCCGTTCCTCACCACTTGCCGGTGGGACCATGTTCAAACCAATTGACCCGGTCTATATCATCGTCGGAGGTATCCCGGCATGCTTGTAGGCCTTGGACTCGGGCCCGGCGATCCCGAACTCCTCACGCTGAAAGCAGTACGACTGCTCAGGGATGCCAGTGAAGTATATGTCCCGGGATCAATCGCAAAGGAGCTCGTAGCCCCGTACCGGGATGCCCGTGTGCTCGAATTTCCGATGACCGATGATGAGGTGGAGATTAGCAGGTGCATGGTACGGAACGCGGATATTATCGCACCTGTCGCGGAGGAGGGGCTTGCAGTCCTCGGTATCCTCGGCGACCCGAATTTTTTCTCCACCTATTCAAGGCTTTGCCGGACCATGCAGGAGCGGCACCCCGGTGTTGTCTGCACGAGTGAACCCGGTGTCAGTGCAATTACGGCATTTGCATCGGTATCGGGGGTATCACTCTCGGGAGGATTTCTCGTCACCGATGGTGGCGAACCGGACTGCCGGATTCTCCTGAAAGTGAAACGACCAAGAGAGATGGTAAAAACCCTGATGTGCGAAGGATACAGTGAATTTGTCCTTGTCGAGCGGATGTTTCTGCCTGATATGCGGGTCTGCCGTGGGGATGAAATCCCGGAAAAGAGTGACTACTTAAGCATCCTGTATGCAGGGCGGTGAGGAATGGATATTCCCGCGGTGTACTTTGTCGGTGCGGGGCCCGGGGACCCGGAGCTGATCACGGTAAAGGGGCAGAACCTGCTTTTAAGTGCCGATGTCCTCATCTACGCAGGCTCGCTTGTGAACCCGGCCCTCGTAGCAGTCTCCCCGGCGCCGGTAAAACTTGACAGCTGGGGGATGTCGCTCGAACAGCTGGTCCCTGCCATGGTTATTCCGGCGAAAGCAGGCCAGCTTGTCGTCAGGCTGCATTCAGGTGACCCCTCCCTCTACGGCGCAATTGTTGAACAGATGGAACTGCTTCACCACGAAGGGGTCGCAACGCCTGTCGTCCCGGGTGTCTCTTCGCTGTTCGGCGGTGCGGCTGCATTACAGGCCCAGCTGACCTTGAAAGGGGTATCAGAGAGTGTAATTATTACGAGGCCCGCCGGAAAAACCCTGGAACATGACCAGATACGTGAGCTCTCTTCCCACCTGACTACCATGGTCATCTTCCTTGGGACGGAGCAACTTGAGGAGGTACTCGCAAAAGTCTCCCATCCACCCGGGACACCGGCAGCGGTAGTATACCATGCAACATGGCCCGACCAGAAGATTGTCAGGGGGACGGTGGCTGATATTGCCGTAAAGGCCCGGGCGGAGGGGATCGAACGTTCCGCACTCCTCTACATAGGTGGCGTAATAGACCCGGGGACCCGGGGTGAATGGAGGTCAATTCTCTATTCATGAGCGACACGGTAGTCATTTCACTCGCACGGTTCGGACACCTTGCCGAGCGGATCGCCTATAAACTGGACGCCGATCTCCTTGGGTACGAACCAGATGCCTTCAGCATCGCATTTGCCCAATACAGGAGAATTGTTGCCGTCATGTCGATCGGGATCGTTATGAGGAAAGTTGCACCCCTGTTAATCGACAAGTGGACTGATCCGGCAGTCGTGGTGGTAAGCCCTGACATGGCATATGCCATACCTCTTGTCGGAGGACATCACGGCGCAAACGACCTTGCACGCGAGCTGGCTGCACTGGGTATCCAGCCGGTTATCACAACGGCAACCGAGACACAGGGCCTTGAATCGGTTGAAGGAATTGCTACCCGGTTTGGGCGTCACGTGGTGAACAGGGATACGACCCGTGAAGTAAATGCAGGGATCCTTGACAGCCGGACACGGGTATATACGGTGCAGGGACCGGCTGTTGTGCTGGCGGGTCCCGGGGTTTCATTCCTGTCCCGCCCGGGGATTTACACCGTCGGTCTCGGCTGCCGGCTGGGAGTGACCCGTGATGAAGTCGTTGCTGCAGTACGCCAGGCACTCGATGATTCCGGTATTTTGCCGGATGAGGTGATGATATATGCCACGACAGAGAAGAAGATCGGAGAAACCGGGCTCGTCCAGGCGGTTGAAATGCTTGGGGGATGCCTCATATTCCTCGACGATGAGACAATGAAGGCACAGGTTCTGGAATCACCCTCTGCGGCCGGTCGGATTGGTCTGCCGGGGGTCGCAGAACCTGCGGCTCTGGCAGTCTCGAGGAAACGGGAGTTAGTCATGAAAAAACGAGTGTCGGGGAGGGTTACCATTGCCATCGCACGCTGAGCGGGGGGCATTGTATATTGTGGGGACGGGACCTGGGTCCCCGGGCCAGATGACCCGCGATGCGATAGCTGCCATCGAATCGTCTGAATATATCATCGGAAATTCATCGTACCTCCTGGCCCTTGCGCCGTTTCTTGAAGGGAAAGAGGTCATCCGGAGTTCCATGGGTAAAGAGGTTGAACGTGCGCAGCAGGCCGTCGACCTCGCCCGCGATCACGTGGTCGCGATGGTGAGCGGTGGAGACCCGGGCGTGTACGGGATGGCAAGCATTGTCCTTGAAGTGCTTGAACGGAGCGGGAGCGAGGTGGACGTGAGGATTATCCCGGGAGTGACGGCAGCAAATGCAGCGGCATCGCTGGTTGGCTCCCCGCTTTCCGGTGATTTCTGCGTGATCAGTCTCTCCGATCTCTTAACGCCGCTGCCGGTCATCGAACAGCGGCTGAGGGCCGCATTCTCAATGGGCGTTCCCGTGGTCCTTTACAACCCGAAAAGCCGCGGAAGGCCCCATAACCTGTCATTGGCGCTTGGAATTGCCCAGGAACATCATGCGCCAGACACTCCGGTAGCGATTGTAAAAAATGCATACCGGGACGGTGAAGAAGTAATTCTTACAACGCTTGGTGAAGCGCCAGGAAAGGAAGATCTAGTGGATATGCACTCCACCGTTCTTATCGGTGGCAGTGAGAGCAGGCTCTGGAGGATGGGCGACCATGTCAAAGGAATCATTACACCACGGGGATACCATAGAAAATACGTATACTGACCTTGGGGCAACAACAAAAGAGGCCTTCGAGATCTCAGAAAAGAGCAGGAAGCTTGCACGGGCTACCATTGGGAATACCACACCGGAAGACCGTATACGGCAGCGGTGTTCTGTTGCGGTGGGGGATTTTTCGATGGCTGACCTGATTTGTTTTCAGTCAGGCCCGGTACAGGCCGGTCTCGCTGCATTGGCTGCCGGTGCACCGGTTATCACTGATATCCGGATGGTCCAGGTGGGCATACAGAAGAAAGGGCACCAGAGCGAGGTGTCCTGTGCACTTGACTTCGACGAGGGTGCAACAGAACAAGGGATAACAAGGACCTCGAAGGGGTTTCAAAACCTCGGGGATACGGTCAATGGTGCAGTAATTGTCATCGGCAATGCCCCGTCTGCGCTCCTGACCGTTTGCCGGATGATCGGGGAGGGGCATATGCCATCGCTCGTCATCGGGACACCGGTCGGGTTTGTGAACGCCGCTGAATCTAAGGAACTGCTTCGGACAATCGATATTCCGTCTATTTCAACCGAGGGGACGCGGGGGGGGACCCCGGTAGCCGTCGCGGCAATGAACGAGATTATTACCATGTATGCGGAGCAGCAGGACAGGAAAAAATTCTGATCCTTATCGGGATAGTCTTTTTGGTCTGGTATGGAATATTCAACCGGCAATTCAGGGCAGGCATTAAAGGACCCGGTCAGTGGTTACGTATATCCGCAGGACTGGGTAACGGGGTGTCAGAAGCCGGAGCTGCTGCCACTGGTTGTCCGGGGACTCGCCATCCTTACCTCGGATGGCACGGTGCTCATGAGGGGATATACAACGGGTACTACGGCGGCTGCCGCATGCAAGGCAGCGGTCCTTTCGCTGCAGTCCCCTGTCGCTTCAGTTACTATAACGACCCCCAGTAGCATCGTGGTGGAGATTCCGGTGGATGTTACCGGGAAAGGGTCTGCAGAATGCAGGAAATATGCCGGTGATTACCCGGACGATGTCACCGCAGGAATTCTCTTCAGGGCTGTTGCAGCACCGGCCCCCGAAGGGATCACGGTCCATGCCGGAAAGGGGATCGGGCGGTTTTCATACGATACACCCCGCTACGCGAAGGGTGAACCTGCTATCGGTGGTCCTTCGATGGCCTGTATCACCTGTTCTGTACAGGAAGCCCTTTCCATCACGGGACTACCCGGAACCCTGGTTGAATTATTGGTACCGGAAGGTGAACAGGTCGCAAAGAAAACGCTCAATCCACGCCTGGGTATTATTGGTGGCATTTCGGTGCTCGGTACCACCGGCCTTGTTGAGCCGTGGGACGACCACCTGGAGGAGACCGTTCTCTCAAGGGTACGGAATGCGCCAAGGGTGGTGCTCACGACTGGCCGCACAGGGCTCAGGTATGCACGGTTGTTTTTCCCGGACCACGAGGTGGTCCTGGTCGGCAGTAAAATCGGGGCTGCACTCGCAGCGGCCACTGGGGAAGTAACCCTGTTCGGGCTCCCGGGCCTGGTCCTGCGTTTTATCAATCCTGGAATCCTCGAAGGTTCAGGTTGCAGGACGGTAGAAGAACTCACAACGAGGCAACAATATAATCCACGAATCAGAAGCGCTCTCGATCAATACAAGGCAGAGTACCCAGACCTTCGTATCGTGCTGATCAGCCGGGACGGGATATTGACCCATGATACAGCGCATATTTTTGTGTGAATTCGCAGAAAAATGCGGGAATTATGCATATCCCCCGGGGATACAGGAATAAAATCCCAGGGGACAGTTCCGTTACGTTGTTCATGCAATAATCCAATTACTAACATAATTAATCTCCAGGTGATCCAGGTCATGAAAATTGTAGGGGTCGGTTGTGGCCCGGGCATGCTTACCGAAATGGCAATCGGGGTTATATCAGGGGCTGACCTCATTTATGGTTCAAAACGGGCTATTGAAACGGTCAGAAGTCATATCCATGAAGGGTGCACGGTCCGGGAGATCGGGGATTACCGGGGCCTTGGTTCACTCCCGGACCATGCGGTCATCCTGTCCACCGGTGACCCGATGCTTGCAGGGCTTGGTTACCTGCCAGGCGAAGTTATCCCCGGGATCTCTTCACTTCAGCTCGCTGCCGCACGACTCCATCTCTCCCTTGCACACGTATCCGTCGTCCTGGCCCACGGTCGTGACCACACGCATGCGACCGAAAAGACTCTTCTCGAACTTTCACAAAGGAAAGTGGTTTTTCTTGTTCCAGACCCTAAATTCAGCGTACCTGACCTTGCAAAAGCTCTCGTGCCCGGTTACCCGGCGATTACCATGGTCGTCCTCGAAAATCTCGGGTACCCGGATGAACGTATCCTGATGGGTACACCTGACAATCCGCCACGGCCGGCATCATGCCTGTTCTCCCTGGTAATCGGAGACCTCTGACCCACATTACATACTGTGTACTGTTCCTGCCAGGGCAAGTAACCCTCTCTCTAAAGATATCCCGGGATATTAGTCGGTTTGGATTACAGGAGGCGGGCATTTAGGGCAGGAGCCATGCATCCCCTATTCGAGGGGGAAATACATATAGGGGGCAGGGTAAATATCTAATATTCAATCCGGAGGTAATGAATGGATAAAAAGATAAAAAGTGATGTCAGCCTCATTTGTTTCATCGTTGGATTTATACTGGTACTTCTACAGGACTTAAAGGGACTTTCCACGATCCAGCTCGGCTTTGCGTGGCCCTGGGCGATGATGTTCTATTCCGGGCTCCTGCTGATCCTGATCGGGTATTATTTGAGAGGATAATTGTATGATAGTTATCCCGGGTACACCTTTTTTAAAAGACCGGGGGTAAGGAGAAGCGTTTTTTATCCAGGGACCGGGAACTCATCCCGAAAAAAAAGATGGGCTATTGTTACAGCACCTTTAGTGTAACCGGTTGCACTCTTGTCTGCCCGGCCCCGGTTGCCGTAATGACCCCGTTTATCGTGATTCCCGGCGGGATATTTCCGGGGACTATGAACTGGTAGACGGAAGTCTTCGGGAACGGGGGTTGTTCGTCACCAATGTCGTATGTCTGGGAAAAAATGAGCGCACTTGCGGTTAACGCAAAGTGGATCGGCTCCGTCTGCCTTTCTCCGCCCTCAATCCGGAGGGTATAGGAAATGGTCTCACCAGGTTTTCCGCTGGCCGATGCCGGACTCACCGAGAGGAAAAATGGTTCCGGGGCGACAGGACCAGATGAATCCCCGGATGTAAACATCACCGGGAGAACGGTAACAATCGGCTGTGCGGATGTAACGGGGGACACGGTGGGGTTATGTTCAGCTGTTACCGTACGGGCAGGGGTACCGGCCGGTATCGTGGTGGCAATCAGTACCGGGACTGCCGTATTCGCGCTACTGGTCGTAACAAAATCCAACGGTTGTGTCGATACCGGGTTTACCGGTATCCCTGTTGTAGCCGAGCTGGATTTCCCAGGTCCGGGGCTGCCGGCGTATGTCATCACTGCAAATACAATAAGCCCAAAGCTGAGAATGCCAGCAAAAATTAGCACGATTAGGAGTTTTTTATCCTTGTGATCAACTGGTGCCGCCATACAATCGTTCTCCCCGAAATTTCTTGTACTAAGTGAACGGGTAATTAAAATACAGTTGCCGGTCTTCGCAGAAAGCGAGGGAAAATTATTGTGGAAAAATCAATTGCGGGTATTTCAGTTATGCAGCCTGACGGTATCATGAACGACGGTAACAAATCCCTCCCTGGCGAGTGCCCGCAGGATGTCCACGGTCCGTTCAGGCTTTTCACCGATACAGGTAACAAGGTCATTTTGAATAATTGCACCTTCCCGTAACAGCAGTTCAAGGATCCGCCCCCGTAATTGGCGGTCAGACCCTTCAAATGCCGGCTGCCGGTGGTAATGGGTACTCCTGCGGTTCGGGTTCGGGATACGCCGTCCAAGTACTGCGCCATAGTCCATTAATGCGTAATACCACTCACGCGGGTGTTCGCTGTCGAGCGTTCTTGCAACCAGGGGCCGGATTTCGCGGTCTGAAACAGGGACCTGGTCACCAAAAAAGCAGTGAATAAACACTCTCCTGATATTGGTCTCAATAAATACCGTTGGGCAATTATACGCAAATGCCGCAATTGAACCGGCCGTAGCCTTTCCAATACCAGGAAACCCGGAAAGAACCGTCTCGTCATCAGGGACCACCCCCAAAAACTCTGAGACGACCAGTACTGCAATTTCCCGGAGCGCAATTGCCCTCCGGTTATACCCCATCCCTTTCCATGCACCGAGGACTTCAGACAACGAAGCCTCAGCGAGCGAGTGTACATCCGGAAACGCAGAGATAAACCGGGGATATTTGATTGTCACCCGCGGCACCTGGGTCTGCTGGAGCATGATTTCAGATACGAGAATATGGTATGGATCGGTTGTTTTTCGCCACAGAAGGTCATGCCGGCCGTTTCTACGGTAGAAGTCCAGGACCTTTTCCTGAAAGCGGGAAGTATCCCGTTCGTCCGGAAAATTGTTCTTTTTGTCAGTTCCTGGCATAGCGGCCCCTTTTATCGCAGTTACTGCAGGTGAGTACACCCGTCCCGGGTCCTTTTCAGGTCTAACGAAAAAAACGGCATGAGTGGTCTAACAAAAAGGGTGAATCACGTCCGGGTATTATCCTCTGGCCGCCAGTTATCGAGTATTGTCAGGCTGTTATAGTCCACGTGCCCGCTTCGCACGGAAAACATTCGTTCAATGTACACATGGTCCACCATACCCGGGATAGAACCCGGCAGCCGGAACCACGTGCCTTTTGAATTCACAATACCACTGATCTCGTACCTGCCGTCGCCGGTATCGCGGATGACCACTACGGCAATATCCGGGTCATACAGGGGGGAGTCGGCCGGGGGCTGGATGATATCTCCCGGGATATAAATGCCCGGGACCCCGTCATCGACCTGCACCTGCCCGGATAACGGGTAATTGAATAACGGGGGCAGGTCTTTTTCACTGGCCCCCTGTGCCCTGTCCGGGAATGGACTGCCCTGTATCACCGCAGACCCGATGCAACCGGCGGAATAAACCGCAATTAAAACCAGGATAACCAGAACCGGGACGCCATGTACCTTTTTATTCATCTTTCCGCTATCTCCTGTTTTTCCCCAAGCTTTTGCAGTCGTAGTACTATGACAGGGTATTAATTGAAAATATCGGTCCGGCCAAAAAAAAAAACCTGGTCCCTCCAGGACTCAAAAAATACGGCTCCATCCGGAGGGAAAACCCGGTGAAAGGCGGTTCTCTACCTATTTCCGTCCGAAAAGGAGGTCAAGCCGGTCCCGTGTGAATGAGACCATCACGGGCCTCCCGTGCGGGCAGGTCCAGGGTTCGTTCGTGCGGGAGAGCTGGTTGAGAAGTCGCTGGCACTGGCCGGAGGTCAGCACGGTTCCTGCCTTGACCGCTCCATGGCACGCAATAGTCCGTGCAAGTTGTTCACCGGAGTCGGTCCCGTGTTTGCGTGGCAACGAGATGAGGTCTCCGACGATGTCCCGGACCATCTCGCCGTCACCTGGTTTTCCAAGGATTACCGGGACCATGCGGACCGCGTAGGTATCCTTACCAAACTCTTCAAGAGAGAACCCCTTTTCCTGGAGGTGCGGGAGGTATTCCCGCAGGACCCCCGACTCTGCAGGAGAGAGGGTAAGTATCGTAGGGATGAGCAGTTCCTGGGCTTCCTGGCCCAGGTCCCGGGATGCTGTTACCTGTTCGTACAGGACCCGCTCATGTGCCGCGTGCTGGTCAACCAGGAGGAGGTCCCCGACCGGTGCCTGTGCCAGGATATACGCCCCGTTATACTGGCCGAGATAGATGAATTCGGGGACTCCGTCGTCGCTACCTGCTGTACCTCCGGATAATTCGGACTGCCGCAGTCTCCGGTCTGACAGGAGGAACGACCCATGTCCGGCCTCGGCGACACCGGGTCCGGGCCTCACCTGGTGATCGTACCCCCGTGATACGTTGCCCGTCGGGTCTGACTTTTGCAGGGTATGAAACCCGCCAGGTACCCGCGGTACAAGGTCGGCCCCTTTCAATGCCCGGGACACGGCACCTGTCACCATTGCGCAGATGTCCCGCTCACGGGAGATGTGTACGATGCGTTTTGCCGGGTGGACATTCACATCGAGGTAGGCAGGGTCGAGCATGAGAGAAAGGAACGCCACGGGATAGCGGTTATCAGGGAGCAGGGTGCCATATCCTGCCCTGACTGCATCGACAACAGCCCGGGCATATACCTGCCGGTTGTTGATGCCGACGAAGACCTGGTAGATGTTCGGGCGTGACAGTGATGGTTTTGATACATAACCGCCCAGGCTGAGTGGCCCCTCAGCGATGGATACCGGGATGAGTTCATCCGCCACCCCGCTCCCGTAGAGGGCAACAATGGTATCGAACAGGTCTCCGCTCCCTTCAGTCGAAACCCGTTCGTTGCCGTTATTGATAAACAAAAATGCGATCCCGGGGTTCGTAATTGCAAATGCCTCCATGGTCCGTGTAATTGCGGCAACCTCGGAGCCAACTGATTTCTGGAACTTTTTTCTTGCAGGAGTGTTGAAAAAAAGGTCGCTGACTGTGATGGTAGTTCCGGTCGGGGCCCCCGTTTCGGCGACTTTTTCGAGGTCCCCACCCCGGATTATTACTTCCGTCGCACTCTGCCCGCCATCCCGTTCCATGGTGACCAGGGTAACGTGGGAAACGGCTGCAATACTCGCCAGGGCTTCCCCGCGGAACCCGAGAGTCCGGCAGCGGTCCAGGTCACCGATACGTGCGATCTTGCTCGTTGCATGCGGGGTAAACGCAAATCTGGCGTCTTCGGCCCCCATACCGCACCCGTTATCCGTGACCCGGGCAGAAGTGATCCCTTCCCGGCCGGACTCAAGCTGCACAATGATCCGGGTCGCACCGGCATCGATGGAGTTCTCCACCAGCTCCTTGACGACAGAGGCCGGGCGCTCCACTACCTCGCCTGCGGCAATCTGGTTTACCGTGGCCTGGTCAAGGAGCCGGATCCGGTTTCTATGGTGCTCTGCCATTTACCTGGCCCTCCTCTCCGGTACTATCACGGTCCCCGGCTGACGTATCATCCTGCCCGATGACGGGAGAATGTCCGGGCTTATTGGTATTTTCCACATGCCGGGACTTGTCCTGATTCATGGAATCCCCCTGCTTTACCCGTTTCTGGAGTCCGTTCAGCCACGTGAGGGCTTCAAGGGGGGTCATGGTATCGACCGAAAGCCCCTCTATCTCCTGCAATACGGGGTCTCTCGGGACTACCGGTGCATCAACGAGGAGCATCTGCGTATACCTCCTGACTTTTCCACCGGGGTTTGTAATCCTGTCGTCGACTTCGTTCATGATCGTGTTCGCACGGTCAATCACTTTTCTCGGCACCCCTGCAATCTGTGCAACATGGATCCCGTAACTTTTATCGGTCGCACCAGGGATGATCTTTCTCAGGAATACTACTTCTTTTCCCGTATCCCGTACGGCGAAATGATAATTCCTTATCCGCGGGAGGTCGGATTCTATCCCGACGATCTCGTGGAAATGCGTGGCAAAAAGTGTTCTCGGGCCGGCTCCTCCTTTCCCGTGGAGAAATTCCAGCACGGCCTTTGCAATACAGAACCCGTCGAGCGTGGAGGTACCTCTCCCGATCTCATCGAGGATCACCAGGCTTTTTTTTGTCACATTGTTTAAGATATTCGCAAGTTCTATCATCTCGACCATGAAGGTCGACTGGCCGGAGGCAAGGTCGTCAAAGGCCCCGACCCGGGTGAAAATCCTGTCAACAACGCCAATATCAGCATACGATGCGGGGACAAAACTCCCCATCTGGGCCATGATAGTGATCAGGGCAACGGAGCGCATGTAGGTTGATTTCCCGGCCATGTTTGCCCCGGTGATGATCAGTACCTGTTCACCGGCTGCATCAATCATCACATCATTCGGCACGAAACCACCGGTCAATCGGCGCTCAACAACAGGATGCCGTCCTTCACGGATAAGGTGCCGGGTCCCGGGATCGACGGCCGGCCGAACATACTGATATTTTCGGGCGGATTCAGCAAGGGCCGAGAACAGGTCGAGGTGCCCGATACCCTCCGCGGAGGACTGGATTGCCGGCACCACCTCCTGCAGTTTGCGGAGCAGTGCGGAGTAGAGGACATTCTCCCGTGCAAGCAGTCGTTCGTCCGCATTGGCAATACTGGCCTCCTTCTCGCGGAGGGACGGAATGGTGAACCGTTCACCCGTCGACGTCGTCTGTTTCCTCTCGTAGGATGGCGGGACCAGGTGGAGGTTTGGCTTCGTTATCTCGATGTAATACCCGAATACAGAATTATAGGCCACCTTCAGGGACTTGATCCCGGTTGTGGCCCGTTCTTCCTGTTGCAGTTGTACAATCCAGTCTTTTCCTGACCCGGATACACCCCTCAGGTCATCAAGATCGGTATCATACCCTTCCCTGATCACCATGCCATTCTTTATCGTTGCCGGGGGGTCTTCCACGATTGCCCGCGAAATGAGGTCAATGGTCGCATGGTGGTCCATCAGGGACGACGTTGCATTTCGTATCGCCAGGGGCAGATCATCCGTCCCCGCCTCAATCAGTGACCTGATCTCCGGGATCGCCCGGAGCGACCATGACAGGGTGAAGAGGTCACGGGGGCCCGCATTCCCATAGGAGACCCTCCCGGCAATTCGGGAAATATCGCTGCACCGGGATAACAGGTCACGGAGAGCGGCACGGAGTGGTGCATGCGAGGCAAAATACGCAACCGCGTCAAGGCGTGCATTGATCTCTTCATGGTCAAGGAGCGGGTTCGTAAGGCACCGGACGAGGAGCCGGCTCCCCATCGGGGTCTTTGTCTGGTCAAGGGTCTTTTTCAGGGTCCCGTCCTCCCCCCCGTCACGGATATTGTTGAGCACCTCGAGGTTCCGAAGCGTTACTGCGTCAAGCACCATGGTACCGGTGACCGTGCGGTCAGAAATACTGGTGATATGCGGCAGTTCTTTCCCCTGTGTCTCCTTTGCGTACAATAACGCTCCGCCAAGAGCCCTGACCGCAGATCCCCGGGATACGAGGCCGAACCCATCCAGTGATGCAACATGAAAATGCAACATCAACACTTCTTTTGCCCTTTCAAGACCGAAGACTTCCTGCTTCCATTGTGTCACGGGGACCGCACGGTCCTTTAGAAGGGTGATCACCAGGGGGTCAAGCCCTGGTGAAACAATGCATTCCCCCGGGTGATACTTTGCAATTTCCGCATCAAGTGACTGGAAACGGTTCTCCTTCGGGCAGACAGAGTAAAAAAACTCCCCGGTGGTAATATCAAGAAATGCCGCTGATACGACCCCTGCAGTACTGTCTTCTGCAACGGCCATGAGATATGCGGCAGCAGTCGAGGGGACCATCGAGGGATCGATCACGGTCCCGGGTGTGATGACACGGGTGAGCTGCCGTTTAACGATCCCTTTTGACTCTTTCGGGTCGCCCACCTGGTCGACGACTGCCACCCGGTACCCCTTCCTGACAAGACGCGCGATGTACGCATCGAACGCATGGCACGGGACACCTGCCAGCGGGATCTTTTCCCCATTAGAACCTTTTGAACGGGAAGTCAGGACGATATCGAGCTCCCGCGAGACCACTTCTGCATCGGTCCAGAATGTCTCGTAAAAATCGCCGATCTGGAAAAAGAGTATCGACTCGCCGCATTCTTTCTTGAGCGTATGATATTGCTCCATTACGGGAGTCAGGCGTTTTCCACTGCCTTCATTCCCAGCTCCGGTCTCCTGCGGCATGGTGTATACAACTAGGAAAACCGATCAGAAATATCTCGCGGTATGACAATGCAACCCTGGTTTGTTTTTGGGATTCATCGTAAGGGCACCCGTGCCACCAGTAAGAATGGAAGGTTAATAGCCGTCACGAAACGATTGTATATACATGACTGATGGTGGAAAACCATGCATTGCGGTTCTTGAGACCACGATGGGAACTATCTCGATAGAACTCGACAACAATATGCCAATCACTGCAGGGAATTTTGAAAAACTCGTAAAACGGGGATATTATGACGGGGTCATCTTTCACCGTATCATCGACGGCTTTATGATCCAGGGCGGTGACCCGACCGGTACCGGGTGCGGAGGGCCGGGGTATGCAATCCCTGATGAGTTTACACCCCCCAGCAAAAACAACCGGGGCACCATCTCGATGGCGAATTCCGGGCCAAACACGGGGGGGAGCCAGTTTTTCATCAACCTGGTAAACAACAATTTCCTTGATGGGCGTCACCCGGCATTCGGAAAGGTCACATCCGGGATGGATGTGGTGGACAAACTCGCTAAAGTTCCAAAGGATGGCAGTGACAAGCCTAAAACTCCGGTAAAAATCATTAAGGCGACAATGCAGTAAGATTTCTTTTAATTTTTTTCATACCGTTGGACCGGGCTTTCATATACAGG
The DNA here is from genome assembly GCA_026394715.1 of Methanomicrobiales archaeon. Lineage (GTDB taxonomy): Archaea > Halobacteriota > Methanomicrobia > Methanomicrobiales > Methanospirillaceae > CAIKOD01. The sequence goes on along the minus strand of JAPKXR010000175.1, from coordinate 16,013 downwards.
TCCTGGTGCTCCATTTGGTACTGTTTTAGTCGTATGCGCAAGTGGTACGATACCTGGTGGCAGGGACCTACCCAACGGTCGGATTTTTTTTCAGCCCATCAGTCGCCGGGGAAATACACAAATAACCATATGACCAATGGACGGGTATGCAGTTCCATGAAGATGGGGGTCCTGCAGGGAAGAAAGGGCCAGAAACCCCGAACCGGCTCTCCGCGGAAAGCAGCCCCTACCTGCTCCAGCATGCATTCAACCCGGTTGAGTGGTACCCGTGGGGTGAGGAGGCATTCCAGCTGGCAAGGGTCCGGGACCGGCCTGTTTTCCTCTCGATCGGGTACTCGACCTGCCACTGGTGTCACGTGATGGCACACGAATCGTTTGAGGACGACGAAGTGGCCGCCCTGCTGAACCGGGCGTTTATCTGTATCAAGGTGGACAGGGAAGAGCGTCCTGATATCGATGCACTCTACATGACGGTGGCCCAGGTGCTCACGGGTTCGGGGGGCTGGCCACTCACTATCATCATGACACCCGACAGGGAGCCTTTCTTTGCGGCGACCTATATCCCGAAGGAGAGCAGGTTCGGGTCGAATGGTCTTCTTGACCTCGTACCGGCGATCGAAACCTTCTGGAAATCCCGGCGTGGGGATGTCCGGGAAACGGCGGAACAGGTTATCCGTGCCCTTCACCACGGGCAGAGAACGGGGACAAGTCCACCTGGTAACGAAATGCTCCTTCATGCAGCAATCAGTGACCTCGCATTGCGGTTCGATGCGATCAACGGTGGATTTTCCCGTGCACCGAAATTCCCGACGCCCCACACCATATCGTTTCTTCTCCGGTACTGGAAGAGGACGGGTAAAGAAAACGCACTCGCGATGGCTGAAAAAACACTTCACGCGATCTCAAACGGTGGAATTTACGACCATCTCGGGTACGGGTTCCACCGCTATTCAACAGATTCGGGGTGGCTCGTGCCACATTTTGAGAAAATGCTCTACGACCAGGCATTGCTTGTGACCGCCCTTACAGAAGCGTACCTTGCCACCGGAAACAGGTCGTTCCGTAACACGGCAGAGGGATGTCTCACGTATCTGCTCCGCGATATGCGTGACCCCAATGGTGGATTCTATTCGGCTGAAGACGCCGATAGCGAAGGAGTTGAAGGGAAATTCTATCTCTGGAAGAAGAACGAGATCGAGGAAGTGCTTGGTGATGAGGCCCCCGCGTTTATCAATGCCTACCACGTAAAGTCGGCAGGGAATTTCCCCACGCAGGAGACCGGGCAACCTTCAGGGGAAAATATCCTGCACCTCACGGTCCCACCGGGACATCTGGCATCAATTGCCCGGGAGCCGGAAGAGGAATGTACTGCGAGGTTTTCATCTGCGCGGGAACGCCTGTTCACCAGGCGTAAGGGCCGCGTCCCGCCTAAAAAAGATGACAAGGTACTGACTGACTGGAACGGCCTTGTCATCTCAGCCTTTTCACGTGCTGCCCGCGCATTCGGGGATGACCGGTACCTCGAAGCGGCAACCGGTGCCGCGGATTTCATCCTCGGTACCATGCAGTCAGGCACCGGGGAACTCTTTCACCGCTACAGGGATGGAAAGCCGGGCATCCGCGGGGTAGCATCTGACTACGCGTACTTTTGTGCAGGCCTCCTTGACCTGTATGAACTGACCTTTGCGCCTGGATACCTGGAGGCCGCGATCAGGACCGAGGCATATTTCACGCGCCATTTCCTCGACAGCAGGGACGGGGGATATTTCACCTCCCACGAGGACGATGCGGACCTCCTTGTCCGGCAGAAAGACATCTATGACGGTGCGCTCCCTTCGGTAAACTCTATCGCCATGAAAAATCTTGTGCGGCTTGGGCTGATGACTACCAATGCTGATTACCACGCACGGGCATGGGACATTGCAGGGAATTTTTCTACACTTGTTGAACGTTCACCCGCAGGGTATACAGAATTTCTTTCATCCCTTGGGTTTGCACGTGGACCAGCAACCAGCGTGGTCATCGTCGGGGATGCCGGGGCTGCCGACACGGTTGCCATGACCGCGGCAATTAATTCCCGGTTTTTCCCGTCGATGGTGGTAATCGGGAGGCCTGGTGGGGAGGGGCCGTTCGATATCGACCGGATATCAGGCTTTACGGGAGAGATGAGAGAAATCAACGGAAAGGCGACGGCCTATGTCTGTAAAAACCATGCATGTTCCTACCCGGTCAATGGTCCGGACGCGATGATCGCAGAACTTGAAAAAACAACGGAAAGACCCGGGCACCCGGCATCCACAAAAAATGGTTAGAGATTCTTCAGCGCTACAAGGTCTTTCACACCGGTAAGTTTCCAGACAAGGGACCGTTCTTCTTTTGCAATCGCCTCAGGCGGGTCAAGCGGGGAATGACCAAGCGCGGCGAGGATGTTCATAGAGAGGTGCTTTTCCTTGATCAAATCAATAAAGCGCTGGCGGATCAGTTTTTTCTCGATTGAATCATGCACCTCTTCAAGGTACCCCTGCATGGTAACGAACGTGTAACAGGAGAGGTCTTTTGTATATTTTTCCACCTCCACCGAGACATAGGGACTTTTCCTGAAGTATTCGATCTTCTTCCCATATTTTGTTGAGATGAAGTAAATGAACTGGCCGTCAAAAACATAGAGGAATGGGGCAATATAGGGATATTTCTCGCCCTGGAACGCAATACGGCTGATATATCCTTCTTCTATCAGGCGGTCGTATTCCTCTTTCTCCATCCGTGGGATCTTTACAATCTCCATGTCCATCCTATGTGAATATCCGGCGTGGTAGTGATAAAGATTTGTAATTTTATTTCCAGGCGTGGGTGACCTCAGGGAGACCATACCACGAAGACACCAGATTGATTACCTGGTAGATTCGATTGACCAATCGTGAGTCTGGCCGGGAACGCCGGGTAATCATCCCCGATCATCCGGATGCTCAATCCTGACGTTTCTTCTGATAAATACTTCTACCGGTCGGTTATTTTTCCACGGGAAGACCTGCCGCGGACCAGCCGGCCATCCCACCAAGGATATTTGTCACATGCGGGTAACCGTGCATTGAGAGGAAACTTGCGGCGAGGCACCCCTTGTACCCCGCATCACAATAGACGACAATGTTTGCATTCTGCGGCACATCGCTGAGGTTTTTCGGGAGGTCCCCGACATACCGATGGTGATCACCGGTGATATGACCGGCTTTTTCCCGGTTACGAATATCGCGGACATCGAGGAGATGCAATTCTTCGGTGGCAGACTCCATTGCAGATTGAAGGTCATACACAGACCATACCCGGTGCCTGTTGAAACGTTCACCTGCTTTATACCACCCCGGGAACCCCCCGGCAAGGTAACCTTTCAGGTTATCGTACCCGAGCCGGACACAATGTCGTGTGACCTGCTCCAGTTCAAGGTTGAAATCATCAACGAGGATTATTGGCGATTCGTAATTAAGGAACCAGCCCATGTATGCTGGCAGGCCTTCACGCCAGACAGAGAGGCTCCCGTCGATATGCCCTGACCCGAAACTGCCGGGTGCCCTGATATCCAGGAGCTGGGCCCCCGTACCTGCCAGTTCTTTCACCTGGTGGTTGGTATAAGGGATAAGGTCCGGGAGGTTTCCGATCAGCGACGGACCGTTCAGGTTGACAACTTCCATCTGCTGAAAATATGGCGGGACATAATGGTGTTCCCTTGTTTTATAATCGATAAAAGCCCGGCGGTCCTTCTGGAGAAGGGGGTTGTTTTTTTTCTCATACCCGGTTGTGGTCACCGGATGGTCAACAATCTCACCCCCGCAGACCGACCCCGCTCCATGGGCCGGGTACAGCAGGACCGTGTCTCCAAGGGGGAGGACCTTGTTCCATATACTATCGTAGAGCATGCCGGCAGCCTCTTTTTCTCTGCCCCTGCCGAATAAATCGGTACGGCCCACATCACCGGAGAACAGTGCGTCCCCGGTAAATACCAGGTATGGACCACCGGAAACTTTCTTATCCCTGACTACCAGCGATATGCTGTCAGGAGTATGACCGGGGGTCTCGAGCACGGAGATTTCGAGGTCGCCAACCCAAAAGACCGCTCCTTCTTCAACCCTTGTACCGTAGGAAAAGGCGGTTACGGGACCGTGATAAATTGGAGCCCCCGAGCGTTTTGCAAGTTCACATGAACCGGTTACGTAGTCTTCGTTCCGGTGTGTCTCAAAAATACAGGTGATCTGCTGATCGAGCCCCCGTGCGATCTCAAGGTACACATCACAGTCCCTGCGTGGGTCAATAACTGCTGCTGTCCTGCCGGACCCGATGTAGTAAGAGTGGTGGGCGAGTCCTTCCGAAGTGAGCTGTCGTAGTATCATCCATTTGACCTCTTTTACCCTCTGGGATTAGCGGGTATAATGGTTGTGGACACTACCTTCCATTCAGGCAGGGAGCCATCTCATTACTCCGGTACCCGGCAATTCATCACGGCCATGGCAGGCAGAAAGTTACTTATTTTAATCTGATGAAAAGTCCAGGATATGATAAAGGACTACGAACATATTCTCCTGCTTGTTGTTATTCTTACGATTTTTAGCATCGTTGCAGGCTGTACGAATACGGTGGTGACGGAACGGACCTCCCTGGGCGGTACCGGTGTCTTGAATCTCCCCGATGTGTTCGGGTCATCATTGAAGATCACCGGCGATGACGGGCTTATTTATCTCCCGTCCCCGTTCCCGCATGACCACTTCAAGAACGGTGACCGGGTTGCATTTTCAGGGTACACGATTTCTGACCCCTATTACCCGGTCCAGGCAGGAATTCCGATTGAGATTGTCCTTATGCGGCAAATCCCTGGCAATTCCGGGTATATCTATGGTGTAGGAAACGTCACCTATATCGCCATTGAAGGAGGTTTTTATGGGATTGTTGTTAATACCGGGGGAGAATCTGGGGCAGTACAGTACTTACCGCTGGACCTCGACAAAGAGTTTTCACAGGACGGGATTGTTGTATCGTTCACTGCGAAGGGGAAACCTGATGCGGTAACAATTGCGCAGTGGGGCCTTCCGGTCAATATTGTCCGGATGAAAAATCTCATCAAGCCCTGAACAATACTCACTTTTTCGGGAGAGTTATGTGGTCTCGTACGACCCTTTTTTTCTTCGCCCGCAATTTTTGGAACATGGAATCAATTACATTGGTTAAGAGGATATCGTAAGTAAGGATATGCAGATGGCAGATGATAGTACGCCTGGTAAAAGGATGCGGGACGGGGTCAGAGCGGTAATATTTGACATGGACAATACCCTTTTTGACCTTATAGGTGCAAAGATGGCCGCATCTAATACCGCTTCAGAGTACCTGGGAAGGGATGACGGCCAGGACTTTTTTGACTACTTTCTCAGGCCTGACTGGGGATTTGAGGACTGGAGAAACATCAGGGATTACCTCCTTGACCGGGACCTTTTTACCATACCACGTTATTTTGAGGTCTGCAACCTGTACGAGCAGGAGAAACTGGACCATATTACCGCATACCCCGGGGTCACCCAGATAATTCTTGAAATCCGGCAAAAAGAAATTCCCCTCGGACTTGTCACGGATGCGGATATGTACCATGCAAAACGCCGTCTGGAGAAAGCCGGGCTTTCCGAGGCATTTGATCACATCGTCACCTACGAAATGACCGGTCGGAAAAAACCTGATACTGCCCCGTTCCTGCTCGCACTCAGGAAACTTGGCAGCGCAAGTTCTGTGACTGCAATGGTCGGGGACAGCCCGCACCGTGACATCGTACCCGCCCGCGAAGTAGGGATGCAGACCTTTTATGCACGTTATGGCGATCGGTTAGCGGACACCCGCGGGGAAGTCCCCGCAGATTACATACTGAATACGATTTCTGACCTTCCCCGGCTGCTCTATCCCCTCTTTTGATAACTCAAAAATAGAAAACGAAAGGTCTCCCCTCCAACCTTGTTACACCATAGAGTAATTAATCGGAAACGGCATGATACCTAAAAAACAACCAAATGCCACCATGGATGAATTTTTTCCATGGTTACGGATGTTTTTATCCCCGGCTGGAGAAATTGACGTCTTCATGTCCGTGCAGACAACCATTGAGAAGCCATGCGGATTTCGGCCTTACCGTTGGGATCCTGCCGGAAGACCCAATGTTAGGACCTGCTGTTCCTTCAGCCCTGCAAACGGTGGGCCTGACCAATTGCCTGCCATGCTGGTGGTGTGAATGACTGGTGCCTGGGCCCCTGGACCCCAAACTCATGTAACGGTTGGAACAGAAAAAAAAGGGGTTCAAACGGCAGGGGATCAGGTGCTCCCCGATAATCTACTCTTTGTTGTCGGGGAGCAGGATTAGACCCGGATTGCATCCTTTACTGCGCTCATTGCCATACCATACGGTACCATGGTGCAGGGGGACCTGTCTTAACACATTGGAGGGTGGGACTGGTCAGAAAAACCTGTGATTTTCCCTGGGGCTTGCGCGAAATTTACTTGTCCTTCCGTAAAAATTTCAGCATTTCCCCGTGGCCCATAAGATATTTAGATCTTTTTTCCGGGAATACCCCTTCAGCTGCGGATTTTACGTCTTCGATTGAATAAAACGCATTCGGCTGGAACTGCCTGATTATAGCGGTTACCCGTCCAAGGTCCTGCCTTTTGATCACCATGAAGAGAACTTGCACCGGGCCGGTGGAGCCCGTTGCACCAATTACCGTTACACCGTAATCATGGCCACGTAGATATTCAACCATCTCATTTGCCTCCTGGTTCGTAATTACCCTGACAATGACGGTACCAAGTGACAATTTTTCCTCAATTGCCATTCCGACAAAAGTTCCGGTTGCAAATCCGGCCCCATAGGCAAGATACGAAGCGACATTCGTAACATTATTCATCACCTGTCCGATGGCGAGGAGCCAGATGATCACCTCGAAAAACCCGATCACCGGGGCGATGTATTTGAACCCTTTTGAAATGAAAATAACCCGGATTGTGCCGAGCGTTACGTCACATATCCGGGCGAAAAAAATCAGCAGGGGGAGTATGACCCATGCGAAAAAGGGAGTGAGTGTTAGAGCGTCGGCCATTCCAGGTTTTCACCGTTTATATCCTGAGTAGTAATTGCGTGTGCATCTATAACTGCAGTACCTTAACCTCCGGCACACGGGTGCTGGAAAGTTATGTTTATTCGGCAGGGCACCCCGTAAACTGCGTAATTATCAGGGGGGCCCCAGGTGTGCCGTAACCGGGTTATTGTTACCGGAGAAATCTGAAAAAAGAGGGTCCTCATAAAGACCTGCGATTCACATCTTTTCCTGCAGGATCTCCTCTATTCTCTTCTGACGGTCGGTGTTATCCGGCGGGTGGGCAAAAACCCGGTCCTCGAAGGTGGGCATCACCTGTTGATAGAATAGTCCGAGTGCAATCCTGGCATCGGCGTTATAGTCCCATTCCCGGGCCTTCCAGAATGCCGCCCCGAACGAAGATATATCCTGGTCCTCCAGGTCGTAGACGTGCTCATGGTAATAACCGGTCATATTATTGTACGTCGCACAGACCTGGAGTACGTCAATAAAAGAAAAACCACGGTGCAACAACCCCTGCATAACCAGGGAACGTAACTGTTCCATGTTCCTCGTGTAACCACGGGCAACGAAAGTCGCACCACTTGCGAGCATCAGTTCGAGAGGGTTAATCGGGAGTTCTGTTGTTCCGCCGGGTGTTGAACGCCCCCGGAACCCCAGGGGGGAGGTTGGGGTATACTGGCCCGTTGTAAGCCCGTAAACACGGTTATTATGGATAATCATCGTGATATCGACATTCCGTTTTGCTGCAAAGATGAGGTGGTCAAGGCCTTCTGCATAGCAGTCCCCGTCCCCGGCACAGCATATGACCGTTAGTTGTGGGTTTGCCAGTTTGATCCCGATTGCAGCCGGGACCGTCCGCCCGTGGAGGGAATAAAAACTGTTTATGTTCAGGTAGTCGGCCATCTTCGCATGGCAGCCAATCCCGGTCACAAGGACGACATCATCAAGGGACGTGCCGGACTGGACGAGCTCCCCGAGCACGGACTTCAATGCAAACTGGATTGAGAAGTTGCCACATCCCGGGCACCAGGTATTCTGTGCGGGGGTGATAAGGTTACGCCCGGTCATTTCAACACCTCCATCACCTTTCTATAAAGTTCATCGACGAAAAACGGTCTTCCATCATATTTCAGCACCTGGTCGTCCACGGTAATACCATGGCCTCGAAGGAGGGTCCCCATTTGTCCTTCCATGTTATCCTCGACTGATACCAGCCGTGTTACACCGGAAAGTGCCTCTTTCATCTGGCGTAACGGGAACGGGGAGAGTACTACCGGCTGAATAACGCGAAGTCCAAGCAACCCTGCAACATCGCAGGCAACACCCTTATTTGAGCCCCACGCCAGCAATGCCACCGGGCTGCTGCGGTCACCATACGTCATCACTGCCAGAAGACGGTCGATCTCTTCCAATAACCTGGCACCTTTTTTCTTCCTTTTTTCTGCCATGACCCTGGAAATTTTTGCATCTTCGGTAGAGATGCCGTTCTCATCATGGGTGTAACTGGTTATCTTGACAACCGTATCGGGGGTACCGGGAAAAGCACATGGGGAGACCCCGGATCCCGTCAGCCGGTAGCGCCGGTAATCCTGGCCGGTAACCAGTTCTTCGCCAGGGATTCCAGGGTCCACATGATATCCTTCGACTTCTTTTCTATCAAAACTGTAGGTGCCTTCATGTAACGTCTTATCACCGAGAATAATGGCAGGGACCTGGTATTTCCATGCGAGTTGGACGGCGAGAGAGGACCACCCGTATGATTCCTCTGCATCCCCGGGCGCAACAACGAGCCGACAAAATTCCCCCTGCCCCGCGTGCAGGACGAAATGGAGATCGGACTGCCCGGTATACGTCGGAAGACCGGTGCCCGGTCCCGTCCGCTGCCCGACTACAATGACTACCGGGATCTCAGACTGCCCCGCAAACGAAAGTCCTTCGGTCATCAGGCAGAAGCCACCACCCGAAGTCCCCACGGCGGTTTTTTTCCCTGCATACGCACATCCGAGCGCCATGATAATCACTCCGATCTCATTTTCGGGGTGGACCACGGTAATCGGCAGATGCGGTGCCTGTTCTGCAAGGAAGTGGAGGATATTGGATGTCGGTGTCATGGGGTAGGAGATGTAGGCGTCCATGCCACCATGAATGAGACCGAGGCCCATTGCCTCGTTGCCGGTGATGATGGGCAGACGGCCGGGCCCGATAACAGGGACAGTCCGTTTTATCTGTGCTGCATCATAGGCCTTTCGTGCCACAGAAAGATTTTTTACGGCATCCTTCGGCAGGTGCCTCCGGAAGACCTCTGTGATCACGTCCCACTGAATACCTGCTGTTTTTGCAAAAGCGCCGATGAGTGCCGAATTACCCATGATCGGCGGGGCATTTTCCGCGGTAAGGATCTCGCTGACAGGAACGGGGGTCCCGGTTGCCCTGGTCGCATTGCCCGCATCGAATATGATCTCAGTGTCCGGCCGTATCATACCGGTATGAACGTCAATAGTATCATTATTCAATGCGAGAAGAAAGTCCGCAGTCTCACGATGCGCTCCGATCTTTTGGTCAGATGCCCTCACAATGGCAAAATTGTGCCCTCCCTTGATGAGTGAGGGATAATCAAAATAAATGTACACCCGGTAGCCGAGATGGTTGAACAGGTGGGCAATCGTAAGGCCCGCACTGTTGATCCCGTCTCCGGCTTTTCCTCCGATCAGGACTGATATATCGTTCAACGTTCCTCCTCCCCCTGATTATACGAATGATACCCTGCGAGACATTATAGGTTCCCCTGGTCCCGGGAAACAGGTATCATTCTCCCTGGATTTTTCTGATCACGGGGGGAATGGCAACTTCACGGTGCGATAATTTTCGCAAGGGACCATTCGAACATCCCTGCAGTATTGGGACACGGGGGAGAGAATTGCATTAGTTATACCGGGGTTAAGCTTTCCCAAACCCGGAAAAAAGTTATTTTGGTTTCTTCTGCCGTAATTCAGTGACCATTTCCGGGTCCGGGACCCGGATAAGGAACGTCCCGTAACAGGGCTTCGTATAGGGTATAATTACGTCGTCCCCGTCAACGGCGATGTAGAGCGGGGGGACGCCGATAAGATACTTTTCAAAGATCTTGTACCCGGGCAGTACCTCGAAATGTTCAGGAAAGTGTGAAAGAATGTATTCCCTGCATTCCCTGAAACTCGCATCCCTTAAAATAATTTCATGCTTCATAGATTCGAGACAACCCATGGGAACACCTCATCTATTTTGGCCTTTAACGGCATCGGGTTATGCACTGCATTTACTGCAATTATTTCGGCAGGAAAATCCACCGATGATGCCACTTCCTGATAATGCTCACCAAAGATGATCAGGATTTGGGCTGCCGGGGAGATCGCTTTCACTGTTGCAGCGTAGGTAAGCCCGGCATCATTATGAATAAACGAAAAACAGAAATGAAAATCCCGTTTCTTTTCTGCGAGCAGGGCAACACACCGGTCGATATCGATCACCTCACCGATATAGTGGCGGTCAGGATCAGCAACTTCGATATTCGTTCTTGCCGCCCGGTTCCCGGTGATCACCGTAGTAATTCCCTTCTTGCGGAGCTTACTGGCGAGGTATAATGCGACACTCGTCTGTATCGGTACCTGCGGGCACCCGAGGAGAATGAGTGCGTCCTGCGGTTCTGTTTTCGTATCCGGCAATTTGATCTACCTGACCTAAATTAGCGGGCTCCGTCTATTTCAATAGTGCGAGTTATCCCCGGACAGGCTGGTTATTTAGCCTGTTCATGTGGTATACCGTGACGATAGGCAAGCGACATGGTGGCACGATCAATCCTGCCCGGCCCTCAGCCAGGCGGACCCCCCGTTACAATTTCCTCTTTCAGCCAGGAGAGGTAGGGTGGAAATCCCCCTGTGATGGGAATGACAATCATTTCAGGAAGTTCATACGTGTGGAGGCGCTGGATGGCATCCATCACTTCGCTTTTTTTCGAATCCATTGTCTTGATGATCAGGAGGGTCTCGGCATCTTCACAGAATTCCTCTTTCCAGTGATAATATGACGAAACACTGGTCATGTTCACACAGGCAGCAATTCTTTCCCCGACGAGTGCTCTTGCAATAGTCTTTGCATTGTCAGGTGAGGCAGTGGAGAGGATAATAACCGGGACGTCAGATGTCTGGTTCATAGTTCTGTCATTTTCCTTTATGATCTGCACTGGATATGAACCCGACGCCATGTTTCCGACCGCTCAACCGCAGGATCCATACTACCTGACGTGAGCCGGAAAAAATGAAAAATCCAATCAGTGGTAGATTAATGGGCCTTTAACGTATAATCTGTGTACGATTCAGTAATAAGAATGCGAAGCGTCCGCTTCGTCCGGAGTTAATGCAGCATTAGAAAGCGAAGAAAAGAGGATTACATTTCCGTCAGGGATGCTCCGGACGCGGTACTGACGAATGGACATCTGAAAAGTTTATCTAAAACCCCTGATAAAGTATCCAGCATTAACGATATTCCCGTAAGGTTTCATATGGATGACCATGAGATCAAGGATGCTGTCCGGAAGAGCTGGGACGACTCGTCAGTTAAGTATGATGGCTGTCCCGGCCACGGGATCGGGACCGGGGAAGAGAACGTCGCATGGAAACAGGAACTGGCCCGTATCCTACCCGAATCACCAGAAAAGGTGCTCGATGTTGGGTGCGGAACTGGCGTTATGGGCCTTCTGCTAGCTGAGATGGGACACGAGGTTACCGGGATTGATCTTTCGGAAGCAATGATGGCAAAAGCGCGCGAAAAGGCTGATGCACAAAAACTTTCGATTGATCTGATGGCTGGGGATGCCGAACACCTTCCGTTCAATGACGCATCTTTTGACGTGGTTGTCAACCGGCACCTCGTCTGGACACTCCCTCATCCGGAGATTGCCCTGGATGAATGGAACCGTGTCTTAAAAAAAGGAGGTGTTGTTCTTATCATTGAGGGTATCTGGAAGGATAATAGCGTTTCAATCAGGGTGAAACGGATAGTGAGTGACGGGCTGGCAAAAATCTTCGGTCATACCCATGGTGGCCATTATGATGAAAAACTCAGGAGCGAGCTGCCCTACGATGGGGGTGTACCAAAGGAAGCAATGGTATCTGACCTGGAGCACGCGGGATTCGCTGTCATCTCCTACCGCGATTTAATGTATATCCAGGAGATGCAGAAACCACGACAGCCTTTGTACCGGAGATTCGCACCAGGCAAGACATACTACATCATTGCTGCGGTAAAACAGACCTGATTTGCGTTACTTTGATGTAAGGTCCAGGACTGTACTACCCAACGTTGCCATTTTGGTTTTTTTGCTTAAAATTGGATAAGAATTTGACTTGTTTTGAGGCTCTGTAATTGTGCCAAAAAAAAGACCTTAATAAGAATATCTTTTGAATTGTTCATCTCTCTAACGAGATAGAGAGTTTTTACTTCAAGCATATTTCCACGAAATTCATCAAAAAATCTCATTCGAATTTGACCGTCATTGTGGATTCGTGGGAACGCAAGGCCAAAAGTATGTCTACTCCAACTCCGATGCCATTAACTCAATGATTATGAGGTTAAATTGGAGGGATTTCATCCGGGAATACGTGATGATTTGCTGAACTGTCAAATTCATTTTCCTGACAAAAAATTGGTGCCGATAGGTAGCATCTTTTGAATGTTATGGATCAGGCTGGCAAAATTGGGGTTACTATATTTTTCGCATATCACAGCTTACCGGTGGTTGATACAAAAATTCAGGAGATGAAGCAGAAATAAAGAAAAGTGCCGGAAAAAGGACAAAACCCATTAAAAGCAGATTTATGAGTGTGCAGGTTTAATTAGCGAACAGCTATCAACGCAAAACGAATGTCCCGTGAACTTTTTTTGCATGATATTTTTTTATACTGGTTTTCTATTTATCGTTTCAAGATTTTGGCATGAAACGGACCTGATCCCGGGAATGGGTGATTATTTATCTTCCTCCTCTCCGGGATCGTGATCTAATATGAAAATGTTACCCCCCAGACATTTTCATCCTGGAGGCTTGTGGTCTTTCGGCATCATGACCGTTTTCATACAAAAAAGAATGACGATTCACCTCTTCTGCCGGGTGAGCAGTGAAAGGTAGGCTTTCGCTTCGGGGCCATCTTCAACATAATGAAGTTCCATCGTATCAGGTCCGGTTAATTTACCGAAACTATAGCCTTTTGGATTATCGGCCATAGATATCTCTCCACTACCTGATACAATTCCTGAGAAATTCTCGTAATGGGTTGTTCCATCCCCACGAATGTACTCCTTCGAACCAGAAAAAGCGTAACCCTTCTGGTTTGAGATGTTATATCTCGATTTATCATGTTGCCGGAATCCTTCGGTCTGACTATCCCCGTATGTCATACCTGTCCAAATACCGATAACATCGTGTATTGCTGTAGTTGTTCCTGCTGTGGGCGACGGGATCGTGCACCCGCCAGCTAGTACTGCAAGGATAATCACAATGATCAGAAAGGTAGTCCTCATATGACAAGACCCTGTATGAAGGACGTATTAAACATGACGAAATTGTCTTGCTTTAATCTTATTCTCGTATCCGGAAGCATCATTTGGAGACAGGGGCTATTTGTTATTCAATCTCCTTTTAAGTCCTCTTATTCTTGCCAATATGCCTTCAGTCGCCATATTTTAGAAATTGCCTTTTATTTACCTTCAACGAGTTCAGGTGAATAACATTCGTTATCTGCATCCGTCCTGTGATCTCAGGCTATCGTTACCACTACTTCGACTAATTCTTCTTCCCGTCTTTTATTTTATCCGAATACCCCGCAGCTTGCTGCGGGGATAAGGAAGGCGATCTAGTGCTAAGATGAACCATGACCTATAGAGGCGACAGAACAATAAGGCGGAGGTGCGAATCATGACCCGATGCTTGCAGCGGGGTGCACCGACGCATTTTGACTTTTTTTAATGATACATCGCAAACGCGATCAACATCATCTGACATTCCTGAACTATCCGGGAAACAGGAAACCCACGGAATAGAATTTATTATATAAAACCAAGTAATAAGGAAATATATCCGTGGTACCATTGACTGATACTAAATACGATCCTGGCAAGATAGACCGTATTTTTACGAAACTCAACACAGCGTGGCAGTTAATCGGCGCCTTCACAGCCCCGGTTTTATTTACGCTGTTGGCTATCCTGTTCTTCACTTCCCCCGCACTGAACATGTATCAATGGCTTCTCTGGCTGCACCTGCCAGTGATTATGATCCATGAATTCGAGGAATATACTGCACCCGGAGGATTCAAACATTTCATCAATACAAAAACCATTCTTGCGACCGGTGATAACCGGGAGGATGTACCACTCAATGAACCCTATATATTTCTTGTGAACCCGCTATTGATATGGCCATGGGTAATTATAGGGGCCGTATTCTATGCGATACCGTGGATAGGTTTCGCGGCAATTCTATTCCAGTTCGCAATTAACAACCTGCAGCATGTAATTACATTCCAGCTAAAAAACAGAGGGTACAATCCCGGGTTGTTCACCACGATGCTACTCCTCATACCCTATTGTGTTGTTGTGGCGTGGTACGTGATAGCGCATAACGTCATGACCGGTACAGACTGGGTTTTAAGCTTCATTCTATTTGGAGTAATTCTGGGGGTATTACTGACAATCACGCATTCGAGGATGAAGCCCCGGGTGACCCCCGCAAAACAATAGAACTCATCTATTTTAAAAAATAGTACCCGGCAAATGAGCCCGTTCAAGATTGTGGTGCCGAAAGGGATGTATCGCAATAAATCAAAATATGTCCCGATGTACGCACAACGAACGCCTGTGTTCGCTTTTTGTATCCTTTTTTCATACTAATTTTCTTATCGTTTTTTTGAGTTTTTTAACCTATTACACCCTTCACCGGGATAACAAAAATATAAAAAAATAACCGAAATTTTAAATTTTAATAGTTATACAAGTTAATTCACACTTCATCGGTTAAGAGGATCGTTTATGGACAAAACACATATTTCAACCCTGGTAATCGCCGTAATGATCTGCCTCCTCGTGACGGCAGGCTGCACCAGTTCCCCCGGTACCCCCGGGACACCCGGTACCGTCACCAGCCAACCCGTAACTCCGGTAGTCAGGGCACCTCAGCCTGTATCGTTCAACGCAACCCCTGTCCAGTATGCAAAAGTCAACGGAGTTACGCTGGGATACCGGGAATTCGGAGCAGGTGAACCACTCCTGATGGCCCAGGGATTCGGGGACACCATTGATGACTGGAATGAGACGTTCATTGGCATCCTCGCCTCGAAATACCATGTATATACCTATGATCACCGTGGAATGGGCTACAGCAGCGCATATAACGGGTCACCCACTATTGCACTCTATGCAGATGATGCCGCAAAACTGATTCCTGCACTTGGCTATGACAGCATGAATGTATACGGGGTCTCGATGGGTTCATCGGTCTCCCAGCAACTGGTTATCGATCACCCTGAACGCGTACGAAAACTGGTACTGGATTCTGTGACCTACGACATCCGGATACCGGAGACCAGACTGCTGTACATTCTCATTGTAACGGAGGGTAACAACCCCAACCAGACCCAGGGCGTTCACCAGGAGTCCCAGGCAAACCTCAATTGGAGCGGGTCCTGGGACCATCTTTCAGGAATCAATAAGACGGTCATGCTTGTGGTGGGCACCGCGGACGTACTGACTCCACAGAATGTTACGGTCCAGATTGCCGGGCAGATCAACGGATCGTGGCTCGTGCGGTTCAAGGGACTCCCGCATTTCGGGTCCAAGTATGCACCCGTCCAATACGGGGAGAACGCA
>JAPKXR010000130.1 GCA_026394715.1 Methanomicrobiales archaeon | reverse complement strand
CCTGCTTCAGTGCCATGCTGTTCATACCACCGGCAGCGATGGCCGTGTAGGTATTCCCGGCCGGGACATTGCACTGGCCATACATATTGTCCCCCCAGGCGACAAGGGTCCCGTTCTCGTGCAGGGCAATGGTATGGTACCTGCCGGCAGCGACGGATGTGAAATCATCACCCGTCGGGATATTCGTGCGCTGGCCAAAACTGTTATCCCCCCAGACAAAGAGGGCCCCGGTCTGCTGTCCGGCTGATACGATGCCGGAAAGAAAGAGACAAAAGATTATTGCCAATAAAACAATTCCTTGCGTTTTCATATTGTTACCTCAGTTTGTTGTTGTATGCCCCTGCAGTGTTTCATAAACCACTTCCCATTGTATGGAAGTCCGCTTCCATAGGTATTTAAGCATTTGTCTCTGTCCTTGTAGTAATCTACATCTGGGAGGCACATGTCTTGGATATCGTTATCCACTTCTGTCAGGTTAATTTTGTTAAGAGTATTGAAGGGCAACAACATCCTATTCAAAATTAACCTGACCACAGTGCAAAGTTATTAGATTTCAAACCGGCTTCTATTGCAGCTACCTGCGCCTCTTTGAACATTATTTTTGATTGTCCGTCTAAATAAGCCGGAATGGTGTCACTAAACAGAATTTCACGCATTTTTTCGCCAACACGGGGGATGGATATCGGGTCTCTCACCCCTATAAAATCCTGGATCTTTACCGCCCCTTGATGGAATGGCAATAATTTCACGTTTTTGATGATTGATAATTTTTATTTCCCATCTCTTTCCTGCATTTTGTCGGGAGATTCCCGGTTGCGAGAACCGCAGGTACCTGTATTATATTACTTCATGACAATTATGGAATAATGTCCGAAATTTTACGAATTATTATCGCTATTGCAGCGACAGCTATCGTTGTTGTTGGCCTGTTGTACGCTGCCGGGGTGGTAAACCTGCATCAGCCAGTAAAGGTCAATCAGTCCGCGATTCCTGCAGCAGTAAATTCCGGAGAAGGAACCTCCAACGGAACCTCCAACGAGACCGGCGCGATCTATAATTTTATCCAGGAAGGATCCAACGGCACATTTGTTCCCGATTCTACTGGGAACTACACACTCACCATGATAAATGTCACACCCTACACGTTTTATATCAGCGATCGGCCGGTAAAGGATGCGGGTTTTGTCCCGATGAAACAGTTTCTTGACACATTCTCATGGGGCATAGAAAATCCCCCGAACGCCGCGATTATCATTCCCAGTGCAAAGGAGGATGAAGATACCCTGCTCGTCTCCCTCACCAATCCGGTCTATGTCCCGGAGAAAGAGTTGCTCACATACAATGCAACGATCCTAAAATCGTACAAGGGCAAGGGGCTGAAACAGCTGGTGACATTCAACGACCCCATGATCCAGAAATCGTTTGGCAGAGTCACCTTGATCATAGACAGTTGTCCCGATTTTAAGTTTTACTGCTATAGCTGCAACCAGGACCCCGCAATGGCCTGCAGGTATTTTATGGGTGGCTCCGGCTGGGTAACGGAAGGGACTTGCTGGGACGGATGGAAGGGGTGCCAGCCTTGTCATCCCCAACAGATTATTGAGGACTGCAATAACCAGTGCCCAGATTGCCAACAGACATGCGATGGCACTTCGACTTGTATGTACTGTTTTCCGGGATTTCCCGTTTGAAATTTTTTTGTCTCTCGAGAAAATCCCAATCTGACATAAAAATGTAGGGTGTAATCACATTTCAGCGACTATCTTCCTGCTCAAGTAGCTTGATAATTCGTTTCATTTAAACATTTTCAGGCTCTCTTGACATGGTAGTGTCAGATGTTAACTGTAAAATTGGAAACACAATCAAAAATAAGGGCCCCTTTACCCCACAACATCAAACGTCTTCGCAAACGACGTCCACCGTACATCCTCACCGATGTTGAACCGGTCGTTGGCCACCAGGTCCTTACCGATCGAGTTCTCATAGCCGATCTCAATAGTTGCCCAGTCCCCGCCAGACTCCTTGCTCCGAAGCTTATCGATCCCATTCCAGACCCGGATCCAATAGCCACAAAGCTAAGCGTATCCGGAATCTCCAGGTCAGGCTAGCCATCCAACAACACCTGCAGGGACCCCTGGCTTATCGACCGTTAACCCAAAAATCAGGAAAATTCCCCTATTTTGCGCCCGAATTATCGGAACGATACTACCAGGAGGGTGTCCATACCCCACCATAACCAGTAAAATCCGTTCTCGTCCGTTTAAATCGCCCGCATTTGGCTCCGATTGGGTTAGATGTGGAATACGGCTAAAATGGGCGACTTTAACTTAATCAAACCTTCAAATGGCCTTTATTTGGGTTTTACCCTTTTTATGAGTCTTGTGTAAACGACAATTTTCACCCCGGAATGGGACTTTTCTGACTTTTTGTGGACCGTGGGGCGATCCAGTGGAAAGCTGTGACGGTAGTCATGGGGACTCATCTGATTATCCAATGGTCTCCCATTATTACCCCGGTACATCATTCCTGAACTGCTACATAGGGGGCCGATGAATGAGATCCCGGGACCCCCCGGCATCCCGTCTTCGACGAGTCCTTGGACGTGGAGTTCAATCGCCTCATGCATCACCACCTCTGCCTCTTTTTGGGTTGCTCCTGTTGCGACACAACCCGGAAGATTGGGGGAATATGCTGGATAATTATTCTCTGCTTTCTCGATCATAATAAGGAACCTGTGAAATTTTTCACCTTTCCATTTGAGCCTGTTTATCTGGCTCAAGGACAAGAATTTCGTTGCTGATAACATCCCAGACAACATTCCCGTTTACCTCAAATTCATCAATATTTTTGTGATCCCTCTCGTCCGCCCGGTGATAACCTCTTCTCCTGCGGTGCCTGGCATGGTAACGGTGTTGATTGGTGGGGGATGGTCTTATTCAGTCGGCACGAGTTGCGTTACATTTCTACCAATTGAACAGTGCCACACCAGCGCCAGGTAGTTGATACGTTATACGTGTCAACCCGCCATCCAATGTTTTTTCCATCACACCTAATCGATTTTCGTATATGTTGTGCCTGAACTTGTGCCAAAGTATAAGTTCCAGTACAAAGGATATGAACTGTATGAAAGAATGGAAGAGTCCCGCATTGACTATATTGGCGCGAAGTAAACCGGAAGAATCTGTGTTGACAGCATGCAAGTATTCAGGGATGTGGCAAGACGCGTCGTCCATCCAAAATGCCATGTGTCGTGGGTCGACAGATTGTCCGGAATGTGCCCAAATGATGTCTAGTTGACTCGATCGTCGTGTGTTGTCAGATCTCCAGTTCTTTTTTTCTTTGCCCTGCAGCCGGCCCTGTTTGTGCTGTGTTTAATGGTGACTGATATACCCTGATCCCTGATCGCAAGCTTAAGGCATGATATGGTGCTGTGATCTGGCTTGGAATGCTGAAAAA
>JAPKXR010000103.1 GCA_026394715.1 Methanomicrobiales archaeon | reverse complement strand
TTCAAAGAGTGCAATTGCGGCCCAATCAGAAGATTATTCAACCGCCATGATTTTTTTAGAGCAGGGAGAAACACTATTTCAAAGGAGCAATATGTATATCAAAGTGGCCACGGAATCGGCTCCTTAACAGATCTCTTTTCCCATATCAGGCAGATTTCTACCCGTTCAATGTGTTGTAAATTTTTTAGGGTGAGGAGTAACGGCATGCCAAATGTCCGATAACACCCGGGATCCCGTCATCTGAATCCGACGGGTTTCCACAGTTTTTCCCTTCAATCTGCTCATGTATCCTAAACCCGGCAAGACAGGTATACACCTGCCCCCCCGAAAATAATCTGTCCACGACCCATCGCAACATACAGGTCCGCCATCTTTTCACCAAACTGCCTTTCCTGCTGCCATACGTTGAGTTCATCCTAATCCGACGTTTCATCGGTCGTATTAGAAACGATATCCGTTCCGGATTTTACTCCATCCACGGGTATGTACCCCTGTTTTTTGTATTTTGAGGGGGATGGCAATTTGGAGCATGATATCCCCATTTTCCCGGTACACGAAGAATAAAATTATCCCTGGCCGGATAATATATTTGCACTGAAACTACTCCGGCTTTTCACTTCAAACCAATTTCATGAGATTTTTTATGAGTTCCCGGTAACCTCCCGGGATAGGAAAAGATGTATGGGGTAACACCTTCACCTATGGTCTGCCGTCCCCTTTTCCCGCCTGTTGTTTTCCCCAGGGTCACGCCCTTCACCACCACATAAAAAATGAAATCCTGTCTTCCTGTTCCATATTCCAAACAAATTCCCCACTGCAAAATATTAACGGTCCCTTCGCCCGGCAACCTGATTTCATCGCCTGTGATGTATTCTCAAACCAATGGTTACGGACTCAAAAAAGTTCCGGCTGACCGGACCTCCTTATCAAATCGGATCCTTTTTCCACCATCATACCATGATAAGTACATGATCCTTGGGGAGACAATAACCTTCTACGAAGAGACGGATGCTACTGAGTTCGTCGCATTCCTGCGGGAAAAAGGGTGCCCCTGCCAGCAGGTAATCCACGGAACAATTTTCCGGGAGGAGGTAATCAGTGGTACCCTGGACCAGATGATTACCTTGTTCGGAAAAGAAGCCGTGAGGTACGAGGAAATTGGCTCTTGCGAGAAGCAGGTCACCTGGTTCCAGTCCCACCAACAGAAGTACATGGAATCCCTGGAACAAATCAGGGGACTCATTGCCGGCCGGACACCGGGGGATATTCTCTACACCCGCCAGGATGTTGAGTCAGCGAAGACTGCATTCTTCTCTCAAAAAATTCCGGATGTCCTTTCCCAGCCTGGTGAAAGAGCCGAAGACGGTGAAATCGGCGATAATACCGTGAAGCCCGACCAGTCCGGCAGGGCGGGTCCTCCACTTGATTCCACGCTCTTCAAGGTCCACTGGATACTCGAGGAAAACGGGGTGGTTACCGGGACACCGGAAGGTTTTTCCCTGGCGCGAGAGGTGGTCGCAGGGGATATCGTCATTGAAATTTCTCTTGATTACATGCCTGATGTCGACTTCAAAAATGCTCCCGGAATGACGCGGAAGACACAGATAGGCCTTGATCCCGTTTACGTGGTCACCGCAGATCCTTTAATTCACTTCATGTATGAACCCGAGGTGGTGATCAACATACTGATGGACATGGAAATGAGCGATGAGGTGTTAGAAACAGTAGTGGAAAATCTCCGGGGAAAACATCTAATCATCAATGCCATTATGGAAGAGCTCGAAAAGGCAGGAGGGCTACCGGTGACTAGCCTGGCAGGACGAATAAAGGAGCGGTGTCCTGGGGTACGTCAGCCAGTCCTGGAATTCTTCCTTGACCATGCAATCATCACGATGGTGATAACAGAGATGAGGAAACGGGATATATTAACGGGAAACGATCAGAACGTCCGACTGGCCGCAAAAAAACCTGGCCTGAAAAAGTAGGGGGACCCAGGCGTGATGAGTTCTCCCTGGTCCTGGCATTCCCCTTGCAGGCAGTGGACTCACCCGTTTTGAATAACCCGGTGGCCCAGGCCAGAAAGGGCCCTTTGTATCAGGTACCGGATGCCCGGGCACCCATCGCAGGTAAGATAGGAATTACACCTTCCCGGTTTCCAACGGTTCACCCCACTGACACTGCTCCGGAACCGAGTCCAACGCAAAAATTATCGACGCCAGTGCCCTGCCATTTTTTCATGTCTGTCAAAATCTTTTCCGTTCCAGTGGTGTGCTCAACATCGGTAGAGATCCCGGCCCCGAACGCGGTTCTAACATTCGTTACCGTGTGTCCCCTGCCTCCAATCGATTGATCTGGTCCTGCACATGCTCGCGGGCCTTTGGATATACCGGCACCAGTAATTCCGCGAGGTCTTTGGTTCCAATTTTGAACAATGACGGTCCGAGCCGTTTCAGTACCACGGCATCAAGTTCAGGTTTCCCATGCAGGTATATAGGGAAGGTCTCAAGCGTTTTTCCCGCCACCCAGAAGTTACTCATGCATTCGGAGAGCGCTGGTGCAATAATTTGTCCGGTCTCCCGGACAGGGACAAGTTCCGGAGTACCCGGGCCGGTCTCTTCCTCCGGGGCTGGTACGCTCCGCCGTTTCCGAAGCCCTTCAAGGACCGTTTCACGGTCCTGTCCCCGTAGCGAGAAGATGAGGAACGGGTCACGGTCTAATTTCTCTGCGAGAATGTAATACACCGCTGCGATATGCTTACAGGGGTTAGCCGAATCAGGGCAACTACAACGCGTCTTGATCTCTTTCGCGGACGCCGGAAAGAGTGACAGGTTCACTCCGGAAAAGACAGATTCTATTTCGTGTGGGATCTCCCCCCCTAACAACATCGCCGTGAAAAGTGCCTGCGATGAGAGGGCCTCCAGGATCTGCTCCCACTGGCCGGCAGAAAAATGGTTATAGGAAATGGTAATTACATAAGGTTTCGACTGCGTTCCCTGGACCTGTGCCTCTACCCCGGTCCCGTCAATTGTTATACTGATAACCTGACCTTTACGGGCGTATGATCGTCCACGTTCGATGCGTGAACCAATGCCGGTTCTTTCAAGAGCTTCAATGAACCGTTTCGACCACCAGGTCTCTCCAATGGCGCCCTTTTTACTTCTTGCCTGCATCCCGTTCTTCACCTGCAGGGGTTTTGCCGGCGGGTAATAATTGCCCCAATACGTCATGGTAGTCCGTCCTCCAGTGTCTCTTTCCGGAGCGCCAGGAGTTCACGGAGTTCTCCGGTGGAGAGGCCTGATATCCAGTCCTCGCCGGTCCCGATGATACTTCCTGCCAGCGCCCGCTTCTCTTCCAGGGCTGCATCAATTTTTTCCTCAAGCGTCCCGGCCGACATCATGAGGTGGACCTCCACATTCCTGGACTGCCCGATCCGGAACGCCCGGTCGGTCGCCTGGTCCTCTACCGCCGGGTTCCACCAGCGGTCGATGTGGAATACGTGGTTTGCCGCGGTGAGGTTCAGGCCCGTCCCGCCGGCTTTCAACGAAAGGATGAAGATCTTAGGTCCTGAATCCTGCGAGAACCGTGTGACCATCTCGTCCCGTGCCTCCCGTTTCGTCCCGCCATGTAAGAACAGGACCTCGGTGGAAAAAATCCTTTCAAGGTACGGTTTGAGCATCTCGCCAAATGAAGAAAACTGGGTGAATACCAGGGAACGCTCGTCGTTTGTGAGCACTTCTTCGAGTATCTCGCAGAGCCTCTCCACCTTTCCGGACCGGGCTAAAAGGTCGCTCCCGTCGTTTAAGAAGAGGACCGGGTGGTTGCAGATCTGCTTTAACCGCATCAGGGTGACAAGAACCGCCCCTCTCCGGGCGATACCTTTGAGGGAATCCAGACGCTCCAGCATCTCCTTCACTGCGGCATCATAGAGTGTCACCTGTTCTTTTGTGAGCGGACAAAACTCCCGGAAGATCATCTTATCAGGCAGGTCGGTGATGATCTGCCGGTCTGTCTTTACCCTCCGCAGGAGGAAGGGGCGGATGATCTTCTTTAGGGTCAAGGCCCTTTCGGTATCATGATGCCGTTCGATCGGGATGGAGAATTGTTTCTGAAAAGAAGCGGCAGTCCCGAGGTAACCGGGGTTTAAAAACTCCATAATCGACCACAACTCAAAAAGACGGTTTTCGACGGGGGTGCCGGTGAGCACAATCCTGCTGGAAGACTGGAGTTTTCTTACCGCACGGGCTTGTTTCGTCGCATGATTTTTAATATTCTGTGCCTCATCCAGGACGACACAGTCCCAGTGGCCGGCTGATAAAAGTTCCTCATCCCGCTGCACCATCTGGTACGAGGTGATTACCAGGTCGCTTTCTTCCCGTTGCCGGTCAAACTCTTCGCCGGAACACCGCTTGCTCCCATGGTGGACATGCACCCTGATGGAAGGTGCAAAACGCCGGAGTTCCCTCATCCAGTTGCCGATAATCGACATCGGGCAGACAAGAAGCGTCTTCTTCTTACCTTTCCCGTTCTTTTTTCCGATGGCCAGGTGTGCAATGACCTGGACCGTCTTCCCAAGCCCCATGTCGTCGGCAAGACAGGCCCCCATACCGGACCCTGCGAGCATCGAAAGCCATGCGACTCCTTTTTCCTGGTAGGGCCTCAATGTACCGGTAAAAGTTTTTGGGAGCGTGATGGCCCCCGGCACTTCTGCGGATACAAGCCGGTCCATGAACTCCCTGAGTGGTCCTTCTGATGTGACACCGGAAAGAGGGAGTTTTTCATCCCCCTGGCCACCGAGGGTAAGGGCCAGTGCATCAGAGAGGGTGATTTCCTGGTCAGGGTACTCCTTCTTAAATGCGTGAATGACCCGCTGCACTTCATCAGGGTCAAAAATTACCCACCGCCCCCGTACCTTCATGAGCGGGAGCTTTCGTTTTGAGAGCTCTTCAAACTCCAGGGGGGACAGTTCTTCATCACCAATCGCGACCTTCCAGTCAAAAGACAGGACTGTGTCCAGGGAAAATGACCCTTTACGACCACCTTTCGGTACTGGTTTTTCCTTAAATTCCATGCGGACTGACGGGTGCTGGCGCCCGTGTTTCCACCATGAGGGTAATAGGACTGTACAGCCAATTTCGCCGAGAATGGGGGCGGTTTCGGCAAGAAAATTGTATACTTTTTCAGGGGGCAGAATGATCCCCTGCGGGCGTGCCTTTTTCAGGGCGTCCCTGATCGGCGGATAAATTTTAGCGGCGGCCCCCAGGTCATACAGCATCCGCTCCTGCGAGAACCCCGGTCCTGGGGTGACCTGGTGTGCAGCCGGCCCAGGTCGTCCGGACCAGACCTCGCTTGCAGGGACCAGCAGAGTGGGGTCATCTTTTGACTGCAGGAAAAAACCGACTCTCCAGACCTCTGCCTCATCTGCAGGTTCCTGCACGGTAAAGCAGGTAGTACAGCGTTCCTGTTTTTTTGCGAGCGGTGGACCGGCAAGCCAGGTCTTTAGTTCCCAAATGACCGGTGAGTTATCTGCAATCGTGATCTCTTCGCCTTTCAGCGAGCGGTACCATTGCTCTTCTGCCGGGCTATCGCGTTCCTTTTCTTTCGCCCTGTTTTTTCGGCCTTTATCAAGGTAAGCTCCGGTTACCAAAGCCTGTACTGCCGCGTCAATGAATCGTAAAACCGGTAACCGGGGTGAGTCTTCCTCCCCGTCATGATTGAGGTGGGCACGTACAAGGGGGGGCATCGCTGCGGCAAGTTCGTTCAACCGCCGGGTGTCCTCATACCTGAGTTCCGCCCGCCACATACCGGTAATCGTGTTCTTTCCTACTGGCCGGAATCCCGGGACGATAGAACCTTTAACCACCAATTCGCCGGCAAAGAGGGAAACAACCGACCATGCCTGTAGTGAGGCCCCGTACCGGACCTCGTCTGTACCTTCAACACCCCGGAGGAGGGCAGGGATAACGGATGCAATGGGAACGTTCAGGGTGGCTACGTTCCAGGGTGCAAGCACCCGGCCCCCATGTTCCACAGGACTACGATTTTTATCCAATTCTGGTGAGGGGTCAGGACCCCGGTCTGTTGAAGGAAGCCAGAGGGTCATCTCACCATCAGAAAATAACGCAGGATTTCCGAGGAACTTAACCACAATGGTCTTCAGCGTTGCAGGTGAAAGGGTAGACGGGTGGCGTTGCGGTTTTGGTTGTGTGGGCTTTCGACCTCGCTTTTTTTGAATAGGGACAAAAGGTCCTTCACCCCAGAAGAAAAAACTGCCATCCCTATTGATCGAGCCGTGAATGACCGGTAACGGTTCGTCAACAACCGTACCCCCATGGAGAGCCGGTATTGGACCATTCAAAGAATATGTCATGTATTCCTTGATCTTTACTTACATCTTCATGAGAGATAAACCCTGAATATTTGATCCTATTCGTTCCGGACTCTGCTGGTTTCAACAGAAAAATGGGTTCACGGAGAAAAATGAAATTCCCTGCATTAGATGATTCTCTGTAACCGGAATGGCCTTTACGGTATAGGGCCAGATCATCCAAAAAATAAGTTCTTTTTTTGTTCCGACTCCTGGCCATCTTCTTGACCAGGTAGGGAATACAACCTACGAATGCAGGGGCAATCCTGAAAGACGTTCCTCGCGCACTGGTCCCCATATGCGACATTCCCGGTTAGGCAGGGAGGAAATGGTAGAGTGGGGCGTCCCGCCTGAGTTCAATTGCCCGTTCCCGGCAATCGGGCATGATCGCCAGAAAGGCCTCCCAGAACCGGTCGGAGTGGTCCATGACCAGGATGTGGCAGACTTCATGGGCAACGACATAATGGACGAGCCTGAGGGGCAGCAGACAAAGATGAGTAGAAAAGAGGAGTTTTTTCCTCCCCACACAACTGCCCCATTTCTGCCGGGCGTCCCGTACGACGACCAGGGGAACCGCAACCTCGAACATTGCCGCATAGTGGGTTACCAGGGATATGGCCACGTTGTGGGTCTCAGTCTTCAGCGTATATTCTACTGCCCTCCGAATAGCTTTCTGTTCGAGGGCCCCCGGTACCCCGTCCGGGAGCCCGATTTTGAGATAGTCTCCTTCCCGAACGACGGTAATAGCGGGCCTCCCCCTGGCAACCTGGACCGTAAGGGTCCCGCCGAGGAGCGGGTAAATTTCCCCGTCACAGAACGACCGCCGAACAGCAACGGGCCTTGCGTCAGACATGACCGTCGTGTAAATCCATTCGGCCTTTTCCATGACCAGCCGTTCGATTTCTGCGTCCGTAGCGGCGACCGGGGCGACCACCTCAACAGACCGGTCTGAATGGACCTTAATCGAGAGTCTCCGGGCACGCCGGCTGATGCGAAGCGAATACGGGATGACCGTACCGTTCCATGCGACTGACCGCTGTTCACCAGCCGGCTCCTGCACCTTCCGTTCTCCATCAATCGCCTGCCTGATCCAATCCCGTTTCTGTTCAAGAAATGCAATGACTGATTCCCGTCCTGTCTCATTCGGTACCAATGCTTCGACCCGACCGTCGATGTAGACCCGGACCATCATCTTTTTCCGTGTTCCCTGGTAGGTGATGGCGCATGGGACCTCCCTATCCCCGATTATCAACGTATGTACGGATGGGCGGGCTGGTGCCTGAAAGTGCCGGCGTTGTTTCTCGATCCATCCGGTGTTATGCTCGACGAACCGGCGGACTGCCGCGTTATCATAGTCAGCGGGAACCTTTACGCTGATGCTGCCATCAGGGTGGACGATGAGAGTCATGGTCCGGCAGCGATCGAAAGGCTCAATGGTGTAGGGTGGGATGGGCATTTATTAAATCAGCCCGCGGGCGATCGGGGGACTGGGTACCTCTGGTATGATATTATGTCCTTCCGGGAGAAAAAAAGCGTGCCGGTTTGGGGTTGTCGGGCCAAATGGTTTTCATTCTAAAAGAAGATGAGTACCTATAATTTTTCCCACGAAAAAAGAGAGGCCGGGTTTCATTTGATACCTCTACACGCGGAATTCTCCATCTGGTAACACCATGTCGGACAACCCATCACCTGAATAGTGATGAGGAAATGGTTAGTTGTCGATCAGGTACGTTGGTTTCAGGGTTATCATGGCATACAAGCAGCCACATGGTAAAAACGAATGACCTGTCTATTAATACACGTTAGACCAAAATGGAGGTGGATTGTTTTTCCCCCCATACCGGTGTAAAAAACGGGACTCCCCGCCTTTGCGGGTTAATATATGCGGAGGGCATACAAATCAGGTGCATAAGATCTTTTATCTAGCTGCCTGCAAAGGCAGAGCTCCTGCATCAGGGCGGCGGATCTTCTTTTGCTGATCCCGGATGAAGATGTCGTCGGGTTATCGTCCCCGTTCCGGTTCTCCGGTATCAGTCGGGCATGGTACAAGACCTGCAATATTCCCCCAGGTACGTCACCAGGAGAATAGTGCCAGGAAAAATACAATGCCATTCCCCGTTTGAACCACATCCAGATCTTTTATGGATGACCTTGTTATTGTATTAAGAAGTTAACAACGCCAATGGACCACCCACAACTCTCCTGCCATGGGTCATTTCTATGGGCGACAGAGTCCAGAGGGGTGGAAGTCTCGAATATATTATCGCGAATAGTCCAAAAACGAAGATATGTGTAGCCCGGGATTGTTCATTTCAATAGGAGTTCACGCTGCCGTAACAGGGCTTTCCATCCAGTATAATACCTCAATCCTCGTTACGAGTCCATTACCATTGCCATGATTGTGCCGGGCGGAGAGGTACCAGTTAGTCAGCTGATAGGTTTTCTTTGAGGGCTTTTTGTTTTTCATCGTCTTCAATTGTTTGTATCAGGTCCGTAAATGTAGAAATCTGAGAGAATAGAGCAGGGTCAAGTCCTTTTTCTACTGCGAGGAAAACGCCAGCCACGTCAAATAACCGGAGCTTGTTTGTAATGAAATGGATAAACTTTGATATGGTTATTGATGGAGAATAGAGGAGCATTGTTGAAATATCATCTACGAATAGACATTTTTTTTCACCAGGCAGAGGTTTAATCCACTCAGTTATGGCGATTCCAATATCAGTGAGATTTCCTGGGTTCGAGATATATTTGCAGTGAGGGTCGTTAGGGACCGTCGGACCATCCGAGTACCTGGTTACTGCATCAACAACGTATATTTTTGCCAGGTCAATTTCCGCCGCCTCGTATGTCCGCCGGACCACGATGTTCGGGAGCGTGACCGAGACGATCAAAACGTTATAGCCGTTGCGCGTCAGCTCACTGATCACCGCGGTATTCGTCTGCTTCAGCTTGCGTGAGTCTGCAAGGAGCAGTACTATCCTGTTATCGTTCAGGGTGTCAGCAGAAAATCTCATGATTATCCTATCGTTTTAGATAGTCCTGGTATGCTTCAGGTATCGTAGAAAAGCCGGTGGAGATAGCCATGTTCAGTTCACGGAGGTTCGAAACAATCTGTTCTGTATTTCTTACCTGGATCTGGAGCTGGAGGTGGAGCTCCTCTGGAGTGACATCCCCTGCCAGGACCTGTTTCTGTATTTCTGAAAGACGGCCCCCGATCAACTCTACCGGGATCTTCAATCGCATGGCCGTCTCGCTGATGTAGGCCAGCAGAGCTTTTTCTGTCTCACGTTGTTTTGTTAAGTCCCGTGCAATCTTCGCAATCCCTATAATATGGCCATGGTCATCCAGGATTGGTGAAAGCGACATTGAGATTTCAACAAGACTTCCATCTTTTTTGACCCGGAATGTGTTAAAGTGTTCAACCGGTTCCCCCTGGAGGACCCGATCGATAATGTTGTGAAGGGCATCCTTTTCCACCTCTGGTACAATCCTGTATGAGTCAGTACCTACCATTTCTTCACGTGAATATCCATAGATCCGCTCAGCACCCAGGTTCCAGGTGGTTACCATGTGATGCGAGTCCTCGCCGACGATTGCATCATCCGAAGATGTTACAATAGCCGCCAGCAGGGACTGCAACTCCCCACTCTTTTTTATTTCTGTAATATCCCGGCTGACACCCCGGTATCCGACCAAGGTGCCATTCTTAGCATAATAGGGAACGGCACTGGATTCAAGGATAATAATTCTGCCATCCTTCCGGAGGGAATGGGTCTCGATCAGGTGCAGTTCTTCAGGCTCATTGAAATTTTTCTCAAAAATATTGTGGACGGACTTTGTGTCCTCGAGCGAGATGAATTCCGAGAATAAATGGCCAATCATCTCTTCCGGTTGGTAACCAAGCAGGGTGGTGCTCCGGGGACTTACGTACTTGAGCAGGCCTTTCGTGTCACTCAGCCAGATCATGTCATGGATCTCTTCGACCATTGTCCGGTAATTTTCCCTGCTCTCATGGAGTTCGCGTTCGACCTTCTTCTGCCCGGTGATGTCCCAGTTCGTACCAACCATGCGCAGGGGTTTGCCAGAGATATCACGTTGTACCAGGGCAAGCGCCCGGATACTACGGGTTTTCCCATCAGGTCTGAGTATGCGGAACTCGGTGTTGTAATTTGTCTCTCCCCGTAATGCCCTTTGGTGTTCCGCGTCACAACGTTGCCGGTCATCCGGGTGGATTGCTCCCTGCCATGTTTCATATGCACCGCCGAACACTTCCCTTGTGATTCCATAGAGGGAAAACATCTGGTCATCCCAGGTCAGTGTATTTTTTATGAGGTCCTGTTCCCAGATACCCACGCCTCCTGCCCGCGTTGCTAGTGACAGGCGGTCGGTAAGCTGAAGCAGCGTCTCTTCCGTTCGCTTACGATCAGTGATATCTGTTAAAAAATTCAGTGTAGCTGGTTGCCTATCCCAGTCTATGACGGAGACGCTGAGTTCAACCCACCGGGTGCTCCCGTCCTTTGGTTGAAGCCGAAAGATATAGCGGGATGGTGCCTCCCCTCCCTTCACCCGCTCATTGTAATGATCCACTACCATGGCACGGTCATCCGGGTGGATAAGAACGGGAAATGGCATGGATAGCAGTTCTTGTTCAGAATACCCTGTGAATTCGACCGCCTTATTATTGGCAAGACGCAACACCCCGTCCTGTGCCACGACAATTGCTTCATTCGATTGTTCAATTAAGTGCCGGTATTTTTCCCTGCTCTTTTGAAGTTCGTGTTCGGTCTCCTTCTGCGCGGAAAGGTCAGTAAATGTCTCTACGAGTACCTGTCTGTTACCAAGCGTGATCCGGGCCACGCTTATTAGTACCGGTATACTGGTACCGTCGTTTCGTAACAGCAGCCGTTCACTACTTTCGAATTTCTGCCCGAGATCCGTGATCGGGCATTGGCTTTCTTCGGCTGGACAGACAAGCTCGAAACAGGAATTACCTGTAATGTCCTGCTCATTCGCCCCCATCATGAGGAGTGCTGCCGGGTTCGCCTGTACGATAATATGGGTCTCTGCATCGATTACCAGAACGCCGGATGGGAGTGAATAGAGAAGTTTTCGCAACCGTTCCTCTGATTCCCTTATCTCAATTTCTGCCCGTCGCTGCTTAACCGACTTCCGTATTTTGTGGGTGAGATCGATAAATTCATGTTTAGGGTCACCGGCACGTATGAGATAGAAATCCGCACCATTGTTGATAGCATCCATCGCCACCTGTTCCTGTCCCTTTCCGGTGAAGATGATGAAGGGGGTGAGGTTCCCGGAGGACCGGAGCGTTTTTAAAAATTCAATGCCCGTTGTTATGGGCATATCGTAATCTGAAACAACCACGTCATAAGTCACGACATTCAATTTTTCAAGTGCTTCTGCCGCAGACTGTGCTGTATCAACCCCCATCTCCTTGTTTTTTGCAAGATGAGTACGGGCAATTTCCAACAGGGCAGGATCATCATCCACGAGCAAAACAGACAGCATAACAATTATCCTTTTTATTCATCTTTCCACATATACCTGATTATCCAATGCATATTCGCTATTCTTAAATAACTAGTTTCTGAATTCGGAAACAAACAGATGCTCTGCCTGATAACAGATTCCGGGTTTCTCTGATATCAGTGGAGTAGCAATGATGAATGAAGAAAATATTTCAGAAATATTTTTCATATGCAACCCTGGCTGCCAAAATATCCCCTAATAGTCATAAAATCCGGTACAGGTCAGTCGTTTGAGTACTGCCATAAACCATCGTGGCGTCTGTTGTTTGTGGATAAATGAATGGAAGCAATTTGTCCCTTGGGTCATAGAACCTATTGATGCAGTAAATCTCCGGGAAAGAAATGTAATTTTCATGGGCCTGAGTAATACTGCATGGTTGTCAAATTGATCCTCGTTTGCTACTATACCCGTACTTTTCATACAGTTTTCTGATTATAATCCTAAAGATTACAAATGGGGAGAATGAACTCTCTGCAAGTGAGGGTACCGCATTAAAAAGTAAATGAGGTGGATTCAACATCATCCACAAATGTCGAGATCTGCGTGAGGAGTGCGGGGTCCAGACCTTTCTCTACTGCGAGGAAAACGCCTGCTACATCAAATAACCGAAGCTTGTTCGTGATGAAATGGATAAACTTCGAGATGGTTATCGATGGAGAATAGAGGGGCATCGTTGAGATATCATCAAAGAAGAGGCACTTTTTGTCTCCCGGCAGGGGCTTAATCCACTCGGTAATGGCAATTCCGATATCTGTGAGGTTTCCCGGGTTAGAGATATATTTACAATTTGGGTCGCCGGGGACAGCCAGGCCACCTGAGTATTTAGTTACCGTATCGACAACATATATTTTGGACATGTCAATTCCTGCCGTTTCATATGTCCGCCGGACCACGATGTTCGGGAACGTCACCGAGATAAGCATTACGCTGTAGCCGTTGCTCGTCAGCTCCTTGATTACCGCGGTATTCGTCTGCTTTAGCCTGCGTGAGTCCGCCAGGAGCAGTTGGATCCGGTTCTCTTTCAGCGTTTCGGCAGAAAACCCCATGGTTACCTAACGTTTAAGGTAGTTCTGATATGCTTCAGGTATTGTTGTAAACCCCGTGGAGATTGCCATATTCAGTTCGCGCAGGTTCGAAACAATCTGTTCTGTATTTTTAATCTGGAGCTGGAGCTGGAGCTGGAGTTCTTCAGGAGTCACATCACCCGCCATGACCTGTTCCCGTATATCTGAAAGGCGATCTCCGATCAGTTCAACGGGGTTCTTAAGCCGTATAGCCGTCTCGGTGATATAGGCTAACAGTGCTTTTTCGGTCTCTCGCTGTTTTGTTAAGTCCCTCGCAATGGTTGCGATACCTACAATATGGCCCCTGTTGTCCCTGATCGGTGAGAGTGAAAGCGAGATTTCAACAAGACCCCCTCCTTTTTTAATCCGAAATGTATTGAAATGTTCGACATGTTCTCCCTTGATGACCTGTGGGACGATATCATCTAATGCACCCATTTCCTCTTCAGGTACAATTCTATGTGCGTCCATGCCGATCATCTCTTCCCTGGTATATCCATATATCCGCTCGGCACCACGGTTCCAGGTAGTAATCTGGTGGTGTAAGTCCTCGCTGATAACCGCATCGTCAGAAGATGTCACAATTGCAGCAAGAAGAGCCTGGACCTCCTCACCTTTCTTTATTTCTGTAATGTCCCGGCTGACACAGCGGTACCCGAGCATGGTACCATTCTTGGCATAATAGGGGATTGCACTTGATTCAAGGACCACGATTCTCCCGTCCTTCCTCCGGGTATGTGTCTCGATCAGGTGCAGTTCTTTATGCTCCGTGAAATTCTTTGCAAAAATATCGCTGACATAGTTGGCATCTTCGAATGAGATGAATAAAGAGGGCAACTGTCCGATCAATTCTTCCGGATGATACCCAAGAAGGGTGAAACTCCGGGGACTTACGTATTTAAAATGGCCTTTCGCATCAATAAGCCAGATCATATCATGGATCTCTTCGACCAGGGTCCGGTATTTCTCCCTGCTTTCGTGGAGTTCACGTTCAATTTTCTTCTGCTCGCTGAGGTCAATGAAACTCTCCACTAAAACCTCCCGGTTACCGAGCGTGATCCGTGCCAGGCTTTTTAGTACCGGTATCCCGGTACCATCGTTCCGTAACAGCAGCCGCTCAATGCTGTCGAATTTATGCCCGTGGTCTGTGATAGGGCATTGACTTTCTTCGTTCGGACAGACAAGTCCAAAGCAGGTTTTCCCCAGAATATCCTCTTCCTTTGCTCCCATCATGAGGAGTGCTACCGGGTTTGCCTGCAGTATCATGTGAGTCTCAGCATCGATTACGAGGACCCCGGACGGGAGAGAGGCCAGGAGTTTTCGCAGGCGTTCTTCAGATTCCTTGATTGCAATATCCGCCTGCCGCTGCTCAATTGCCTTTCTTATCTTGTGATCAAGGGAAATAAACTCATTTTTAGGGTCTCCCGCACGTATAAGATAGAAATCTGCACCATTATTGATGGCTTCCATCGCCACCTGTTCCTGCCCCTTTCCGGTGAAGATGATGAAGGGGGTGAGGTCCCCGGACGTCCTGATAGTTTTCAAAAATTCTATTCCCGTCATGACTGGCATATCATAATCAGAAACAATCACATCATAAGTCCCGTTCTTCAATTTTTCAAGCGCTTCTGCCGCAGACTGCGCCGTATCAATTCCCATCTCCTTGTTCTTTGTGAGATAGATACGGGTAATTTCTAACAGGGCAGGATCATCATCAACGAGTAAAACAGATAACATAGAAATTCCCCTTTTTATTACACACTAAACGTGTACCAGACAATATAAGGCTTATTTGCTATCCTCAAATAACTAGTTTATGAATTCTGCAACAAACCGATAGTCAGGTTGCTATCCATGGTGCAAAAAATACCCGGTAGACCTGGTGGTCTGACGTTAAATGTGGCGTAAATGATGGATAATCGAGAAATAATATCGATTGATTCATTCAAACGTTTTTTAGTTCTCCTACAATTTCTGATAGTAACATTATTCTGTGTCTTGAAAATTTTATCAATGATTCGTCCAATCATGACTGATATCGATGTTCTGCTGACCGATTAACAGAGGTTTTTTTTTCTCCAGGACTTTACTGAAAATGAGGGGGGGTCTGCTGTAAGGACCGGTATGTTTATAAGATTGGATCTACGTCAGTGAATTAGTCCTGGCAATCACGCTTTAGATAAATGGTACAAGATTTTTCAATCGTTTGTCGGATAAGAAAGGCAGATGATATCGGGGTATTTTTTAGTGTCTACGGAAAAAAGTTAAGACTAAAAAGACAAAGGAGCATAGAGAGAGTCCCATGACCCGTTTTTCCACTTCATTCAGGGATGAGAGGATGAAAATCCTGACACTAACAATTCTTGCGGTTATCTGTATTGTCATTGAAATCCTGATGCATAGTTATCTCGGGGTTTCTATCGGGTATACCCATTTCTTTTATGTTCTCCTTGTACTGGCGGCAATATGGTACCAGAAAAAAGCGGTTATCCTTGCGGTTATCCTTGCCATCACGCACATCGGAGTTGGATACTTCATCGGGGGAGAATCTATCTGGGCCCCGATCCTGAGGGGGGCAATGTTTGTGATCGTCACGCTACTCGTCGCCATTTTATCAGAGGAACTGGAGGCGTCACGTACACAGTTGATCACAGAAAAAGAATTCCTTCTCGAAAGTGAGAGAAAATTAACAGTCATTTTCAATTCGATTCAAACCGGCATCGTAATTGTAGACCCGGATACACATACAATAGTCGATGCCAACCCTGTGGCAATACAGATGATCGGAGTACCAAAGGATAACGTTGTTGGAACTATGTGTCACCATTTCATATGTCCCGCAGATATTGGTAAATGTCCCATTACGGATCTTGGTAATGAGGTCGATAATGCAGAACGGGTCCTTCTGAATGGCAAGGGTGAGGCGATTCCAATTATCAAAACCGTTACCCCGGTGTATATTAACGGCAGGAAACATCTCCTTGAAAGTTTTATGGATATCTCCGAACGCAAGAAAGCTGAGGCACAATTAAAAGATGCGAATACGCGTTATATTGGCTATATCAAGGAGGCAGCGATGCGACTCAAGACGCCGGTAGAGGTGGTCGGGCAGAATATTGCCCTGCTTGAGGAGGGGATCATCAGGGGAGATTTCAGCCAGGAAGAGATTGTTTCCCAGTTGACTCTTCAGGTTAAGAATATGGAACAGATCCAGCAGAATATCCTCAACCTGAACAAGACGATTGTTGATGGCTTTGGTGAGATATCACCCGCGTCCAAAAAGTTCCTTACGGAATAGGAGGACTTCAATGGTTTTTTCCATGATGGATAAAACGGAAAATGAACTGTACATCGTCCTGGCATCCGCAACCGGCATAAGAAATAAAAATCTTGAAGTGGTAAAAGCTGCCGTTGAACATGACTATTATATCATCGTGGTGACGACAAACCAATTGACGAGTATATTGAAAAAGAATTACCTGAAATACGGGATAAATGATGAAAAAATCTATTTTGTCGATGCCGTAACAAGATATGCGGCCGGATCAAATGTACCACCTATGAAAAATTGTCGCTATATCAGCAATCCCGGAAACCTTACCGATATGGGGATTGCAATCACTGAGTGTATAAAAGAACTTGAAGGGAAAAAAACCTGTCTCCTTCTTGATTCTATCAATTCGATGCTGATTTACATCCCATCAAATAATATCACCAAGTTTATCCACTTTGTCACGAATAAACTGCGAATCCATAATTTATCCGGAATTTTCCTCATGGTAGAAAAAGGGATAGACCCCGACGTACTCAGCCAGTTAACGACATTTGTGGATGATGTAATCGATGCAGACCAGGACACCCAGCATTGACCTTCCCAATTCATAAAAAGAGCTGTTATTATTTCCAGTGACAAAAAATAAGGGGTAACCTCCCCGTGCCCAACTTATATTGGACCGATTTATTTCTGACCTGTTGCCGCCAACAGATGTATAGCGTCTGAAGTAGGGAGGATTATAAAAATTCCTGAAACGTCCTATTGACCCGCACCGGACCTATTCGATGATCAAACGAAACGTCGATACGTGATGATCTATAAAATCGGGTTAAAAAAAATTATTATTCTGCTGGTTCATTAATGACCAATTCCTGGTCGATGATGATATACGAAGGTGAAGGGAGCTTGTGACCTCCGTGCCGGAGTGCATCCTTCGCCTTTTCCATATACTGGGGCGTGGTATACACCGTGAATATTTTCTGCTTTGACTCCACGCGCGCAGCAGTCCCTACGGGTTTTCCAAAGGAAAGCCGCATTCCCTCTGATACCCTGTCTGCACCTGCACCGGTTGCCTGCTTGTTTTCGCGGAGCACATGGTGCGGATATACCCGGATTTTAAAGTGGAAGTTGCTCCTTCCGACTTCTTTCATCAGGCGCCTGTTCACTGCGATACGGGCCGCTTCAAGCGCAGTATGCCTTATCTGGCAACTTTCGGTGACAACGAGGTGGGCCTCCAGCGGAAAATCTAACGAAAGGTTTCCCATCTCGAACTGGACAATTTTACTTCCCGGCACACCGCCCATGTATTTTCGGCGTGTATATGCCTTCTTTGAAATATTTCTATACATCTTTCCCGGTTTTCTTACCATGGCTCAGAACTCCTTCGATCTATTCGTTCTTTATAAAAAGGAGATATTTGCTATTAAATCTTACTGGATGGACTGGGGTTCATCGATCAGGCTGAGCACGTAACGACGGACCGTTGCAAAGTCCTGGCTTGTCCTGTCTCGTGGCCGCGGGAGGTCGATTGTTACGACTTCTTTTATAGTTCCTGGCCTGCTGGTAAGCACGATTATACGATCAGCCATGAATACCGCTTCATCAACGCTATGCGTCACAAAAAGGACCGTTTTTTTCGTTTTATCCCAGATTTCAAGTAATTGCCTCTGGAGCATGTTCCGGGTCTGGGCGTCAAGGGCCCCAAACGGCTCATCCATCAGAAGGACCGAGGGATCAATCGCAAGCGCCCGTGCGACGGCAACGCGCTGGCGCATGCCACCTGAGAGCTCGTAGGGAAAATTTTCTTCAAACCCGGACAGACCTACCAGGTCGAGATAGTGGACTGCCTTCTTTTGACGTTCCTCTTTTCCGATCCCCTTCATCTCGAGACCAAACGCGATATTATCAATGACCGTACGCCAGGGGAACAGTGAGTAGTCCTGGAAAATCATCACCATGCGCGATGTCGGTCCTGAAACAATTTCTCCGCCTATGATGACCTTTCCCGAGGTTGGTTTCTCAAGACCGGCGATGATACGGAGCAGTGTGGTCTTACCGCACCCCGAAGGTCCAAGGACGCAGGTAAATTCCTTCTCTTCAACCTCTAGATTTATGGATACCAGTGCAGGTGAGCGGATATCCCGTTGTTCAAATTCTTTGCCGATATTTTTTAGAATCAGCGTCATCGGTCAAGCTCCCGCCACATAAACTTCTTTCTTTCCACAATTTTGAAAAGATAATCTATTCCAAGCCCTATAACCCCGATAATAATAATGCCTGCAATGATGACCTGCACCTGCCCCCAGTTATAGGAGGTAATAATCAGGTAGCCTATTCCTGAGTTGGTTCCCGGCATCATCTCGGCAGCGACAACGCACATCCATGCAATACCGAACCCGACACGAAGACCCGTCCAGATAGTGGGTGCTGCACCCGGGAGAACCACGTTGACCAGGACCTGCCGTTCTTTTGCACCAAGTGTGTGAGCTGCTTCGGTCCATGTTTTTTTTATGCTTTTCACACCGTCAAGTGTGTTCAGCAGGATGGGGAAAAATGCGCCGATTGCGATGATAAAGACCATGGAAAGAAGGCCGATCCGGAACCACGCCAGGGCAAGGGGAACCCATGCAAGTGGGGGAATTGGTCGGAATACCTGTAATGTGGCATCAAAAAAATCATGGACTTTACCATTCCGGGCCATACCGATACCAAGGGGAATTGCGAGCCCAGCAGCAATGATAAATCCAATCAAAACTCTGCTAAGACTGACCAATGCATTACCGACGAGGCTCCCACTTCCGAGGATATCGGCAAATGGTTCAGAAAGCACAAGCAGGACTGATTCGATCGAAGGGAGGATGAATGGGTTATCGATGAGTACCGAAAGCACTTCCCAGCTGATAATTATGATGATGGGGAGTGCAATTTTAATAAGGACGGATTTTGGAAGGATCTGATGCCACCATTGTGGTTTTCCGGGGGGCATTTGCATAGTGCTATTTCTCCCTA
This sequence comes from Methanomicrobiales archaeon, assembly GCA_026394715.1. Lineage (GTDB taxonomy): Archaea > Halobacteriota > Methanomicrobia > Methanomicrobiales > Methanospirillaceae > CAIKOD01. The sequence goes on along the minus strand of JAPKXR010000103.1, from coordinate 24,838 downwards.
AAGCCAGATGAACTTTCTTTTGTGTCGATCTTGGGGTAGGGCCCGTGTATTGTTACCGTCATGTTTTGTGCCCGGTTATCGCTCTGCCCTATAATACCGGGAAAGCCATGGACCCGGGTTATCGCAGGAAAAGGACGTGTCATAACGCGAAATTCGTTGAAAAAAAGGGAAGGTCAGACAAATTTTATTGCCACGCCACTGTACTTCAGGGAATATTGCAGCATTATGTCCTGGATTGAACCTTTTGCGGGGGCTGCGATCTTCAACGGTTTTCCACTGGCTGAACGCTGTGCGGCATAACTGATGAAGCTGTTCCAGTCATGGGCAGGCGATCCGTTCGTCGCAACAAGTGCTGAGCCTTCCGTTTGTGTCGGCATCAGGACTTTTATCGGAGATCCTTTGTCAATAGAAGCAATTGCAGGTGGGACGCCCGCATAGCCCATCCCGATAATCTCTGTTGCTTCCATCTGCATCAGTTGCGGCCCTGCATCAGCCGTAACAAGTTTCAGTTCTGCAACCGGGACTCCGTTGACGATCAGGTCACAGATCTCCGGCCTTGCTGCAGTCAGGTCCCTTGGTTTGATTGCAATTCCATAGGTATCATTGAAGTATTGCCATTCCTTCATCGCGATGATAAGAGACCCGCAGTGTATATCTCCTTTAAGGTAGCCAATTCCGACCTGCTTGTTTACCTTTGCCGGGGTAATGATCTTCTTATCCGCAATCATTTTCTTTGCTGCCAGGTACGGTTTGAAATCGAAGAGGGTGTCATCCATGTTCCCGGCACTTGTGTTCTTGAGACTGCCGGTAATATACCCGAGACTGATCTGGGCACTGACGAAATTTTTCGTCCCGTTTAACCATTGCGGGGTAGGGTCGGTCGTATAGTTAATGGAAGGTATCGCACTCTTCATCACGATTAACGCCGGCACTGACTGGTTACCAAACTTGATGGTATCATTACCGATGACCCATTCTGACAGGTCAGCTGCAGCCTCGTCGGGATGATCGGTTATCCATTGGTCCGCAAGGATAGTCTGGGCGGCCATCGCATTCACAAAGCCGGGGTTGCCGGCCACAAGGTCATTTCTTGCAGTGAGCACACAGCATGGGTGGTTGTTCCATTCAGGTACAGGTGGGAAATCTTTTGTATACGTAACAAGTTGTCCGATACCTGATGCAGTGGCAATGGATACGTAGGGCTCCCATGCGATATAGCCATCAACCTGGTTCGTTGAAAGCAGGACTGGCATTGGTCCAACACCACCTGCATACATGACATCAACTTCTGTGGCCCCGGTGCCGGCGGAAGTTGTTACCGGGGTTGTTCCATTGGGAGAAACGGGCGTAGGAGTGGTTGTCGGCTGCAGGCATCCTGCCATGAAAAGGACCATTGCAAGAGTGATGCAGACAACGATGATAGATGCAATCTTCTTCATACCGGAAAATGTCTACCTGTCAATATTTAAATATTCATTTTAAGGACAATAAGATGATACAATTGTACTAATTATTCAGGTTTTGACTTTCTATTGGATAACTAAAATATTTAAAATGTCCATAAGAAGATAAAATTTAAGAATTGTTCTGACACAAAACGAATGTTATTATAACCAATTATCCTTATTGTATCAATGCAATGGTACAGATGGACCCTGTTGATAGGCTTATGCGGGCAGCCCTGCTATCAGATGAAGAGTTTGTCGAGGTACTGAATGGTATTCTCCGAAAGGATTTGAGAATTACTATCCGTGAATTATCAGTTGAAAGTGGCATCGCCCAGAGTTCCCTCTATAAAATTCTTCACGGCAAACGTTCCCCGAACCTGTCCACGTTGCGGGCAATAGTCCGTGCATTACGGCGGTATTACCGGCATAACGAGGAAGAATTTATTGGTCTCATTGCCGCACGCCCGGTACTCGATGTGGTAGTCGAGCGGGCCGCTGACGTCGAAGGTCACCATATTAATATCCGTGAATATCCCGTGCATACCATGGAGGACGCGATCGTTGCAGCTGTCAGGGCTGAACGGGAAGGTGCAATCGCCATCGTTTGTGCACCAATTGTCAGCAGCGTTATTGAACAACTTGTCCATATCCCTGTCGCAACAATAATTCCGAAGGAGTCAGTCCAGCGTGCGATCGAGCTCGCCTCAAGAAAAGCGTGGCTTTAATCTCATCTGGTGGCCAATTTATAACCAGGAGTGATTATGGCCAATGCAGGAAGATGTAGTCAGACGCGGTCGCCTGTCGGGTGAAAGGACACAGGGGATTAAACAATTCCTTTCTTCAATGGATGCGGACCGGAGTATAGCAGGGGCAGATCTGCTCGTGGATATCGCACACCTCCTGATGCTGAAACGGCAGGATGTGATCGACCATGACAATGCCGTGGCTATCATGAGAGTACTGCTCGGTATGCAGGGGACGGGGGTGCCAGAAGAGGCCTTTTCTGATCATTTTGAGGATATCCATGCGGGTATTGAGTCAGTCCTGATTGCAACTGCCGGCGAAGAAGCTGGCGGAAGGCTCCATATCGGACGCTCAAGAAACGATGAGGTTGCTGCCTGTATCCGGCTTCACCTGCGGGATGAAATCATTGAGCAGCTGTATTCTCTCGTGAAACTTCGGTCCGTCCTGCTTGCATGTGCAGAACAACACCGTGAATCATACATGCCCGGGTTTACCCACTTCCAGCATGCACAGCCAACCACGCTGGCCCATCATCTCCTCGCCTACGAGCAGGCATTTTCGCGTGATTTTGACCGGTTGAATGGAGCATATGCACGGGTGAACCGGTCACCCCTTGGTGCAGCCGCATTTGCCTCCACGGGGTACCGGATAGACCGGGACTATACTGCTACCCTGCTCGGGTTCGATGGGATTATCATGAATACAATGGACGCAGTCGCGACCCGGGATTTTGCCCTCGAAGTCCTATCAGCCCTTTCAATAATGATGGTAACCACAAGCCGGCTCTGTGAAGAACTGGTCCTCTGGAGCTCTTCATTTACCGGGTTTATCAGCCTTAGTGACCCGTTCTGTTCAACAAGTTCAATCATGCCCCAGAAGAAAAACCCCGACACTGCCGAGATCATGAGGGCAAAGACAGGCTCGGTTGCAGGGGCATATACGGCGGCACTCATCATCACCAAGGGCCTGCCCATGAGTTATAACCGGGACCTCCAGGAGCTGACCCCGCACCTCTGGAGGGGAACCAGGGACGCAATCATGAGCCTGCAGTTGCTGTCCGGCATGTTGTCCGGCGCCCGGTTCGATACCAACCGGATGAAATCCGAGGCAGGGAGAGGAATGGCGACTGCGACAGACGTTGCAGACTTCCTCGTCCGGGAATATAACCTTCCATTCCGGACCGCTCACAGCATTGTTGGCAGGGCCGTAAAGAACGGGACCCTTGATAAAACAACTCTTGATGATGCCGCAAGAGAGATCACGGGGACGACTCTGTCAGAAAGGGGTCTTACAGAGGAGCAGGTTATCACTGCATTATCGGTCGAGGTTAGTGTGGCCTCCCGTGACCACCCGGGCGGACCTGCACCTTCCGCAACAGCAGAAGCAATCGCCCTTGCGAGAGAGAGACTGAACATGGACCATTCCAGTACCGAATCGAAAAAACTCCTCGTCAGCCATGCCATTGAAACAATGCTGGCAGAAGCAGGGAGGCTTGCACAATAATGGAACAACTTCAAACGGGTGATCGGGTGAACTGCAACTACGGTGGCACCCTGTTTAATGGGACATACATCACAGATCGGGATGGAAAAGCGGTAATCAAACTTGACAGCGGATATAACATCGGTGTCGGCCGGGAGACCTGCAGGTTTCTGGAACGACCAGTACCGGTCAGGCGACCGGAAATTTCAGCTGTGCAGGATGATTCACTCCCCTGCCTTTCGATTATCTCCACCGGTGGGACAATCGCAAGCAGGATCGATTACCGGACCGGTGCCGTTACCAGCCAGTTTGATGCAGGGGATATTTTGAGGGCAATCCCCGGTCTTTCAGGGATTGCCAGGTACCGGACAACACAGTTGTACACGATCCTTTCTGAAAATATGACCCCTGCAATATGGCAGGAACTTGCAACCGCGGTTTACAAAGAGATCAACGACGGGGCAACGGGTGTGATGGTAACCCATGGTACGGATACCATGACATTTAGTTCGGCGGCAGTCAGCTTCATGGTTGATACCCCGGTGCCCGTCATTTTTGTCGGCTCCCAGAGGTCGGCTGACCGGCCAAGCAGCGATAATACGATGAACGCGTTATGCAGTGCGACTGCAGCCGTCAGCCCGCTCGGGGAGGTGGCCGTTGTGATGCATGAATCGACCAGTGATGACCGCTGTGCAATCCACCGGGCTACGAGAGTCAGGAAAATGCATACATCACGCCGTGATGCATTCCAGAGTATCGGCATACCGCCATTGGGTTACGTGGACTATCCGTCCCTAGACGTAAACCTGTCACCTGAAGCGGTGAAGCGGGGGTCTTGTGAACCGGCCATCCGGCCGGCCCTCGATGAGTCCTGCAGGCTCCTGTACTTTTACCCGGGCATGCCACCATCCGCGCTCCCGGACGCAGGGACGTTACACGGGCTTGTCCTCGCCGGTACCGGACTTGGCCACGTGAGCACCGAATGGATACCATTCCTAAAATCACTGGCTGACGAAGGGACGGTCATCATGATGACGTCCCAGTGCCTGAACGGACGAGTCTGTGACCGGGTGTATGACACGGGCCGTGACCTCCTGAAAATCGGGGTCATCGAAGGTGCCGATACCCTGCCGGAAGTAGCACTTGTCAAGTTGATGTGGGTGCTTGGCAATGAAAAAGATCCGGACAAACAGCGGTTGCTTCTTTCCTCTTCTTTGATCGGGGAATGCACGAGGAGGTCACGCCATGGACTATGAAAAGATCGGGCTCCTTGCAGGGATTGAGATCCACCAGCAGCTCGATACGAAAGAAAAACTCTTCTGCAGGTGTCCGACCCTGCTCCGGAAGTCAGGGGAGCACACAGGTGAGTACCACCGGTACCTCCGTGCAACCGAGAGCGAGATGGGGGAGATTGATGGTGCAGCCCGTGAAGAGATGAAACGCGAGAGGAAATTCACCTATTACACGTATGATTCGACCTGCCTTGTGGAGAATGACGAGGAGCCCCCGGCGCCGCTTAACCAGGAAGCCCTTTTACTCAGCCTTACCATTGCAAAAATGTTCGGCATGACGCCAATCGAGCAGGTCAATGTGATGCGGAAACTTGTCATTGATGGTTCTAATACCAGCGGCTTCCAGCGGACTGCATTGGTTGCCGTGCATGGTACGCTCCCAAACGGCGGGAGGATCGAGACACTCTGCCTTGAGGAGGAGGCCGCACAACGCGTGGAGGGCGAGACCTTCTCGGTCGACCGTCTCGGGATTCCGCTGGTGGAGATTACCACCTCCCCCTGCATGCACACACCCGAAGAAGTCCGGGAGATGGCAGGGTACCTCGGCATGGTCCTCCGTTCAACTGGCAAAGTGAAACGCGGTCTCGGGACGATCAGGCAGGATGTCAATATATCCATTAAGGGAGGTGCACGGATCGAGGTAAAAGGTGTCCAGGAACTGGATCTTGTCGCAGATGTAGTGAAACGAGAGGCTCAACGGCAGCAGAACCTGATTTTGATCCGTGACCAGCTGATCTCACGCGGGGCGTCTGTGCAACCAGGGCCCGTTGATGTGACCACTCTGTTTGCCGGGACCGGGTCTGCAATCCTCAAAAAAGCTAAAATGATACTTGCAGTTCGGCTTAACGGGTTTTCCGGTCTTGTCGGTACCGAGGTCCAGCCCGGGCGACGTCTCGGTACCGAGATGTCGGATTATGCTAAAATTTGCGGCGTCGGGGGTATATTCCATACGGATGAGTTACCGGCATACGGGATTACCCAGAATGAAGTGGAATCACTTCATCGAACACTTGGAACGGATGAAAATGACTGCATTGTCCTTGTCGCAGCAACTCCGAAGCAGGCACATTGCGCGGCCATGCAGGTGATAAAGCGGGCCCGTTTTGCACTGGACGGGGTCCCGGAAGAGACGAGGAAGATGCTTCCCGAGGGAAACTCCGCCTACATGCGACCATTACCCGGGGCGGCAAGGATGTATCCCGAAACGGATGTACTACCGGTAAATGTTGGACCGTCTACCTGGGACTGCATCGCCCTGCCCGAGCTCCTTACGGTACGGGCACACCGGTTCAGCACGGAACTCGCTCTTGATGAAGGGCTGGCACGGCAGATCGCATTCTCTGAACGCCTCCCACTCTTCGAGAGATCGATCGCGGAAACCATCAACCCAACACTTGCCGCCAGTACTATCTTAATGACCCTGAAAGAAATTCAAAGGGACGGGGCAGATATCTCAATGATTTCCGATGACCTGTTCATTGAAGTGTTGCATGCAGTTGAATTGGGGAAAGCAGCAAAAGAAGCCATCCCTGAAATATTAAAGATGATCGCAAAAGGGGCCGGTAGCGGAGAAGCCATAAAGAAATGTGCCCCGGCTGTCAGCCGCGATCAGCTCCATGCGATTATTACAAAAATCGTCGACGAACGTGCGGTTTTCGTGCGGGAAAAAGGGAATGCGGCACTTGCACCGCTCATGGGTGTCGTGATGGCCGAAGTACGGGGTTCATCGGATGGTAAAGTTGTCAGCGAACTCCTGCGAAAGGAGATCGCACGAGTCAGTACATCCCGGTAGTCCGGTCATTACCATCACTTTTTATTGAATTTCTCCCCGTTCAGCCCGGGATAATGGCGAAACTTTATGAAGAATCCCGGCTCTAATTATAAAGGAGTTTCATGGGAAAGACAGGAACAACACAATGGGTACAGGTCAAAGGCGTAAAAGGCCAGATCAGGCTAGTCCCTAAATCAGAAGGTGAAGTAAAGAGACCAGGGCCTAACCAGCGGTTCAGGGCAGGAGCCACGCTGAAAAAGCTTGACCAGTTATCCGGAGACCAGGGCGGAAGGCCGGGCGGACGGAAAGGTGGAAGAGGGGGCGGCAGAGGCGGTCGAGGTGGCAGGGGACGCGACATGGGTAACCCCGCAGACACCATCGTGCGGAAATCCATGCGCCGCGCAAAAATATCGATAATGGGCGCAAAGCAGAAGTCTGCCCGATAATCTGGAATACCTTGAGGAATATATATACCCCGGGATGGCGGGGTAACATTGATTCCTCGCTCATTTTTTGTGCGTTGATACCTATTATTAATCCCTCCAAAGTTTCTATTGATTATGGATCTTACAGCGGCAATTAAGAACTACCAGTTCGCAGACCGGGCAAAAAGTGAACTGATTGTCTGTTCGCAACTGGTGATGGCGCTAGAAAGTTTCCCCGAAAAGGAGCGGGCAGGTGGCAAGCGGATGCTTATTATGATCATGGAAGCGGTACGTGCCGAACTTCAGATGGCATTGCATTCAAGCGAACAATCCGGCTTTAGAAAGTCTATTGACTTCCTGTCTTCAGCAATCAGCCTTGTTGAGAGTGAACAATACGGTCTGGCGTCCTTACGTATCAGTGAGGCAGTGACGGGTTCAACAACGGTTGCACAGGCGTCCTGGCAGGTACTCAACGAACATGGACTCCTCTGAATTTCTGGATTTCCTGATCAGCAGGACCTCAGTCCGGGATTATACCGATGAGGAACTGACCGGGGACGATATCGTATTCCTCCTTGACAGTGCCAGCACCGCCCCGAGTGCCGGGAATCTCGAAGCATGGGATGTGGTCGTTATCAGGGAAACCGATCAGAAGGAGGCACTTATGGGGGCTGCATATGATCAACCCCATATATCAGCCGCCCCGGTCCTCTTTATTGTCTGTGCGAATTATGTGCGTTCAATGTCCCGTTATGGCGAACGGGGCATTTTATATGCCGTGCAGGATGCGACCATTGCATGTACTTACATGATGCTGGCAGCCCATTCACGGCGGTTCCATTCCTGCTGGGTTGGTGCATTTGACGAAGACGGTGTGCGCGATATTCTCGGGCTTCCACCACATATCAGGGCAGTTGCCCTTCTTACGGTGGGGAAAGGAAGGCCGCCGGGTACACTGACGGGACGCATGGATGTGGGTGAGCATGTGCATTTTGATGCCTGGTAACCGGGGCGATGATGGAATACAAAAACAATTTATTCGGAGATGAAATTCAATAATGCCTGATTATAATGTCACACTTGAATCTGCCTGGATTATAAAAGACGTAAAGACCCTTGATGATGCGATAGGGATTGCAATCAGCGAGGCAGGAAAACGTCTGAATCCCCAGGCCAAATTTGTGGAAGTGGAAGCAGGAATGCTTGCCTGTCCGTTTTGTGAAGGTGAACTTAACAGCGCGATCGTGGTAGCAGACACCGCTCTCGTTGGCCTCCTTCTCGATATGAAAGTGTTCCGTGCCGAATCTTCGGAACACGCATCGCGGATTGCAAAATCAACGATAGGAAAAGCACTCCGCGATATCCCCCTGCAGGTGAAGGACGTGCAGGAACTAAATGAAACACTGCCAACAGAGCAAAAGAAACCAAAAAAAGAAAGGTCCGGACAAAAGAAATCATATTTACCGGAAACAGATGTGAGGGGAGAGAAAAACAAGAGGGAAAGGATAAACCGGGACATGGATGAAGAGGGGCTATGATCTCGGTGGTCGGGCACACGGCAATCGATCATATCAGCCGTGTCCCCCGGTTCCCGCCAGTGAATGGTTCAATCAATATTCTTGACCGAAAGGTGTATTTTGGTGGTGGGGCCGCTAATATCGCTGCCGGAATTGCAAGACTCAATGAGCCCTGTACCCTTATCAGTGCGGTAGGTGGTGATTTTTCAGGGAGTGACTTCGAGCAATGGATGGAACGACTCGGGATTGTCCGGAAATTCTATACCCTCCCTGGTGCCCATACTGCCACGGCATTCATGTTTACCGACGAGGCAGGCGACCAGATCACATTTTTTGAATGGGGCGCATCGGTAGCGTTTGAGCGCGAGGAAGCACCGTTTCTCCCGTTTGTTCACATGGCAACGGCAGACCCGGGTTTTAATGTGAAGGTCGCCGAAAGGAGTGAATTTGCCACCTTCGATCCGGGGCAGGACCTCCACCGCTACACAAAAGAGCAGCTTGACGCAATCCTTGGCACGATCAATGTATTATTTGCAAACCAGCATGAGATCACAGGAATGGAGATAATCCTTGGTACAAGCAGGGAGGAGATAATCAGCCGTGTACCGATGGTCGTCATTACCCTGGGAAAGGAGGGGAGTGTCCTTCATGAGAAGGGGAATTCTTCCCGGATACCTGTATTTCCGGTGACGATGGCCGACCCGACCGGAGCTGGTGACGCGTACCGCGCAGGTTTTCTGACGGCATATCACCGGGGATACGGACCCCTTACCGCCTGTAAAATAGGCACCATTACCGCATCCTTCGCAGTCGAATCGATCGGGTGCCAGACAAACCTGCCGGACTGGGATCAGATGGAAGCCCGGTACGGGAAGTTTTTTGGAAGCCTTTTAGAACCCACGAGATCGAAGTAATAGTATCATGGGGTATGCGGCGCTCACATCTGGTGGAAAGGACTCGATCCTTTCAGTCCAGAAAGCAATTGACCAGGGGATCCAGGTAACCCACCTCGTCACAGTCCGGCCGGAAAACCCCGACTCTTTCATGTTTCATAGCTCAACGGCCTTGAACAACTTGAAATTGACGGAATAACCGTCGGTGCCGTAAATTCAACCTACCAGTATGAACGTGTACAGGCAATTGCAGAAGATCTTGGCATCGAAGTATTTGCGCCGCTCTGGCAGATGGACCCCGGACTGCTGCTCCGTGAAGTTGCGGAGAGAATGGATGCTATCATCGTGGTGACTGCGGCAGATGGGTTATCCGAAGACCTGTTAGGTAGCCATATCAATTACGACTTAATCGAGCAACTCACGCAAATCTCCGCCCGCCATCATATCCACCTGGCCGGTGAAGGTGGGGAATACGAGAGCCTGGCACTGAATGCGCCATTCTATTCACGACCACTCCGGTATACCAGTACACAGGTCCTCCGTCATGGTGCCGGCCGGAACGAACTTTTATTGGGAGGTTTCTCCTGATGGCCGTGGCAGCGGATGTCCGTCTTGAACGGCTCAGCAGATATCTTTTCAACGCTCCTTCCTGGCCGGTATCACTCCTGATACTGGTAGTGCTCGGGCTGATTATTGATGGTGCGAGTATCAGGATTTACGGGGGTTTCATCTTCTTAGGGACGCTTGGGTTTACCATCCCTGCAATTGTCGCATTTCTCTGTACGAAACCCTACATTGACGTATCAGGGAAACAGATGACCTGGAACAGGTCAGGATTACTTGCACTCGCATGTACAATTTTTTCGGTAATTATCACCCTGTCATCCATGGTTTTTTCGGTCAGCCTGCTGCCGCTTTTTTTTGCGATTTCACTTGGTTTCATATCAGGGATACGGCTGATGGTACTGGTCGCAATTTCCGATTACCGGGTAGCTCATATGCTCCCGCCTGCATTATTCCAGGCTGCTGCAGCGATAATTCTTGGGACCCTGATCTTCCCGTCCCCGTTCTTTACTCTTGCGATTGTACTGGTGATCGTCTTTGTCCTGATCTTTATCCTGATCCTCTGGCTGATCGAACGGCCACTTCAGCGAGCCTTTAATATCAGGGTACTCTCATTTCTGAATGCATTTATCGCCCACCTCACCGATGGGTCGAAGGGTATGGAAGACTTTTTCCGCGAGATCGGGGAGGAGGTTTACGTCCCGCAGGTGAGCCTTTTCTTCCGGAAAAACGGGAAAACCAGTATAATTTTCACTGTACCGAATGTTCACCCCGGTCCTATGGGGGATATTGGAGGGGGTAATATTCCACGGTGCCTGCAGGAAGCGTTCGAAGGCATCGTGATGGTCCCACACGGGTGTGCCACCCACGATTTCAACCTGGTATCCGAGAAAGAGATACAGAAAATTGTCGATGCAATGAGGGGCCCGATGAATGACCTTACCTTCCATACAACAGCAAGCAGGTCAGAACGCATCCAGTCAGGTTCTGTTTCTCTTCTGGTTCAGCGGTTTGGCGATGCGCTCCTCTTGGTCAGTACCCGTTCACCATTGAGGACCGAAGATCTTGACTTCAATATCGGGATGACGATAATGGCAGAAGGGCATCGTGTGAGCCAGGATATCCTGTTTGTTGATGCCCATAACTGCAGTACTAAGGACATGACCCCAGTCCACCCGGCAACTGCGATTGCAAGGGAATACATGAACGCCAGTAAACTTGCGTTCAAGCGTTACAAGGAGATGGAATCCCACAAACTGATGATTGGTGGTGCACATACGGCAGTCCCTTACTACCGTGAGGAGGGGTTCGGAGACCAGGGTATCCAGGTGCTCACTGTATCGGTCGACGGCCAGACTACGGCCTATGTATTATTTGACGGCAACAATATCCAGGAAGGGGTACGGGAGGTAATCAGGGATAGTTTTTCTGGAATCGTAGACGAACTGGAGGTGATGACGACAGACTCCCATGTTGTGAACACGATATCGGGTAATAATCCCGTAGGCCTCCGCATTCCCGTCGAATCTATTGTCCCCCTTGTCGGGAAGGCACTGAGTGAGGCACTTGCCAATATGGCTGAAGCAGATGTGGCTGGGAGTACGGTTGAATGTGAAAAAATTGTCATCTTCGGATCGCAACGTATTGCACAGCTTGCAGGAGCTGTAAATGCCATGCTCTCCCTGATTGGACCCGTTAGTATCGCTCTGCTATTGCTTGCGTTCCTCCTGTCACTTATTGCGTATCTCGTCATTACCTGAATTATTCATGAACGGTCTGTATTGTTTTACATTCTGTATGAGCATTTTTTCCAGTCCTTCGAGCCAGGGTCGCACACTCTGCCTGGGCCCCCCTCGTATTTTTTACATTCTTATGTATTGTCTTAAGAATTGTGTAAAATCCGTATCTGACGCCATATTGAATTGCAATGGCGATCATATACCCGTAAGGTGAGCATGATGAAGACAATGATTTCTGGTTCGTAGACAGAGGTTGGAACATTGAAACGGAGTGGAGAAGACATTGTTCTCGAAATGGGTGATTTCCGGTATTGCCTGATGAAATTGGATGATGCGTTTCTTTCAACCGGCCACTCCGCAGGTCTTGTCACTGACTCAGGTGAGTAGGTGGAGTGTGCATGCCTCTCTACGGTACATAAGAGGAAGAAGAAAGACCTGGTATCTAATCTGCATGGTTGAATTTATGTGGTTATCTGGCATGGAGTGCAACGGGTTATGGGCGGGCAGGTCCACCTCGCAAAGGTACTGGAATATTCAGGTGGAAGAAAGGGCAAGGGATATCTCCCACAGTTCCAGTAGTATACAAATGATCGTATTGGAAATGATAATCCAGGGGTTATTTTTTGTTCCCTGTATTCATGGACAACATAGTAATAGGAGGATTTCATGGAAAAACCCGGGCACCACCTGCAGCGGATAGATATGAGTGGCTCAACACTCTGGCTCCATTATTTCGAACGCACACTGTTTTCATTTGACCTGGACCGCAGGGAGTTTCAACAGGAAAGTCCGCCATTTATGAGTGCGGTGGATGATTTTTTTCTCCTGCCCGACGGACGGATACTCGTAGCGATGGAGCAAGGTGATGTATGGATCAATACTTTTGGCGACTGGGAATTTTTAACCGATATACCATTTGCCGGACTCTCCAAGGGTATTACCCTGACTCCGCCACCCCGTGTGAACAGGCCTGGATTCGGGATGGCTCCTTCAACAGAAAGGACTTATCGATTGATTATCCACGGAGCCGAGATTGTGGTACTGTCGCCTGTTAACCTGTACCGTTATTCTCTTGATTCGGGTGAATGGGTAGTCACGCCACTGAGCGAATGGCTTTTCGATGCGGTGCAGATTTCGATGGCTGCCGGACCCGGGCATTCAGTTTATACTGGATTTAACCGGGGAGAACTCCCCGGAGGACTGAAGATGATTGCTGGTGATACAGGCCGGGTAGTGACCGTTGACGGACGTCAGCCCATTACTGGTATTGTACCTGATCCTTGCATGAATGGAGGCCTGGTTGTTTCGGCTGGTTGCTGTCACCGTTCTATGGACTTTGGGGGATTGTACCGTCTTTCAGGGATGAGAATGGACCCACTTTTTCAGGAATCTGCGGTATTTGACCTCAAATTATCAGCTAATTTTTTGTTTGCCGCAGGAAAAAATTCCTTCCTCCACTATGATGGGAGCAGGATCCTTTCAGGTCCAACTGGGAAATTTTCTAAAATTGAAGGACTGGCATGTTCAGACATCTCAAAAACTGTATTCCAGGTCTGTACTGATGTTAATGCGATCGTATCCGGATCGGGTCACACGCCTCTCATCGCAGTACGCAAAAATTAAATTCATCTATTTATTCAGAGGTTAAGCCAGGTCTGCAATTGGTAATAACCGCAAGGTCCCGGTACCATTGCAAAGGAACAGGCAGATATGCTGCGTTATAACTCCAATAAACCCAGCTGGTTACCACGACCTTATTTTACTACGGTATGGAGCGCAAAAAAACGACCGGAACGACCCGGATAAGTTGCGTGGAGCGCAAGCTTGTTTGCCTCTTTGGTAAGGTGTGCAATATATTTTTCAGTCTTCTTTACAAGTGCTGCCGCTGCATCACTGCCGACTCTTTCGGCTCCATTCGCCTTCGCAATTCTAACAACTGCCGCAATAGGTAAATCTGCCATTCTAAATACCTCAATTAGTAAATATAATATTAAGTATATATAGGTATCTTAGGTTTATCCGATTTTAAGGGGTCAAACAGCGATTGGGGTGATAAATAATCCCGTTCACCCGTAACTTCATGAGGTAAATACATTATGGTCGTACCTGTTGTTATTGCCCGCTGTATCTCATAAACTTTTTAAATTAACCTGATATCTGCCGTAATTATGCCATATGGCGAATATTCAATGAAATTAATATTCGTTTACAACTCACATCACCCGGGATAGTAACTCTAAAATGTTTTACAGGGACCTTCTATCGTTTCATGCGCTCATTGAAGGGTATCTTGAAATTAAACGAATAAACAAAATCAGAATAGATTTCCGGGGACGATATCAGGGCAAGGTCTGTATTTTATCCTGGTGGAATATATCTTCAAATTTGCCCAGATATCAAAATAAAGCCTTTGGCTCTGTTTTATTTATCGTTAATGTAACTGGATATCTGGTTACCTGCAGGGACTCAAGATGTGGTATGACTAAATGAATGTATTTCAAACATTATTGTGATGGTTCCAGGGTTAGTCCTGCCGGAGTTAACAATGCCTACAAAAATTAATAAATTATATTTCCTATTGGATCAGCTAATCGAACAAGACAGGTTAAAACTTACAGACTCTGTCCGAAGTATCGTACAAATAAGGAGCGTGGCGGGAGAACCAGAACCTGGGAAGCCATCTGGACAGGGGCCGGCTGCTGCCCTACAGGCAGTTCTTGATATTGCAGGAGGGATGGGATTTTTTACTAAAAATTTAGATAATTATGCAGGTTTTGTGGAGTATGGCGAAGGAAAAGAATATATTGCAGTACTCGGGCACCTTGATACCGTTCCCGAAGGGATTCACTGGACATTCCCCCCCTTTGAAGGCAGGATCCACAATGGAAGGATATACGGCAGAGGAGCCCTTGATGATAAAGGTCCAATACTGTCAGCATTATACGGCCTTACGGCGATACGGGATAGTGGGGTGAAACTCACCCGGCGTATCAGGATAATCTTTGGAACAGATGAAGAGACAGGTGACCTTGATGTTACGCATTACCTGTTAAAGGAAAAACCACCCGTCTGCGGGTTCACCCCTGATTCAGATTTTCCGGTAGTATTTGCAGAAAAGGGGATCCTCCAGGTCGATCTTTCCAGAAATTTTTTATTGAATTATCGGAATTCCAGTGATGACGTCCTCGTGTCATTCAATGGGGGTGAAGCGGCAAATATGGTACCGGACCAGGCCGCAGCAGAAATCAGGACACGGAACCCCCTTGAGCTTATCCTCAAATGTGAAGAATTTTCGCATATGTGTCAAGCGTTTTCGATATCCGCAGAGCAGAACGGGGACCTTGTAATCATCCGGTCGGAAGGGGTCTCATCCCATGCATCAAGACCTCAACATGGAAAAAATGCGATCATGCAGGTTGTTGCGTTTCTATCGACGATACAGTTTAACCCGGTGGAAGCTCACAACATGGTCCGGTTCATGCAGAAAAAAATCGGGATGGAAACAACGGGTGAATTATTCGGCCTGGGTCTTGCAGATAACCCATCAGGGCACCTCACCCTGAATGCTGGTGTGGTACGCTACGTGGGACAGACCTTCACTCTGTCTATTGATATCAGGTACCCGGTGACTGAAACCTTTGACCACGTTATAGAGATTATCCAAAAAACTTTGAAAGACCTGGGTGTCCAAACTATTGTTCGGAAACATCAGCCGCCACTCTATTACCCACCGGAATCGGACCTCATCCGTGTGCTATCAACCGTTTACCATGATGCAACCGGTGATTCCGGGACCCCTGTCGCGATTGGGGGCGGCACCTACGCACGAAGGCTACCGAATATCGTGGCATTCGGCCCCTATTTCCCAGGCAAGACCAATGCTATTCACGCCGCCGATGAATCAATAGGGTGTGACGAACTTGTACTACTTGCCAAAATCTATGCCAGGGCGATGTATACCCTCGCAAAATAGAGTTCCTCCTGTAAGGATTGCCGAACCTCCGGTAATTCCTGTATCAACTTAAAATGAAACCCGACATAATGCCGAAGGGCAACAAACACTTCAAGATGATAATGTCAAGAGCTTTTGTGAAAAATCATTCATATATCCTGCCGAAATCTCCGAATTAAAAAACATATTAGTAACCGGTTATCCAATACTGTGCCATGTCACCCGTACGGCCAAATAATCACGTTTTTTCACTCGTAGCGAAAATTTATTTTATTCTCCTCCTCCTGCTCCTCGTCATGGCCATCTGTATTCCCGTTACCGGTTTGATGAACAGCGGTACGGATATTACAACCAAAGTTCCTGCGATAATAAATGTGACAGAATATGAAACCCTTGGAAAAGCCCTGATGGCAGAACGAAACTGGAGTGGAGTTATCACTATTACCAATGAAGGACTCGTTTCTTATCCATATAACCCGGAATTACTCTGCCTCCAGGCGTATGCAATGAGGAAAACGGGGCATTACCAGGAGGCAGCAGATTTAGTCAGCCTGGCGATACCAAATGATACCCAGGCGGTCAGGTATGCGAACCGTGGTTATGCCCTGCTTGCGATGGGGAAGAATCAGGATGCCATAAATGATGCGGACTCAGCTTTGGCGCTGAACTCTGCATACACAACGGCATATGCTCTGAAAGCTTTTGCCCTCCGAAACACGGGGAATCTCTCTGCAGCAGAGGAGACAATTGACAAAGCCATTACGATAGATCCCAAAAACCCACACTACCTGCATATACAAGGCGGAATCCTTGCCGACAGGGGTAATTGTACAGGGGCAATTGATGCATACCGGCATTCAATTAACATAAACCCTGAGTATGACCTTCCGTGGCCGGGATTGACCAATGCGACAGCAGACCTCGAAAAAACTGAGGTCCTGTGTGCAGCAAAAGGTATACAGGCTTCGCCTACCAAGGCTGCGTTCCCAGTCGGGTCGCTCTTTTCCGCAGGGATTCTCGCAATCGTCATTATTGCCCGGCGGGCCGGATGAACCGATAATTTTACACAGGGTTATTTTTCCCGTATGTAACGGCAGTGAGACATTTTGATTTTTGGGACTTGATCGGTTTTTAATTCAGTTGCATCACACGTGGTTTATTACTCTCCCGCCCCGGTTTATCTCCTTCAGTCGGGTCTTCAAATTGGGACGAGAATCGGTTATGGTGTATCTCAATCTTTTTTGCCCTGCCCGCCACACGATAGGTTTACATGAAAGTGACCTTCCTGGGGACAAATGGCTGGTATGATACGGTTACAGGAAATACCTGTTCGGTACTTATTCAGTCAGAAAAATTCGATATTATTCTTGATGCCGGTAATGGTATCGCCAAGGTTGATCGTTATATAACACAGGATAAACCGGTTTACCTGTTTATCAGTCACTTCCACCTGGACCATATCACGGGGCTTCACACACTGGTCAAATTTAATTTCAGGGGAGGACTGAATATCTGCGGACAGCCAGGTACAGAAGAAGTACTCAACTCGCTTGTCAGAGAGCCGTTTACGGTACCATTTGCAAAATTGCCCTACCCTGTAAATTTCATAGAATTATCAGAAGGCCGGCATCAAGACCCGTTTCCATTAGAATGCCGCTTGCTTCTGCATCCCGTGCCATGTTTCGGGTACCGGCTCGTTATGGATAACAGGATTATCACGTATTGCACAGACACTGGGTTCTGTGAGAACGCGGTTCTTCTCGCTCAGAATGCGGACCTGCTCATTACTGAATGCGGGTTGTTACCGGGAGAACAAAGCCCTGGTTGGCCACACCTCAACCCAGAAACCGCGATCAGGATAGCAAAAGAATCAGATGCCAAAAAGCTTGCACTGATGCATTTCGGAGCGGAAGTCTACAAGTCTTGCGATGACCGGGCGAGGATAAAGAAACAATTTGAACCATCGTTCCCGGGGTTAATCGTTGCCAGCGATGACCTCAGTATTGAATTATAGGAAGGAAACAAATGTATTTTTCTGGATTCGGGATTCGAAAATTATGAGTGGTACTATGATCATATAGGAAAGACGGTCCAGGTAGCGAAACACATAAAAAAGAGGATTTTCCCCAGACCGTTGAAAAAATCAAGGCCCTCTCTGGATCCGACACCAGGTAGTTGTGGGAAAAAGAGAGTGGGTGAAAGAGACGATAGTTGTTTAATCATCCTTTGGGAATACCTTGTGTACTTCGATACCAACGCTGTAACGATGCGGATGGTTTAGAAGGTCTGGAGCGTTGATTTTTTGGTTAAATAGTATCCTGGTAATTGAAGGATTCAATTTTTTTTTCGCCTTTCTGCTTGTAGAAAACAACAATCCAGTTTCCCTTTTTTTTGCTGTTCTCGATATCATACATAGTTACCAATCAGGTATTCAAGATGCATGAAGGTATCTGCGTTACAGGTCTCCACGGATTTTTCTGGTATCTTAATGATATTTTGGGTGGCGTTACCGTTACAAAAACCGGTAATCGGGATTTTTTCTCCAGGCCTGCATCATTGAATTTGGGTGGGATATTGTTCTCCTCGCAAAATTTGATAAATTCTGGAGCTAACCGTACACAGCAACCATGGAGGTATCAATGAGTAAACGTAGGTTTTTATCGAATGATCCCATAAGACGGCAATGGCAGAATCCTGAAGCAATTCTTTCTGATGCCGGGCTTGTGTCAGGAATGACATTTATTGATATAGGGTGCGGTGAAGGATTTTTTTCAATCCCCGCGGCTCATATTGTTGGGCCCCGGGGACAGGTGCATGCCTTTGATATTAATGAGGAAGCCATACACCAACTGGCTATCCAGTCAAAGGAGGAACAACTAGACCAACTATTTCCCGAGATTGGTACAGGTGAAGATACGGTCTTATGTGAAGGTGGTGCAGACATGGTTTTTTTTGGAATCGATCTCCACGACTTCGAAGACCCGGGAAAAGTTCTCAAAAATGCTAAGACCATGCTGAATCTTACTGGTGTGTTGGTAGACCTTGACTGGAAAGATCAGCCCATGGAATTCGGTCCGCCCCCCGAAAAACGATTTTCAAAAGAGAAAGCAATAGGCCTGATAGAATCTGTGGGTTTCCAGATAGTTTCAGCAGCTGATGCCGGCCCATATCATTACTGTATCATCGCAAAATTATGAAGTCCATATAAAATTGGATTATTACGTGGAAACTGGGCTCAAATGTCCGTAATCATTTACAACCGTAACAATTGTATTACCGTGAGGCCATGATCGTGGATCGGAACAATCGACAACTTTAATTGTTAACGCCGTTAACACCTATGGATGCCAGAAATACATCTGCCCCCATCATCAATCACCGTGCTGTCTCTCCTTGAGAGGGGAGACCCGATGACTCACAAGGACATCGTGAAGATAACAAACATCTCTCCCAGAACGGTCAGGTACGCAATAAGAAAATTAAAAGAAGCACATCTTATCATTGAGAAATTCAACTTCAGAGATGCGCGCCAGACGATATATCAGGGAAAATCTGTACCTGCTGCCAGCGTATAGACATTGTCCGGTACTCTGCCAGGAATTCTGGCACACCGACCAATGGCTATGAATTTCAGGTCTGCGTGATATCGCTGTAATTCAAAGAATAATCCCCGGGTATATCTTCATACCAGAAACCGGGGATTAACTACTTTATTGATAAATTTAAGCAATTAATCGCCCAATGCAGGAAAAATAAATGCCCATCCATATGTTTAGCTGTTCTGGTGCATCCAGTATTGGACTCATGGGTGATTTGTTATTGTACCACTACATTCGAAGTCGACAAATCCCTTGTATGGGTTTGTCTTCAACAGGCGGACGCGGACTTTCTGTCCGACGAACAGGCCACGTTCGCCTCGGATAATCCTGCCTTCCGCTGGTGGTGTGATCAGCCGGACATAGGTGCCGGACTCTTTCGCACCCGTAACCAACCCCTCAAAGGACTCCCCGATACGGTTCTCAAGCAGCACTGCAGCGGCGGATTTTCGCATAAATCTTTCAACTTTCTTGGATGCCTTCTCACGGTCTGTAAGCCAGGTAGAATGGCTGACAAGTTCTTTGAGGGTATATGGATTGGCTGACCTGTTAATGACTGATTTTACAAGGCGCTGGTTGACAAGGTCAACATACCGGCGATTAGGAGCGGTCGCATGGGTATAATCTGTTACAGCAAGAGCAAAGTGGCCGTATGGCGGCTCGTCCGGTTCCAGTGTCATATATTCGCCGGGACCGAGGAGTTTAATGACCGCCAGGGATAGGTCCGGGAACCGTTCAGGGTCTGCCGCCTTACGCCTGTCGAGGAACAAAGAAAGAGCCTTCGAATCAGGAATGGCAGGTAAGGTATCATAGTACTGTGCAGCCAACTGTACGATCCCTTCCCAGTTCTTAGGGATGCGTACGATTCTTTGTATCATGGGAAGATTCGCATTTCCAAGGAATGACACCATGACCCCATTTGCAGCAACCATGAACTCTTCTATCAGGTTGCGGGCCATATTCTGCTCCTGAACGACAAGATCCCTGACCGAACCTTCTTCCAGGACTGCATGTGCTTCTAATGTGTCTAAATCAAGTGCTCCATTATCTATCCTGTGTTTTTTCAGGCGGAGCATTACTTCCACCTGCAACATGAGTTGTTCTTTCAGACCGGGGACGTCCCGTACTTCCTGTGGAACAGTCCCCGCCCCCACAAACCAGTCCCCTGCCTCTTCATAGACCAGTTTTGCTTTATTCCGAACAAGTGCCCGGTGAATGTCACCTGGCCGGGTATTCCCATCACGCAGCACTGAATATTCAATCACTACCGCCATCCTGTCCTGGCCAGGTAGCAACGACGTGATACCCCGTGACAGTTTATCCGGAAACAGTGGGAAGATCTCTATTCCCGTGTATACCGAGGTACCGTTATGGGCGCCGTACAAATCGGCCTGCGAACCTTTCGGTACATACAGGTCAACATCGGCAATCGCTATCCTGACATGTATCTCTCCGTCAGTCCCGCCTTCGCAATATTCCAGCTGGTCCAGGTCCATTGAGTCCCAGTTGTCAATGGATGACCAGAGGAGATCCCGGAGGTCTCGACCGTCCTGATCTCCTTCTGCAAAAATACGTTCCTGTATGGCATTAACCTCCTCCTGTACTGACTCAGGAAACCGAACATCAAAACCATACTTGTCCATTGCGCTCCGTGCGATGGCTTTCATATCGATGGTATGTTTATTCATGGTAGTTTTGGAGAAATTCGTTTCAAAGTATATATACTTCTTGACAGGACGGGTCATAAGAGTCTTCATTTATATTACCCGTGGAATGACGATTCGGAAAGAAAAAATACTGATAGGCGATAACCGGGAAGCCCGATCTTTCGGGGAGAAACGGGGGGATGACGATAAAAGAGCAATGGCCTATATTTTGTTATCCTATTAATCCAAAGGGAATTTTCTTCCAATTTTGTTTGAATCAACGACTTTTTATTGCAAGGCAATCTAAAAAACATTAACAAACGGTCACGTTATCTTAAATTCAGAATACAGGTTATGAATACGATGAATGCGGTTGAATATAAAAATCAATGGAAATGATCGACAATAGAACTTAATTAAAAAAATGCGTTACAATATTAAGGGAAACCGTAGGAACAGGTTCTGAATGCCGGGATCCCCCGGTTGATAGTTGTTTAACACGGAGTGCGAAGTGCCGGCTATCAACATTATTAGCCTGCTTGCTATATCCATAATCTGGCTCTTTTTATCGATATCAGGGGGGGGTGGTAATTATCGTCAGGTTATCACCGCTGCGTCCAATCAATATGTCAGTGATACGATAAAGGACATAATATTCGGAATTTATGAATCTTGTCACCTGGACTTAGCCAAGATTCGCCTCGTATTTCATCACATGTCGTAATTCCCACCTGGACGAGCAGGGAGACGAACAATTACAATCAGGAAAACCGGGGTTATGGGATCGGAATCAATGAACCTAAAGGGATTTTAAATGATAAAGAATCTCTAAAAAAGGTTGTCAGGTGAAAATATTCCGGTTGTCCGGTCATGGTTCTGGTTTTATCATTTTTTCAAGCATTTCAGCTACCATCTGTAATGTGGAGACCTCGAGAAAAATCATGATGTTAGCCGCGATTTCATGTTCATCTGAAGCCAGGTTTATCCGGAATACCACTACTTCATTGACCTCTGTCGTCATGCCGGCGATCAGCGATTCGATGACAGCATGTGTCATATCTATCACCAGAACCGGGGGCGAGGGGAGCATTATGATACCAAGAAGGTCTGATGTCGCGCTGAGAAACGATGAGATCATGATATTGCCTACTTCGAGAATGGCACTTTTGTCCATTTCCCCGGAAGGACGGATGATATTTCCGGACCCGATAAGAATATTTGCCGTCCGCACAGCGGAATCGCCTGGAAAATGCAGGACCAGGAAGCCCCCCCGGGGTATCTCTCCCTGGAGTTCAAATACAACCAACGTGGTAATATCATCAGTAAGTAACTGACCCATATTACCGATATCGACAATATCGATCTCAGGCACATTCATGCTGACATGACAATTAAGCATCATTGATAGCGTGGTTGCTGAATGGGCAGCTCCGATGTTTGCGAGTTCCTGCAAAGCATCTAACTGTATCGGGGTAAACTCCATTTTTCACCTATTCAGATGTAACTATGATATTCACAATAGTTCAATCTTACCTGTTTTAATATCTTGCTGGTAATTGTAGATGAATTTTGATAGTAATTCTGATTTCCATTTATTCCGGAATATTAACCTGCATGAAAATGATTGTTAGCCGTAGATGACTAGGAGTCCTGTGTTAACCCAAATTCCTCAATATATTGAAATATTGTTCAATTCATATCTAATCAGGACACCACCACAATGCCGGACCAGGATAAAAATACTCTTGACAGACTGAAAGAAAAGACCGCAAGGCTCTCTATTATATCAAATGCCGGGCTTGTCCTGTTAAAATTTGTTGTTGGTACTGCCATCGGTTCCGTGAGTATCATCTCTGAAGCAATACATTCTTCGATGGATCTGGTTGCAGCGGTGATTGCGTTTATTGCTGTCAGGAAATCAGCAGAACCCCCTGATTCCGAACATGAGTTTGGTCATGGTAAATTCGAAGATATTTCTGGCCTCGTAGAAGCGCTGCTAATTTTTATCGCTGCAGTCCTGATCATTTACGAATCAGTTAAAAAATTGCTCGGGGAGGCCCCCGAACATTTTACTCCGGAATTGCTCATTGCGGGTATTGCCGTTATGGGGTTTTCAGCGCTCGTAAACTGGTATGTGTCTTCACGGCTTATGAAGGTGGCAAAACAAACGGACTCAATTGCTCTTGAAAGCGATGCATGGCACCTCAGGACCGATGTCTTCACCTCTCTCGGCGTTTTTTTCGGACTTATCCTGATACGGCTGACTGGGATTACCCTTTTTGACCCGCTCGTTGCGATTGGCGTTGCGATTGTAATTATGAAGGCTGCCTACGACCTTACGAAGAGGTCACTTTCTGACCTGATGGACCAGAGGCTCCCCGAAGCAGATGAGGTGCGGATCAAGGAAATAATCTGCGAGCATGCACGGGATTATGCCGGATTCCATGAATTGAAAACACGTCGGGCAGGCCCGGAAATATTCATTGATTTCCACCTTGTGATGCCAAAAGATATTTCTGTCGAGTTATCACACGATTTCGAAGACCACCTGGAGTCTGACCTGAGACTTGAGTACCCGAGGTCAACTATCACTATTCATGTAGAGCCGTGTAATGAAGGATGTGCCAGATGCGGATCGTTCTGTACGTACTATGAGAAAAATCTACCCGATGGAAAAAAGTGATTACTGCCAGATATCGTCCTGATCGTTTGCTTCTACCCATTCCAATCTGTTCACCTCATTCGCCTGATAGTGGATAATGAGACCAGCAGGCATGGTCTCGACATTGAAGGATTATTTACGCTCTATTTAATTAATGATCCGGCGTTTTATGATTACACGGGGGATTTTATTTCAAGCGTCCTATTTTCTCTTCAGGTGGGATATCTTGCTTAATATATCTTAACATAAAATAATTAAAATCCGGGAAGGAAGACTATCATTCTTCTCATTCAATCTAGAACGAATGAACAGACGGTATTATGTTATCAAAAAAACACGAAAAACAAAGATTACATCGTTGACCGAATAAAAAAAGCCTGTGGCGAGATTCGAACTCGCGACTTCCTCCTTACCAAGGAGGCACACTACCGGGCTGTGTCACACAGGCACAGGAAAGAACACCATTGAGCGCGGGCAGGCATAAAGCTTTGAATAATATGCTGCTTCGCAACACCGGCATGCTGCTGTGTCCTATAAACTACGTAGTATTATGGTTAAAAGATTGCGGAACATGAGTCTCAATACTACTGATTGCAGCCCGGATCGGAGGAATATTCGGACTGGATATTTAGTCCCGCATATTCCGATAAATCATGTTCTGAAGGAATAATATTTCCAAACAGATCACACGCCCGTAGGTTTACGGGATTTGTCGATGGGCTTCTATCTCTACAATGTCACATTACTCGCACTATGCTACCAATATAACCACTCTGGCCCGCTGAAATTAGACTGACTGTTCAAACATCAGGTGTTTCCGTTAAGAAACTCTGTTTTTAAGACCACTCATCTCTAAAATATATGTTAAACAGCATAAAAAACCAGTATTTATGGGAAGCCGGAAGCTACTAATTGCAGCTGAGCACACATACCGGCTCCCTACGAATGGTTCGACATAAACTTTCTTTTCCGCTTCATTTTAGATATTCTTGAGTCTCTTCTATTCCGGATATTCTTCAGTATTCTTCGTGCTACTGTAAGGGAGGTCTGGACCTTCAGTGGTAACAGTATAACGATAATTTTAACCATGTCATGAAGCGATACGTC
>JAPKXR010000388.1 GCA_026394715.1 Methanomicrobiales archaeon | reverse complement strand
GAAGAGGCAAAAACCGAAGACAAGGATTTCGAAAAGATCGCAAAACAACTTGAGGATAAGGGCAAATAGATTTTTTTAATAGAATGGGAGGTGGCTAAACCTCCCGGCTCCCTCTATGCCCCGAAGGGCACCAACTACTCTGTTGCAGATCCGTATCAACCCCTGCGAAAATGTAGCCCCGGAAAATAATTGGATTATGAATCATGAATTTTCCCAGAAATAAGCAAACGGGAGAGTGGGATAATGCGTAAACAAATGTGAGGGGTCGTTGAACATACTAAAAAATATTATCACACAGCTGCCGTAATTTCCTTACAGTGCAATTCTGCCTGTTTCAACACCGTAAGCGTCGCCTCTTCCTGTTTATCTGGTGGGTACTTGTACTTGCGAAGGATCCTCTTGATCATCGCTCTTAATTTAGCCTGGACTGACTCCCTTACCGTCCAGTCGATAGTTACATTCTGCTTCACTGTTTTCACAAGGTCCTGTGCAATGAGCTTAAGGGTTTCATCACCAAGGACCTGGACTGCACTGTCATTGACAGCCAGGGCATCATAAAAAGCCAATTCTGCTTCAGAAAGTCCAAGATTTTCACCACGTTCAGCTGCTTCACGCATCTGTTTTGCAAGCTGGATGAGCTCCTCGATAACCATCGCAGTCTGAATTGCCCGGTTCTGATATTTTTTAATGGTAGCCTCAAGCATCTCAGAAAATAATCGGGACTGGACCACGTTCTTCCTGCTCCGTGCCTTAATCTCATCGTTCAGTAATTTCCTGAGCATCTCCACAGCGAGATTCTTTTGAGGGAGGGATCGAACATCACTCAGGAATTCATCCGATAATATCGAAATATCCGGGTTATTGAGCCCTGCAGCCGCGAAAACATCTATGACTTCGTCGGAGGATACTGCCTTTGAGATAATCTGGCGGATTGCATGGTCGATTTCCTCCGGGGACCTGCCATCAGCTCCTGTCAGTTTAACCATCTGTGCCCTGATGACCTGGAAAAAGGCAACGTCATCCCTGATTTTAAGAGCATCTGGGTGTGGTATTGCCAATGCAAATGACTTGGTGAGTTCGGTCACACTCTGGAGCAGTCGTTGCTTTCCATCTTTCAGATCAAGGACGAAACCCATTGCGGGGTTGATTAAATTGAGTCTTGCACTATGGTCCCCACTTTTCCATCCGGACCAGTCAAACCCATGGAACAGGCCGCAACATACCTCATATTTTTCGAGCATGACCGCGACCGCTTCTTCCTGGTCGATGTAGAGTTTTCCTTTACCCTGGTTATCGGCGTAATCCCGAAGGGCTTTTTTGAGTTCCTCGGCGAGCCCGAGATAATCGACGATTCTTCCGCCATTCTTATCGCGATATACCCGGTTTACCCTCGCGATCGCCTGCATGAGGGTATGGCCTTTCATCGGTTTGTCAACGTACATCGTATGCAGACAGGGGACGTCGAAACCGGTCAACCACATATCCCTTACGATTGCTATTTTGAAGGAGTCTTCACAGTTCTTGAACCGTGTTGCAAGTTTCTCACGACGGTGTTTATTCCTGATATGCGGTTGCCAATCAACATGATCCGTTGCAGAGCCGGTCATTACAACCTTAATTACTCCCTCCATGTCGGAATCATTGTGCCATTCAGGGCGAAGCCTGATGATTGCGTCATAGAGGTCGACACAGATCCGGCGACTCATGCCGACGATCATTGCTTTCCCGTTCATGGTTGATTCACGGTCTTCGAAGTGGGAGACAATATCACGGGCAATCAGGGAGACGCGTGTTTCGGTCCCGACAACTGCTTCAAGGGCGGCCCATTTGCTCTTTAGGCTCTCACGGGTAGCGACTTCTTCTCCTTCTGTTACCTCTTCGAAATTGCTGTCGAGATGGGGTCGTTCCTCCTCTTTCAGCTCTATCTTTGCGAGCCGGCTCTCGTAATAGATCGGGACTGTTGCCCCGTCGTCGATGGCCCGCTGGACATCATAGATGTCGACATACTCACCGAATACCGACCGGGTGCTCTTGTCCGCCATCTCGATCGGTGTCCCGGTGAAACCGATAAAGGATGCGCTGGGAAGTGCTTCGTGGAGGTATTTGGCAAATCCATAGGAGATTTCCCCTGTTTTCCCACTGGCCTTTGCACCGAATCCGTACTGGCTCCGGTGTGCTTCATCGGCGATGACGATGATGTTTCGCCGGTCTGAAAGAATAGGATAATGGTTTTCTTCTTTTTCGGGGAGGAATTTCTGAATCGTGGTGAATATCACGCCCCCGGAAGCGATCGCAAGTTTCGACCGCAGGTCGTCCCGGTCTGAAACCTGGACCGGGGTCTGCCGGAGTAGTTCATGACACCGGGAGAATGTTCCGAAGAGCTGGTCGTCGAGGTCGTTCCGGTCGGTAATCACGAGAATTGTGGGATTTTCCATCGCAGGGTTCCGGATGACCTGGCCAGCGTAGAAAACCATTGTAAGACTTTTTCCCGATCCCTGGGTGTGCCAGACGACCCCGCATTTCCGGTTTCCTTTCGGACCGGAAGCAGCAATTGTCGTCTCAATGGCTTTCCTGACTGCATGGAACTGGTGATAGCCAGCCATCTTTTTGATGACGTTCCCGTTTGCGTCCTCTTCGTACACGATGAAATGGCTGACCAGGTCCAGCAGCCTCCGTTTATTGCAGATGCCCTTGATCAGTACCTCGAGCTCCGGAAGGGCCGGGGAAGCGAGGTCATCACCGGTGACGGTCCTCCATCGCATGAACCATTCGTAATTTGACGAGATGGTGCCCACCCGAGCCCCGAGTCCATCCGAGATGATGAGCATTTCATTGTATGCAAAAAATGACGGTATCTGATGCTTGTAGGTCGAGAACTGGCTGAAAGCCGACCGTAAGGTTGCGTTTTCATCTGCAGGATTTTTCAACTCGATAACGATGATGGGGAGACCGTTGAGGAACAGTACAATGTCCGGGCGCCGGTTGTGTTGCCCTTCGACAACCGTGAACTGGTTCACGGCGAGCCAGTCGTTATTCTCCGGATTTTCAAAGTCTGCGAG
>JAPKXR010000099.1 GCA_026394715.1 Methanomicrobiales archaeon | reverse complement strand
ACGTCGAAAGGAAGGGTTTCAACCTCTCTAACTCCACTCCCGGAAAAAGATAATATTGGTGAAATATATTGATTGCAGGGATTTAAAAACGCCTCTATAAATAATTAATTTATAAACGATTACAGAAAATTCCAACGATATTAGAAAATGATTCTTTCAGCTTAATGGAAATGTTATTCCCGGGCTATAGGGTCCGGTATCTCTGTCATCAAGATCCGATAAAATCCTCCTGAATGTGTGTGTTAAGCTTGATATCATCTATCAGACAGGAAATTAGCCTCGGAAACAATAAGGAAGTGAAATGAAACCGTTTCATACAGCCATAACCTCCTGGTTCTGATGCGTATGCATCGGGGAGTGAATGCAGTATCGACCTGTTCATTTGTATTTCACATGTGTTGGAGAAGAAGATACCCTGCCTGACTATCTATGGAGTCAGATAAAACGATAACTACGTTACCGATGCGCGAAGTAATTCCAGAACCGTGTATCGGATGCCTGATCCCTGTTGCATCCTGGGAACGCCAGTTTTTCATTTTCCGGATCATCCGTTAACAAAAGAAGCAGATACTCTGAAGAGGGAACAAGCCTGATTGGTTATAGAGTGTAAATGGGGTTGGATCTCAAAACTTTTTTTACCGATGTGGGGATAGACGTTTTCGCCGAGGTTAGCATCGCGAACCTCCCGGATGCCGATAGAAAATCCGTTGTGCAGATGTTACCGTCAGCCCGATCTGTTATCGTGTTCGGAAAAGCGGTCCCTGTACAGGCTTACCGGATGACATCACGGGAACAGACCCGGGTGATGCTCCGGATAGCCCGGGACCTGGATAATTCTGCAAAACTCCTCGCCCGGTTATTGAATATGGAAGGTACTCCGGCCTTTTCCGTTCCGCTCTACCTGCCTGTCAGGGTTCAGGATGGGCGCGTGCATGGAGTTGTACGGTTGAAGAAGGTTGCAGAAGTCGGCAGGCTGGGATCGATAGGAATAAGCTCCATCCTTCTCTCTCCCCTGTATGGCCCACGATTGTTGTTACTCGGTGTTGTTACAAACCTTTCTGTTTCTGAACATGAACTTAGCGGTGAAATACATGCCAGTACAGGAACTCCGGGTCCAGGGCTCTGTTCCGGGTGCGGACGATGCGTTACAGTCTGCCCTGGGGGAGCGGTCGGACCGGATGGTGTCGAATGGTTCCGGTGCCGGACTATCAGGACATGGGTACCTCCGTCCTTCGTCCCGGCAGTAAAATGGCTGCTGGGACTGCAGATGTTACTTAAATTTGCAACCCCGTTTGCCCCGTGGATTGCCCGGATGGCATCGGTCCGTTGTAGCTTATGTGTGACGCAGTGTCCACTGTTTGAGGGCGTCGAAGGAACATGATTAAAAGCGCCGAGGGGGAGATTTGAACTCCCGAGGCGCAGGGCGCCAGTAGCTTTCGAGGCTACCGCCTTCCCGGACTAGACTACCTCGGCATGACAGGTACGGTACTTTATCGGATTTCGTATAAGGATATCGGATTACGAAGATGGTTCATGGTAGTGATTTGGACATCGTAATAAACCCATGATGTTAATAAAATATTAAAAGAGGATTTAACCTCATATTTTTTTAGCACTTAATACGGCATTCCGCCGCCGGGTGCCTTGTTCTGGGTGATCATCATGTCATCCACTCGTATGAGCATGATCGCGGACTCTGCCGAACTCTGGATTGACTGCCGCTTCGAGCGGGAAGGTTCGATGACTCCCTCTTTCAACATGTCAATTATTTCACCGTTATAAACATTGAGGCCTGCATTTTTCTGCCCTTTTGCATGGGCGTTTTTCAGGTTGACAAGTTTATCAATCATATTATACCCCGAGTTTTCTGCGAGGGTGAGAGGGATCACTTCAAAGGAAGCTGCGTATGCTTCAATTGCAAGTTGCACACGTCCTCCAACAGTTGATGCATAATCGCGGATCCGTAAGACGAGTTCTGTCTCGACAGCCCCTCCACCGACCACGAAGCTTGCATCCTCCATGGTATCCATTACCACGCGGGTGCCGTCTACGACTGCGCGCTCGAGTTCGTCCAGCAGGTAGTCTGAGGTCCCCCGGAGGAGAATGGTGGTAGTCTTCGGGTTCTTGCACCCCTCGATCCTGATGATATCGATGTCGTCTGATTCTTCTACAAGTTCTGCAGAGCCAAGGACACCTGGCACAAGGTCTTCTGCCTTGTTCACGACTGAGGCACCAAGTGCTCTTGCCGCATTTTTCATGTCGTTTTCAGCAACATCTTCTACGGCGAGGACCCCTGCCTTTGCAAGGTAGAACTGGATCGGGTCGGCGATCCCCTTCTGGCAGAGGAGGACGTTGGCACCGCTTGCGATAACTGCGTCAGAAAGTCTCTTCAGTGTTTCGCGTTCCTGGAGGCCGAATGCTTCCATCTGCTCGCTGGATGTGATCTTGATCTTCGCCTTGACCTGTGTCTTTTTGATCTCGAAAGGACTGGCGACAAGGGCGACCTTTGCCTTCTTGACCCGCTTTGGCATTGCTTCGTTGACCCGCTTCTTATCGATAACGATGCCCTTGATCAGTTCGGCATCGTCCATGGAGGCACCTTTCTGCTTCTTGATCATGACATTATCTTCATCGGCCAGGACTTTATCGCCGGATTTTTCTGCGATTGCCATCACGGCATCGACGACAATACCGTCAAGTTTTCCCTTTACCGACTCAATGGATTTTCCTGTCATCGCCGTATCGGCGATCTTTAACAGCGTCTTCCGGTCAAAGGGGTCGACCTTGACTGAGAGGTCTTTTAAGATTTCAAGGGCCTTATACATCCCTAACCGGTAGCCCTGGGCGATGACCGTCGGGTGGATCTTCCGGGCGAGCATCAATTCTGCCTGCTCCATCAGTGCACCGACCAGTACGACGGCGGTTGTCGTCCCGTCGCCTACTTCGTCGTCCTGTGCTTTTGCTACCTCGATAACCATCTTGGCACCGGGGTGTTGTACTGATATCTCCTGCAGGATCGTGGCACCATCATTTGTGATCACCACATCACCGGTAGAACTGACCAGCATTTTGTCCATTCCACGTGGGCCGAGAGTTGTCCTTACGGCACCTGCAATGGCCTTCGCTGCAACGATATTGGAGCGCTGGGCTTCCTGGCCACGGTTTCGCTATACGTCCTGTCTAAGAATTATAATTTGTTGTCCTGCTAGCATCGTGAATCCTCCAATGTGGTAAAAAGATGGAATTGAACTTCTATATAAGTGATTCTATATGGGGATCGACCTGATTCCCCGTTAGTCAATACGCGAGATTTTAAAGAGACTGTACACCGGAACTCCGTCGATATCGCTGATACCGCGCTTGTCAAATATTACGAGGATTGCGGTTGGGGTTGACCCGTGTTTTCGTAAGTATTGAACCATCTCCCTCATGGTATTCCCGGACGTGATCACATCATCGACGATAATACAGGACTCCCCCTTGACGGTGGCGAAATTTCCGCTGATAGACCCGACCGGCCTCTCACTGGAGCTCTGTTTTACCGGGTGGTAAATCGCAAGTTTTGCATCCAGCGATGCGGCCATCAGGGTAGCAAGGGGAATTCCGGATAGTGCTATCCCAATAATTACCGCCTGCCGGTCTTCTGATTCACACGAGCAGGTGGAGGAAATGCTGCGGGCGCACTGAAGCCTCGTCAGCATCATGCCTGCCATCGCGGCCAGGAGTGATGCTTCACTGCTTACACTGGTCCAGTCGATGTGCACATCTTTTGGTATGTCGGTACCTTTCACCTGCGTAAGGAGCCAGGTGACCGTCTCCATCGAGAGTGAAAGTTCATCAGCGATCTGACCCGGACTGTGGCCTTCTGAGAGGAGTTCTTTTGCCTTTCTGATAAGCTCATCGAGGGATGACATGAACAGAGGTAACCAGCCATCTATTTAAGTTTTCTTTTGATGAGCGAGCCGCAGACCGGACATTCCCCTGTCTTAGGGTAGTAACGCCCGCATCCCGAGCAACGGAATTTCCATACCCTCGCTCGCGCGGACCGCTGGTGAATCGGCATTGTCGTAATCCCCAGTTTCCGCGCGACATTCTGCACGGCAAAATCGTCCGTGATGATCGTGCCACCGAGTTCGAGTGCAAGGGACAGCAGGTCAAAATCAGTCGTTGACAGGACTGATGCATCACCGGTCCGGCCTGCTGCTTCATGTACGCGCCCGAGGTAACCGGGGTCCGGTTGCTTCACGATAAGGCCTGATGCAAGGAACACCTCGTACCGGCATTTTGAGCGGAGGTCAATGAGCTCGGCCACAACCGAATGCGTTGTATATGCGGGTAGCTCTACGGGGAAATCTGAAAAAAACACCGAAGAGTCAAGGATGGGTATCATATGCAGAAAACAACCTCCTTACGTTGTTCCATTTTCACCCGGTACCCGAACCGGGCAAGGACAAAACACAACGTGCGGGCATGGAGGGAACAGTCTGTGGCGGTATAAGACCCCCCATACTGCGCGAGATAGATGAGAAGCTGATCAGCAAGGTGCAGATCGATTGCTCCCGGTTTTTTCAATTCATCCAGCAGTCGTCCGGCTGCAATCTCTCCGACTTTTTCTGCAGGCAACCCTCTCCTGCCGATTGCAGATGACCCTTTCCAGCCGCATATCATGGTGACTGAACTCCCGGTCCCCGGTCCGGGCCTGGTATCGTTATGGATGCGAACGGTACCTCCGGTACCACCAAGGTGGACCTTTCCTGACTCTGCCTGCCTTTCTGCAACATGGGGGGGAAGGTGTGACGAACAGGAGAAAAGTTCAGATCCCCAATTTTCTGTTGTTGCCGGGTTGAGCGGCATTAGATCCACGGGTCTTTGTACTTCAACCCTGACGAGTCCCCCGCCTTCCGGGTAATAACCTCTTTTCATGATGGTCATGATCACATCTGCACCGTGTTGTTGTAGAAAATTCATGTGCAGGCGCTGCACATAGTCTATTGTCGGGCTGTTTTCAACCTCGGTCCCCCCCGAAATCGTGACCGTTCCTCCCACATGGAGTGCAACTGGCAGCCAGGCCTGGATAACGAGTGGGATGCTCCCTGCCGTGCCGATATCCACGTGGATATCCTCCCGGGCAGGATCTCCGGGGATGAATACTACCCGGTTGCTCCCGGTAACAAGGCCCTCGCAGCGGGCGCGGCATGTTTTTGCAACAGCCTGTATCGCCGCGATATGCTGGGCCCTTAAACCGGGCCTCTCTCTTCCGGCTCGTATTGTATCGATGGTGACAGGTGTTCCGGTGATCGCGGATAACGCAACGGCAGTACGGACTACCTGGCCTCCACCTTCAAGGACCGACCCGTCGATTGTTAACATTCTGATAGTGCCTTCGATACAATCCCCGCGGCTGATACATGGCTGCATGCTCTCTCGATCGTATCGCTGCAGATGACGGATTTTAAACCCGCTGCTGCAAGGTGGGTATAGGCACCACCGGTAAACACCCCGTGAACGCAGGCCGCATGAACACTTTTAGCCCCCTGTTCATACAACATTCCGGCAGCGGCGGCGATAGTCCCTCCTGTGGAGATAATATCATCGACGATTACCACATCTCTCCCTTTTGTCCGGAGGTCTTTCTTGTCCATCCGTACCGATTCTCCGGATATCCGGGTTTTTTCCAGCTGGTCGAATTCCCAGTTACCTGATCCTGCGATCTGTTCGGCGAAATAACGGGCCCCGTCATCGGGTGCAAGGATAATGGGGTCTTTAAATTCCGATTTGAGATAGTCGGCAACATCGTTCCCCAGGGAGCTGTTCGTGGTTGGGATGCCGAAATGCCGGAGGACGTTTTCATCATGAATGTTCACCGTGTAGATACCGCGGACATGATGTGCAACTGTCCGGGCGATTGCACGGGCACTTAGCGGTTCACCGGGCTGGAACTGTTTGTCCTGGCGGGCATATCCCATGTAAGGAATTACGAGCCGGTTATCTGATTCACTGCACGCGTCGATAAGCAGGAGCAGCTGGACGAGTGCATCGCTCCCCGTAACCGAGCCCACAATGACCATCTCTTCGTCGAGGGGCCCCGTCCGTAAATACAATTCACCGTCGGGGAATTTCGAGAACTTTACGTCCACAAGGCTCACTCCAAGCCGTTGTGAGATCCTTGCACCAAGGATCTGCGAATACTCCGTACTGATAACCTTCATCCCATGCTACCTCATGCTGAAAGTACTTAAACTAGCATGAAATAGTTATACGAGAACTAACGCGTGAGAAAGAGGTAAATCTGACGATGGAAACGACAAATATCGAGGCAGAGACGCAAGATCCCATCCCTGTCGTTGAACCGAAAACTGAGCTATCTTCGCAGGTGGAAGTGCCTGCCAAGCTGATCGACCAGGTCATCGGCCAGGAACACGCGGTTGAAGTCATCAAAAAGGCTGCAATACAAAGGCGGCATGTGATGATGATCGGAAGCCCAGGGACAGGAAAGTCCATGCTTGCGAAGGCAATGGCCGAACTACTCCCAAAGGAAGAGCTCCAGGATATCCTCGTCTATCCAAATTCTGACGATAATAATAACCCTGTAATCAGGACAGTCCCTGCAAGCAGGGGCAAGCAGATTGTTACCGCCCATAAAGCTGAGGCCCGGAAGAAGATCCAGTTCAGAAATACCCTGATGCTGCTCCTGATGATCGGGATCGTCGGGTATGCATTTATTACCTTCCAGTGGCTGATGGGGATTATTGCCGCTGCGTTTGTATTTATGGCTCTCCGTTATGCTACGCCAAGGGAAGAGGCGATGGTCCCGAAGCTCCTTGTTTCGAATGATCTGAACGGGGCTGCCCCCTTTGTCGATGCCACGGGTTTGCATGCAGGTGCATTACTGGGTGATGTACGGCATGACCCGTTCCAGAGCGGCGGTCTTGAGACCCCGTCACATGACCGGGTTGAAGCAGGTGCGATTCACCGGGCCCATGAGGGCGTGCTTTTTATCGATGAGATCAATACGCTGGGCGCGCATGCACAGCAGAACCTTCTTACTGCATTACAGGAAGGAGAATTTCCAATAACCGGGCAGAGTGAGCGGTCAAGCGGTGCAATGGTCAGGACAGAACCCGTTCCCTGCAAATTCGTCATGGTATCGGCCGGTAACCTGGATGCGATTCAGGGGATGCACCCGGCACTCAGGTCAAGGATACGTGGGTACGGGTATGAAGTCTACATGAGTGAGAGCATGCCCGATACGCCGGAAAACCGTGAAAAATACCTCAAGTTTATCGCCCAGGAAGTCAAGAATGACGGGAAGATCCCCCATTTTGACCGGTCTGCCATAGATGAGATTATTCGGGAATCCAGGCGGAGATCAAGCCGCAAGGGCCACCTCACCCTGAAACTTCGTGACATGGGTGGACTGATCCGTGTTGCGGGTGACCTTGCAAGGCAGGAAGGGGTGGATATCACCACTGCTGAACATGTAAGAGCCGCGAAATCCGTCGCCAGGTCGATTGAGGACCAGGTATCAGATGAATATATCAAGCGCAACCGTGAGTACGAACTCACCGTCATTGAGGGTACTCGGATCGGCCGTGTGAATGGACTTGCGGTCATGGGTACCGATTCAGGGTCCGTCCTTCCGATCATGGCAGAAGTAACCCATGCCCATGGGGCCAGCGGGACTGTCATCGCCACGGGGATGCTCAAGGAGATTGCACAGGAGTCCATCCTGAACGTGAGTGCTATACTGAAAAAGTTCACGGGAAAGGATATCAAGAACCTGGATGTCCATATCCAGTTCATCGGGACGTATGGTGGTGTTGAAGGGGATTCAGCCTCTGTCAGCGTAGCAACTGCCGTAATTAGCGCGATTGAAGGAATCCCTGTCCGTCAGGATATCGGGATGACTGGTTCATTATCTGTCCGGGGGGATGTCCTTCCGGTTGGCGGGGTAACCTTTAAGATTGAGGCGGCAGCCAAGGCCGGGCTCAAGATGGTGCTGATCCCAAGGTCGAACGTGGATGATGTACTGA
The DNA here is from genome assembly GCA_026394715.1 of Methanomicrobiales archaeon. Classification (GTDB taxonomy): domain Archaea; phylum Halobacteriota; class Methanomicrobia; order Methanomicrobiales; family Methanospirillaceae; genus CAIKOD01. The sequence goes on along the minus strand of JAPKXR010000099.1, from coordinate 405 downwards.
TCGAAGAGCGGTTCAAATCCATCGTTGATGTAATCCCGGTTGACCATATCGAGGATGTTTTGAAGTATGCCCTGGTCCCTGAGAATAATGACGGGTTCCTTGCCAAGCTGAAGAAGATGGCTGCATACACATCAAACCGGGTCCTTGAGACGGCTGCTGTTTCCCCGACACTGGTATGAATATGAGCGGGGATACCAGGTATTACGATGTCCGGCATGTGACGGGCCAGACAACCCATATCGATATCGATAACTCGGTGATAGAATCGGCCGGCACTTCTTTTTTCAGCACGGCCGTGCTCCGGGTGCTGGGACCTTCCGGCTGGGGGATATTGACCATTGATAATTACTCGTCCCCGGAAGGAAGGGACTTTGATGCGCTCCTCGCATCTGCCGCATCACTTGC
>JAPKXR010000039.1 GCA_026394715.1 Methanomicrobiales archaeon | reverse complement strand
CAGAGGGTGAAGTGAATAGAAAAACAGGCTAATTTTTGCGATAAAGATGCCGGAAAATGGAGGGATTTTCAAGAGGTGGGAATACAAGGAGCCAGTGCCATTCCGGGCATGGACCTTTTCCAGCAAAGGCATCCCCTGCATCAGAAACCACATCCGGCCAGAAAATTGTCCTCACCTTTACCAAAAGCAGGCCAGTACAATGTTTGCCTTACGGCTACCGCTGGTAACAACGAGTCGGCATCTCTGATCCCATCGTATTAGTGTGAAACTGCCGGAACCCGGAGATGGTATGATTCCCCTCCAGACGGGGTTGGGACCCCAGGGTTTCCACGCAAATTCCGTTGAAATACCGGTACCGAACGGCAGGCTTGAGTATTCGCGGCAGGCTTGAGTATTCGCGTCAGTTGATACGGACTCACGCTCAATTTGTTGTGTTAAAGACTATAATTTCACTACCTTCACCTTATCCGTGCAATAAGAGGAATTAACGTCCACCGACGTTACACTTTTTGGTATTACTTCCAGGTCCATAAGATATACTAAAGATACACACGTATAGAATGAATGAGATTGATTATTTCAGGATTATCATGCGGTTTCTTGATGTAAAAACAGATTTTGCTTTTAAGAAGGTCTTCGGCTCCGAAGGTTCAAAAGATATTCTGCTCTCGTTTCTGAACGCGGTCATTCATTTTGACGGGCACCGGATAGAGAACCTGGAGATCCTTGACCCTTATCAAATCCCCCTGATAGAAGGGATGAAGGACTCGTATGTGGATGTCAAGGCGAAACTGGATAACGGTACCTATGTAATAATCGAGATGCAGGTGCTCAATGTTGAGGGATTGGAGCAACGTATCCTCTATAATGCAGCAAAGTCATATTCAACCCAGATTGTCCGGGGTGAAAAGTATGCGACACTGATGCCAGTTGTTGCATTGACCATAACTGATTTTATCATGTTCAAAGATTTTGATGATGTACGATCTGAGTACCGGATGAAAGAAGTGAAACATTTGAGAGAATACAATGGGGACCTGCGACTTGTATTCTATGAGCTCCCGAAATTTTCTAAAACTGTGAATGAACTTCAAACACTGGAGGAAAAATGGCTGTATTTTGTCAAGGACGCAGGAAGTCTCGAGTTCAAACCGGAAACGCTGACAAGTATCCCTGAAATAGAACACGCGCTTGATATTGCAAACGAGGCCGGGCTTCCCTGTCATGAACTTGAGATGCAGCACAAACGTCGGGATTTTATCATTTTGCAACGGGGGTCGATTGAAAAAGCGAAAACCGATGGTCTTGCTGAGGGGCGGACCGAGGGGCATGCCGAAGGGCTGATCGAGGGGCGGACCGAGATCATAAAGAGCATGAAAGTGAGAGGAATATCTACCGATGAAATTGCACGAGTCACCGGCCTGTCCGAGGATGAAATTGAAAAGATGGCGGGGGAATAATCGAGCGGTGGCAGAGCTAAAAACCAAATAGTATCCATAGCATCTTCATTAATTGTGTACTCATCGAGCCACCGTATGCATCACGACAAAAATTTAAGTTTTTATAAAGACGTAACATTTTTTAGATAGAGGAATACGTCCAGTAGAAAATCTCCCTCAAACTTCAGGTAGTACTAGAAAATTTATGATGCTGTGTATCTCATCACGCCAGGGTATGCACTATAACAAGTTGAATTCGCGGGTCTTTCTACCGATGGAGTACTCGTATCCCGGGCATGGACCTTTTCCAACAAAGGCATCCCGCTACCAGAAACCACAACCGGCCAGGAAATTGTCCACACCTTTACCAAAAGCAGGTTGGTACAACGTCTGCATTACGGTTACCGCTGGAAGCAACGAGTCGGCGTCCCTGGAAATGTCCCAGAAGTATTCATGTGAAACAGCCGGCACCTTGAGATGGTACGATTACCCTCCAGCCGGGGTTTGGACCTCGTGTCCCCGCCAGTTCCGCTGATGGAACATTACCGGACGGCAGACCCAGGCAGTTACATCCGTAGACAAGGACTCTCAAGCTCAATATCTTACCCAAATAGAAAAAGGATAAACAATTAACCAGAAAAAGGAAGAGACTGCTATATCATTACAGTAAATCCATTTCTTGGTACTGATATCTCATGACACTCCACGAATCCGAAAAAGTTGAGTTTAAAGAAACTTTTGACCGGGATACCATCATTACTGCCAGTGCGTTTGCAAATACCAGTGGGGGTTCGATTTTTATTGGCATTGCGGATAACGGAGGTGTTGTTGGGACATTGATCGGTTCCGAATCCCTCAAAGACTGGTCAAATACCATTTCTCAGAGTACCGAACCCCACCTGATCCCAGAGATTGAAGAGATCACCCGTGAAGGTAAGCTCGTCGTAGTAATCCACATCAAAGAAAATCCTCTTAAACCGGTTTCAGCAAAGGGCAGATGCTACCGAAGAGTCGGCTCCGGCAACAGAGTTATGCAGCCCTATGAAATTTCTGAAATGCACCAGCGAGCCATTGGCTCCAGTTGGGATTTTTCCCCTGTGCCACATGCAACTCTCTCTGATCTGGACTTAGACCGACTCTCTTTCTATATCAAAAAAGCAAATGAAACAGGCAGAAGGGATATTGCTTCAGATGAAAGTTCATTAAATGTTTTAAAAAAAATCGGTCTGATCCGGGATAATGTCCCTACATGGGCTGCGGTGATGCTCTTCGGAAAAAACCTCCAAATTTTTTTACCTCAGGCGACCATTCATTGCGGACTCTTTGGTTCCGATGAAATAAGTGTACTTGACGATCGGATGGTGCAAGGCTCAGTTATAGAGCAGGTAGATGATGCGATGGAGTTTATCCGGAAGAACATCAGGGTAGCATTTGTGATGACCGGTGAGCCTGAGCGTAAACAAGTCTGGGACTACCCGGTTGAAGCACTTCGTGAAGCTGTTATCAATGCGGTCTGTCACCGGGATTATACAATCAGCTCATCAGTTGAGATCCGTATCATGGAAGATTCCCTGACAGTTTGGAGCCCGGGAAGGCTGGCTTTCGGCATCACGTTGCCAGAATTATTTGTACCACATTCATCAGTTTTGAGAAACAAGGGAGTTGCCCAAATTTTTTATGATATTGCATGGATCGAACGGTGGGGGAGTGGCATCCAGAAGATCCGCACTGCATGTGCAGAAGCAGGGCTTCCCGAACCGGTATTCCAGGAGGAGCAGGGTTTTTCCGTAGTATTCAGGAAAGATATTTTTAATGCGGAAGCCCTGGGACAGCAGGGTTTGAATGCCCGTCAGATACAAGCTGTTGCATATATCAGGGAACACGGAAAGATTACCAATTCACAATTCCAGATCCTTGCATCCATTAAAAAAAGGCAGGCAACTAAAGATCTCACCGATCTCGAAGAACGCCAGGTTATTTCCCGGATTGGGAAGACCGGAAAAGGGACTCACTATATTTTCAAAGGGGCACCAAAGGAGCATAAGGGGCAGTAATGGGGCACCAAAGGAGCACAAGGGGTGTGTCTGCTGGCCTGAGCCTGCATATACGTTTCTCTCAAGCGTCACATCATGGAATTCACGTAAAAAACCGGCATGGCATCGATAATAGTTGACCCCTGATGCCGCCCTACGGATATCTCCTGTGTTGAAACGGATCGTTGATTTCGTGACGACCTCCTGTTGCCATTCTACAACACCGATTGGGATACAGATTTTGGCACTTTCCAGTACGGTTCAATACGGGTCGACTTAACTGCCTTTAAGGTGCACCATACATTTTAGTACGAGAATAGAACTGCAGTCTTTTCATTCTATGAACAATCATCTCTTTTTTTGCCTCTGCAATGCCGGGAAATCATGGAGGTGCACGGGTCGATCCTGAATGTACTGGTCAATCCCGACTCGATGCAATTTCCCGAACAAAAGACGAGGCGACCTTAAATATCGGAGAGACCCCCCCCTGCATAAGAGATTTAGAACTCGTTATGAACCACTCAGTCTAAATGCGTTTTCCCAAGGCTCAAAGAAAAAAAACGGGGATCTCCGGATCTTATCCGTAGGACGATTCTTATCATTTGCAGGAACGATTTCGAGACGGTAGATGAAATCACTTTGATGAGTGTCTGTCAATGGCAAAATAATCATATCCCGGGCATGGACCTTTTCCAGCAGTGGCATCCCGCACCAGAAACCACAACTGGCCAGAAAATTGTCCTCACCTTTACCAAAGCAGGCCGGGACATCGCCTGCCTTACGATTACTGCTGAACACAACGAGTCGGCGTCCCTGGAAGTGTCCCAACAGTATTAGTGTGGAACAGCCGGCACCTGGACACGATACGATAACCCCCAGCCTGGGTTTAGACCTGATCTCCCCGCCAGTTCCGTTGAAGGACCCGTACCGAATAGCAGGTCCGGGCATTTGCATCCGTTGACGCGGACAGTCACGCTCAATTTTTGTGAGCCTAGCGGATCAGTTTTCAATGAGCGAATACTTATCAAAATCTACATATTCCACCCGTACAGGTGGCAAGTAGTACCTGAAAATCCAGTAACTTGATGAGTCTTGCATCCCGGACTATTTTTCAATCGACACACTTATGCAGAACCAGGGAATATTGGCCTATTCTCCTATCCAATCGTCACCCCGCTATGCGTCCAATCGTTACCGGTGATTTTTGAGGTATCTTACTACTCTGAACCAGAAGGTTCAAAGATTTCGGGTTGTGTAATTCTTCCTGACTCGCCTTGTTGGTATGTGGCTTTTTCGTTTACTTGTCTGGATGTCTCTTGCGAGGATGTGGATATACCCCGGGTATATGACGCATGTATCTTCCTGAATTCTTCTGGTCCAAACATCAATTCGATTATTGCGTTGTCCAGGTCTTCAACTCGTTTTACTATTGCCGAATCTTCATTGATTGAATAATGTACGCTCCTGCCCTCTTTCCGTGCCTTAACTATTCCCCAATTTGAGAATTTTTTCATAACTTTTGAAATTGACTGCCTGGTTAATCTGACCTCTTCTGTCAATTCAGCCACATCAAATTCAATTCCATACATTGGCAACAGGAACTGCAAAATCCGGGTCTCACAAGTATCGCCGAATAAACCCTCAAATGGTTGTTTCATGCTAATCACTTTTTTCCAATCGATGATTCGATTTTCGGTTCTGGTTAATCACGGGGAACATTTTTTTCGTGCTTATAAAATTTTAACTATGCATGATAGTTACATACAAGTTATTAAAGTATTGTTAAAAATAATTAACGCAATTTCCAATTTCAATCAAGATGATGGGTCCTGCTACGACCAACAGGTGTGACATTGTATCCATGATCTTTTAGGAATGAATATGTCTGATTGATGTCTAGGATAGAGAATTTAGGGTCCTGTTTTTTCACTGTGGAAATAAAACCCATATTCTTTAGGTCAGAAATAGCACCATCGAAATTCTGGGAATATTTTTTACGAAGTATTTTTTTGAGTTTTTCACTGTGATATCCGGCATCAATTTTAAAATTTTAATTGCGGTAGAGGATATATAGTATTTGGATCTCCATGTCTGTCAAACCGCACGACATAACTGAGTACTTTGATTTCGTCGTTAATAAGACCAGATCTTTTGATGTAGGGCATTGAATTTATTGACCGTGTTAGGACAAGGGCTAATATTACAGTCAATGGCAAAATAATCATATGACGGGCATGGACCTTTTCCAGCAATGGCATCCCGCTACCAGAAACCACCGCCGGCCGGTAAATTATCCACACCTTTACCAAAAGGCTGGTCCGAACAACGTCTGCCTTACGGATACTGCTGAACACAACGAGTCGGTGTCCCTGGACCTATTGTATTAGTGTGAAACTACCTGCACCTGGAGATGGTACTATTCCCCACCAGCCAGGGTTGGGACCCCAGGGTTTCCACGCAACTTCCGCTGAAAGACCAGT
>JAPKXR010000065.1 GCA_026394715.1 Methanomicrobiales archaeon | reverse complement strand
GGGACCATCTGTCCAAAAACGAAGATTAGATCAGGTCTTTGTTCTCACGTGACTCTCGAGAGAGTACTGGTCGAGAGGTCGTAATAGAGTCCCTGGATGTGAACCCTACCGTTATTCACTGCAGATTTAATGGAGGGATATGTCATGAGATGCTCGATCTGAAGTCTCACATTTTCGAGTTCGATCTGGCGATTTCGATTTTTGATTTTTTCCATCGTTACCGGGACCGGGATCCGGTTATCTACCCGCGTTTTTGCCTCACGGGCATCATTGAGCCAGAGCGGGATATAAGGGTCGTGAAACTCCTTATCGAGGGCTTTCATCGCACCACAGTCGGAATGCCCGCAAATGATGATCTCCTTCACTTACAGGTAATTATAGTATAAAGCAATACTTATTATAATAATAAGTATACCTTATTTTTATGGTAAATGTAGAGCAAATTGACATTAAAAAGCATATATCGGCTCAAGATTTGAAGGAAAAGATTAAAGATTATTCGATTCAGGCAAAGATTTTAAAACGGTTATTATTTATTAATCTTCGCTATTCGGGTCAATTAGTACCAGAAGCATGTAAAAATTTGGGCATATCGATCGGAACCGGCTATAGTTGGCAAGAAAGATGGAATTTAGAAGGTTATGCCGGTTTAATTCCAAAATATGGAGGTGGAAAACCTTCAAAATTAACAGATCAAGAAAAAAAGAATTTATGGGAGATATTGCATACTCGAGATTATTGGACCACCAATGAAGTAAAACAGCTTATCCAACTAAAATTCGACGTAACATACAGCATGGATCAAACGAGACGCATTTTAAAGAAATTTAGCATGCAATTTGGTAAACTCTATCCACAGGATTATCGAAGGCCACCCAATGCGGATGAAATCTTTAAAAAAAACTCCCAAAAATGAGTAAACACACAGTTTTAGGTTTTTTTGACGAAGCATCTCCACAAACAACAGCTAACACGCAACGAGTCTGGTATTTTACAAAAAAACCAATAATAAAGAATACATCAAAATTTAGAGCCAATACGTTCGGGATTTACTCCCCTAATGGTAATTCGATTCTGACATTTAGAGATCAATCCAAAAAAGAGGATGTCTGTGAGGTTTTAAGAGAATTCGTTAAGGCAAATCCAGGAAAAAGAATTGTATTAGTTCTTGATAACTTCTCGTCTCACCGATCAAAGCTAGTCCAAAAATACGCGGTTCAAAATAATATTCACTTGGTTTACCTGCCGCCTTATTCTCCGGATTTAAACCCTATTGAACAGATCTGGAGAGCGATTCGTCGTTATATCTCAACGATATTTATACGAGATCTTGATCACCTGAAATCAGTAATTTGCGAGGAGTTTTATGATAGAGTTATGAGAAATACTTATTTCCACGGTTGGGCGATAAAATTTTTGAGCGCGAATTATTATTCTAATATGTTATGCAACTAACTATAATGGAGTATTCCAGTACGGCCGCCAGAGACCCGTCATGGTCCGCGACGATATTACCGAAATTCCGGGTAACAAAAAGTTCTCCCGTGTTGGCGCCTGTAATATTTTCCGGGTCTGATCAAGAGTCCGAACACCCGATCCAGAGTAATCCGGGTTTCTGGCTGGACGCAAGTTCCTGATTGCGTTCAATACTTGCATTGTATACATCACTCCTGAATTTCAGGTTACCCAAAAGGAATTGTCAACAAGAATACCATTCTGTAACTGTCCTGTGATTTGATCTTTACCCTGGTACAAAAGGGCACGCTGGACCGGACTAAATGGGATGACAAGACCTTGTCCGAACATTGAAGTTGTGAATATCATGGCCCCTCTTTCAGGAAGATGGTCTGCAGCTTTAAATCCCACGAGATCAATTGCATCAGCACATGAAAATATCGGGGCGGACCGGACTGATGAGATAACCACTATCAGAAGGTCCAGAGAGAACCAGATTCCCATTTCTGCACGCATACGAAAACCCATTGCTTCAGTCGACCTTATAGATATAGCTGATTTTCTTATTGCATTCAGACAACATACTGTGGGAAGATGTGACCAGGACAAGATCTCTGGCAGATGACTGCTCCGAATTGATGCAAGAAATAGTCTGAACAAGTGTACCGTTATAATATTCAAGAAAAAACAGGGGCTTCAAACCTTGCGTCGGGATGCTGCTATGGGGACTCCTGACAATTAGTTTGATTCCCCTCTAAAATGTATCATTTTTGATGAAAAGAGCAAATATATTTTCTTTTCATTTTTCCGGATAGTGCGCTCTGCCGGTTGCGGACCTGCCGCCAACGCGGGGGTCCTGCCCCCACTCCGGAAAGTCCACGTGGAAACACAATGTCGTTCGCACCACTGCCGAGGCCTGCTGGCCTCGTCTCGGAGGCGCACCCTGATTCTTCGGTTGATTGAAAGGAACGACGGGCGGCATGTTTGCCTCCTTGTGTCCTCACTCGCGCCCTCTGGTCGCTTCGGTTCCGGGCCGCGTCGTCTGCACATCTCGCCCTGGTTTTTCATACTGCACCGGGGGAATGACGGCCATAACTTCGTCGCGTACTCCTCGTTATCGCCTGCTGTGATTTTTGATGCCGACCGAACCGATGTTCCGTCGTCTTCAAAAATGGGGCCATTGATATGCCCCCACAACATGCTTTCCGTAATCACTTGCCGGTTCTCTATGCCCGAGGCGCGTGGCGCCACCTGCGACGGGCCGACAGAATTGGGATGGGGGTTGGGTTGTAGCCCTTGGCCAGCGACGAGGCACCCGGTTACCGAGCGGAGCGAGGTCGAGGTGCCGAGGAGCGACATCGTGTTTGGGGCATTTCATAATCTACCCGGGCCCGGTAAACCTCACAACCAGCGACGAAGTCCCTGGTTGGAGCGGAGCGACATAACCAGGAACAAGGAGCGACATCGTGCCAGGGAATAAGAACCCGAAGGGGGGCGCTCGAAGGCCGGGCCTTCAGGGCCGGACCGTGCGACGCCCCGCAGGGAAAAATTTACTCCTGGTAGTTAATCTGATAAGAAACGGGATGCAATAGTTAAACCGACTGCGGCCGGTTTTATCTGTTGTGGACACTTGAACCGGTCGTAGTTACTTGTTTCTGTTCTCCCGTATAAATTCGGTAAGGTCCTCTTCACTGACCCGCCACTCCATACCGATCTTTATTGCACCCATCCGCTTTTTTAGAATTAGATTCCTGACGGTCTGGGGGTGAAGGTGCAGCATTGCGGCTACTTCCTCAGTCGTATAAAATGTATGAGGCGGGGTTTTAGCCATTAGTACTCAGTCCTCCCCTGGCAGCATAACTGTTATGACCGGCTCGCCATCGTCACCTGGTCCACAGACTGCTTTGAGTTCGACGGTTTCACCACCCCGGTGATGTATAATTCCGGTGGCCCTGGCCCTCTCCCGCAGGAGTTCAAATGCCACCCGGAATATGATAACACTACTGCTGCGTGACCTGTTTGCTGACATCCGCAGCATCCAGAGCAGGTCCCACAGCCTGCCGGTCAGGTCCTGGTCTGGCATCTCGGGAAGATACGAGGGTTCGATGTACTGGTACCACGCGGCCCGGGTGAATGCGACCGGGACCGAGATCCCGGCCTGCCGGGTGAGTCCCTCGGGTGCTGCGATCAATTCACCATCATTCAGGGCATCGGCCCGGGTATACCTGCTGATAATATCCTCCTCGGTCCAGAATGGGAGGGGGGTTGAGGTGGTCATACGCGACCTCCCCGGAGACGTGGTTTTCCGTTTGTAAACCCGGGTCGGATAACAATCTCATTCGAGGCCACTTTCGACCACATCCAGCCCATATTGTGATTGTGTGCATACACAGCAGCGAAATCAACTGCAGCACCATGATCGATGCATTCCGCGATGAGCCGGGGCCCAACACCCCTATTGACAAAAATTTTGTATTCCATCACCAATCACTCCCGTCTGATGGCCACTGGCCGTCAATCTCATCCACTTCAAGCGCGTCGAGGTCCCCGATCGTGATCGTGCCATCGCGGATTTGCTCCTGGACACACTCTTCGGGAGACTTACCGATATCGGCAAAAACAGAGACCCAGGCAGAGATCCGGACACTGATCGGGTCATCCTGGTCAGGTGGCTGAAGCCATTCTGCCTCAGCCCTTGCCCAGCCAACGGGAAGATCGCTCATTTATGCCACCTCCGTGATTAGTGCTCCAAAGTCCAGCAACCCCGACTGGGTCTGCACCAGGACCATGTTTCCCTCAAAGATTATCCGGTCGTCGCCTTCGCGCCACCCTTCGACAACTTTGACAGCGTGATCCCGTGCGGCTTCCCTGGTCTGAAAGGTGTGGGGGTCTTTCCCCTCACCCTTCACCAGGTCGACCTCATAGACAACGAACGACATCAAAGATCACTCCTGACAATCCCCATGCATGGGCTCATCGACAAGCAGCGCTTAATGGTTACGTGCTTTCCACATGCTCCATTCCAGTCAATTGTGTTTTTTGTATGGTACCAGCGGCACCCGATGCACCGGTCCCCAATCTCAACATCACAACCGAGGCCGATCTCCATCTCCTCGGCCTGATATGCAAGATCCTGCGCATCGAACTCAATCGCAGCAGCCTGTTGGTACAACCTGGCTGATTCTATCCTGAGACCTGCGATGATTGAGGCCTGCGGTTCGGTGATCATGCGGGCACCCCCTGGGGGGTTGCTTGCGCTGTTGCTCCCGGGGCGAATGGTTCCCAGCTGATCGTTGAGATGTTCGCGAACTTCCGCGATCCTGTGATGGTTGCCCGCAGGTGTGATAGTGGAGAAATGTATCTCCGGCCCTGAATCTGGTACATCACGGCACGGCCGGACCCGTTGATCCATGCCTGGCCAGCCTCTACCGGTTCGCCGGACCCTGCCCACACGGGAGTCATATCCCAGACTGTGACCCGGGCCTGTTCATCGACCAGGCGCGAAACATCCGAGCGGGCAATTGCCGCCTGGATTATTTTTACATCTATTCTCAACATGCCGCCGGACAGTTTCACGGTCCCGACGTGCTCGATTTTGGGAAATAGTGTTGTGGACACTTTAGTTCACCACATACACTATTAGCATGTGGAGCTATAAGGCAGCGCCATGCGTGGTGTGAAAGTGAATGGTGTTATTTCGTATCGTTTGATATCATATAATAAAACCCGTGGTCGCCCTTCGGGAAGGCCCACTGCCGGCCTCCGGCCGTCTCCGAGGGCCTTCCCTTCGGGTATGTTGTCCTGGTGGCACGCTGTCGCTCCTCGTTCCTGGTTACGTCGCTCCGCTCCGACCAGGAACTTCGTCGCTGATTGGTATGGTTGATCGGGACCAGGGGGAATATTGCAGGACCCAAACACAATGCCGCTCCTCGGCACCTCGACCTCGCTCCGCTCGGTAACCGGGTGCCTCGTCGCTGGCCTGGGTACTCCCTGTCCCAACCCTATCTTGTTTCGTCGGGCCGTCGCAGGTGGCACGGTCTCAGCCGGGCCTCGGCCTTCAACGGTAGCCCGCAAGCGATAGCGGAAAGCGGGCGATATTGCTTATCGCGAAGCAACGGTGTCATCAGACCCTGTTGCCCGCGGGATGGCAGGCGATAATGAGGAGTACGCGACGAAGTTATGGCCGTCATTCCCCCCAGTGCAGTATGAAAAACAAGGGCATGATGTGAGCGAAGGAGGCCCGGAGCGGAACGAAGAGGAGTGAGGAAACGACGGAGCGAATATGATGCCCGAATACATGTGTCCGGCGATCAATGGTCCTCCTGCCCTCCGCTCCATGATTTCGCCGCAGCGAAATTCTTTCGCGAAGCTGAACGGTCGCGGACAGGAGGCACCGGTGGTGTGGCCCCGCCCTTGGGGTAGAAAAGTACTCTATAGGAGTGGAGCTTTAGGTTTTACTGAGGGGGGAGGGAAACCGAGGAATTGAGGGATTCACACATACTATTAAAAAGCATATTTACATCAGCCACACAATATCTGTCATTCATCTGATCAGTATCCTCCTGACTCCCGGTTGATGACAAGCACGAGCATGACAATGATGATAACAACAAGCAGGAAGATGACAACAATCGGCATATTTGTCAGCAGTGTGCAAAAGGAATTGAATGAAGAGAGGATAGCCGTCCGTGATTACATTACAACAGATCCCCTACTCAGGATCTATTTTGAACCCTTTCTCTTCGAATCTATTCCAGCAGTTGATCGTGAGCCTGAAGAATTGTATTTGAGCGAAGTTGATGGATGCTCAATATACCTGGGAATTTTTGGTAACGAATATGGCCCGGAGAACAAACAGGGTGTTTCTCCAGTAGAGCGCGAATTCGAGCGGGCAACAGAGAAAAGTAAACATCGGCTGATTTTCCTGAAGGGGAAAAATGACAGCGAACGTCATCCGAAGATGCAGAGCCTGATCAGCAGGGCAACACCTCATGTTGTGCGACGGCGTTTCACCACGATTGATGAATTGCAAAAAGAGTTGTATGCTGCATTAGTCCAGTTCCTGTGTGACAGTAAAATTATCACCTGCACGCCATTCGACGAATCCGCCTGCCACGGATCAACATTGAAGGATATCTCCGATGAAAAAGTTGCATGGTTCATTCCTGTTGCAAAAAAAGAACGGGGTTTCCCCCTCAAAGCCGGAACCCCGACCGAACAGGTACTAAAACATCTGGATTTACTGGAGGGAGCCCAACCCACCAATGCGGCGATTCTTCTGTTTGGCGTTAAACCCCAGAAGTTTATGCCATCCTCAGAGATCAAATGCATGCACTATCATGGAACGATTGTCGCAAAGCCGATACCTTCCCATCAGGTATTCACCGGTACACTTTTTGATCAGGCAGATCAGGCTACGGATTTTATTCTCTCAAAAATCAATCGCACCGTACCTCCCCGCGATTCAGCACCGGTAAGCGAAACACGGTACGAGATCCCAAAAGAGGTTATTCAGGAAGCGGTTGTCAATGCCGTTGCTCACCGGGATTATACCTCGGCTGCAAGCGTGCAGGTGAGTGTCTTTTCAGATCGGATTGAAGTACGAAACCCCGGCAGTCTTCCCCCGGACCTTACATTCGAAGACCTGAAAATAAAACACAGCTCCCGGCCACGTAATCATCGGGTCGCTCTTCCGCTGTATCTCACGCACTATATTGAGAAAATTGGATATGGGACAATCCAGATGACAACCGGATGCAGAGA
>JAPKXR010000002.1 GCA_026394715.1 Methanomicrobiales archaeon | reverse complement strand
GCCGGTTATCCGGGAATCTATATCGTCTCAAACGAGGAAAGCCGGGTGGAAGGCGAACTGAAGGCCGTTACCGAGAACCTGAAATATCGCCTGTTTGCCTGGTCAGTGGTGGATGGCATTGTGGACATGGCTGACGGCAGTGTGCAAAACCATCAGGATCCGCAGGAAATGCTGAATGCCTTGGCAGAATTGCCGGAAAACGCGGTGATTCTGTTAAGGGACTTCCACCAGTTCCTGGAAACGCCGAATCCCATGCTCACGCGCATGCTGAAAGACGTGATGCGGATCGGCAAGACCAAGGGTCGGGTGATTGTCATTGTGGCCTGCCGGCTGGTTCTGCCGCCGGAATTGGAGCGGGACTTTGTGGTGTTGGAGTTTTCGCTTCCGGGGAAAGACGAACTGAGCACTGTCCTGGACAACATCGCCAAGTCGGCGCGAAAGAAAAAGCCTGATGCCGACCAACGGGACCGGCTCCTGGATGCCGCCTGCGGGCTCACCTCGATGGAAGCCGAGAACGCATTTGCGCTATCGGTGATTGAATCGGGAGCGCTGGCACCGGAAGTCGTGTCACGAGAAAAAGCCTCCGCCGTCAAGAAAAACGGGGTGCTTGAGATATGCGCGGTCAGCGAAACCCTGGACAGTATCGGCGGGCTGGACCTGCTCAAGACGTGGCTGGTCAGAAGGAAGGACGCCTTCGGACGTAAGGCCGTGGAATACAAACTGCCCTACCCCAAGGGACTGCTCATTATCGGTATTCCAGGAACAGGCAAATCGCTCACAGCCAAAGCGACCGCCAGCGTCTTCCAGAGACCGTTGCTCCGGCTGGATGCCGGACGGCTCTATGGCGGATTGGTCGGAGAAAGCGAAGCCAATGCCCGATCGGTCATTCAGACGGTCGAGGCCATTGCGCCGTGCATCCTCTGGATTGACGAAATTGAAAAGGGATTCAGCGGCTCGCGCAGTTCGGGGATGACTGACGGCGGCACGTCCAGCCGGGTTTTCGGCACGTTCATCTCATGGATGCAGGAGAAGACCTCTCCGGTATTCATCGTGGCGACCGCCAATGATGTGACGCAGCTCCCGCCGGAAATGCTCAGGAAAGGCAGGTTTGACGAGCTTTTTTTCGTTGACCTGCCGAGCGCCGAGGAGCGCGAAGCCATCTGGAGCATCCAGATCAGGAAGCATGACCGCGATCCAGGAACATTCGACCTCGGTCAATTGGCCAAAATAACGGATGGATTCACCGGTGCGGAAATCGAGCAGGCGTTCATTGATGCGTTGTATGCCGCGTTCAATGCGGACAAAGAGCCGACTGACCTAACCATTTCCATGGTTATCGAGGACCTGGTTCCCCTGAGTAAGCTCATGGGCGATCAGATCAACGCGCTCAGGAAATGGGCCAAAGGCAGGACCCGGCTGGCAACAACCGAACGAGAGGAAAAGACGGAACGGAAAATGATGGTGGCCTGAGTCGGCCACCTGTCGGCAATGGAAGGCAGGCTTCTTTATGGGGCCTGCCTTCTTTGTTTTGATAATGACAAAAGAGATAAGGAAATGGAGGTTGAAATGGATACAGAAGGAAAGACAATGCAAGATGTATTTGGCGAAGTGATTTTCCGATATACACGGGCGCAGGCAATTGAGGATGGCGTTTTGATTGACGTCACTGTGACCGCCAAAGAAATCGGGATCAAGTATCCGGTCGCGCTTACCACCGCTGTCTATGACGAATACGTGGTCGTGCCCAAGGCGCTCAAAGGCATACAGGA
>JAPKXR010000303.1 GCA_026394715.1 Methanomicrobiales archaeon | reverse complement strand
CACCCAGTGAGCGTAGAATATCGTTGCAAGAAATCCGATCAGGGTGATGCCTGTAGAGGAGATAAGATACATAATTCCATGTCGCTGGACTTCAAGCTCTTTTTCGGACATTTTTTACTCCTTGGAATCAGAAAAAGCGTAGAATATCGATGTGTCTGTTTTTTTATCTGCTTTTACGTTATGTGAAGTAATCCATACTTATTTGTATCTGGTTACGCTGTGGTGAATGAGTTTTCGGGTTAAGGAAAAACCATTCATGACACGATCCTTTTCATCATTGGATGTCTGCAATCACAGTCACAGGAACCCCATCGATATCGTCAATAAAGTGTGGATAAATATGCATCCTGAATGCCTCTTTTATTCGTGTATCTGAAAGATTGAGGTCTTCCAATAAGAGGATAGGTTTTTTTCCGCAGAGAAATTTTCTGTGGCATTCATGTCCAGCCTGCCGGTGCAAAGGTGAAGATACCGATATCTGATCGAGTCCGAACAGGTACAGTCCAGGACATTTTTCCCGAAGAAATTGTGGGACGTCTGGAGAGACCCACGGATGATTGGTAATATACTGTTCAGGATTTTCTGAACGCAGCGTGTGCCAGCCGGTTCTGATCAGGAGCGCTTCCGCATTTTGCACCAGAGAGATACTTCTTTCCAGATCGCTTACAGTGATCTCTTCACTCACCGGTTTGGGCATATCGATACAATAGGTAGGGAAAAACGTGGTATCTACTGTGAGACAATCCGCAATGGTTTTTCCCTGCTTACAGAAATGACGGGGAGCATCTACGTGCGTCCCGGAATGGGTCGAAAGGGTGATCGAACTGGTATTCGCATTATCTCCTTGTTCCATAGATCGCAACTGGTGGATGACCGGTGCGGGGGTGTTCGGGTAGAGCAGTGTCTTTGCAGTAAGCGGATAGGAGAGGAGAATTATCACTGGTGCACCTCAATATATCGCGCGAGTTCATACATGTTGGGAATTACTGCTTCAACCCCGTATAATCCGGAAAAACGGTTTTCGTCTCCGGGTTTGATTCTGCCGATGAAGCGAACACCCGCTGCCCGTGCAGCTTCAAAGTCATTTTTTGCATCCCCAATAAATATTACATATTCTGGAGGAGATCCGGTGAGTTTCACGATCTCGGAGATGCACTCTGCTTTTTTCCGCGGTGCGCCGAATACCTTTTTAAAGTAGTGAGACATCCCCCTTTTCTGGATAATCTGGATGAGTTCCTCTTCGGGAGTTGCAGACACGACATATAAGGGAATTTTCGAATGATAGGTTTCCAGAAATTCCTTTGCCCCGGGAACATAGGGTGCTTTAATCACTTCTTTGAAAACGATATCTACAAATTTTTTTGAAAGTTCATTAAATTTCGATTGAGTGAGATCTTCTTTCAGGATATTTTTATAGATATACTGGAACTTGTCAAACCGGGACATGCCGCCATTATCTTTGTGGAACTGCACGATCTCGTCCACATGCTCCGGGACAAAGGAGAAGAGCGTGCGGAATGCTTCGGTTTTTACTGTGACTGATTCAAGAATTACACCATCAAAATCAAGAATGATAGTACTGATCATTTATCCCCTTCTTTTCGCAACGACCATCATATGGGAACTCATCCGTATATCCTGAAGAAATTGCTGGAATTTGTGTCGCGTCTCTTCATCGGATAAAAGAATATTTTTGATGAATTCGTTATTGATATCGTTTAAGTGTTTCGCGGCTATATCAACATCAAGTTTTCCAGGAGTAGAAAGTTCGCAGATC
>JAPKXR010000188.1 GCA_026394715.1 Methanomicrobiales archaeon | reverse complement strand
CCGGACCTCGCGGCAATCTATTCCGGCACCGTCATCAGAGACTTCAATACTGACTTTACTCCCGGATAATGGTACAATTCTTATTCGGACGGTAGCCCGTGCAGGTTTGTTATGTTCTGCCCTGATATCGGGGTACTCGATCCCGTGGTCAATACTGTTGTTAATAAGGTGCATCAGGGGGTCCTTGAGAGACTCAAGGATACGCCGGTCCATTTCAATACCCTCACCTTCAATGACCAGGTCGACTTTTTTCCCTGTTGCGCGTGAATACTCACGGACAAATCCGGAAAATGGCAACATGATACTCTCAACAGGCATCAGTACCGCATCGTGGATCAGGTCAGATATTTCAGAAGTAATTGCTTCCAGTGCGGACCGGTCACGCTCTGTTGCCCGGATATGGGCGCCAAGATCATGCCGGAGATAGGTCATAAATTCCCGGTCGTATTCAAGGAATTTGAGCATGTGGCGAAGTGGAATGACCAGGTCCGGAGGCATTGGATTTTTTCCAAGGCCCGCTACGGCCTCACGTAATACATAGAGATCAGACGAGACCCTTGCGTGGTTCCAGCGCCAATGGCTAAAACGGGTCATCATCTCTTCAAGCTCCTGCATCCTGTGAGTGATGAACAGCCTCGTGGTAAGGAGATCATCTGAACCAGCGATCAGTTTGTCAAGCTTATGCGCGGCAATCCTCACCGTTGCACTACTACCGGTAATTGTGTGTGCTTTTTTCGGAGTGGGGGGGTTTACGGCAGCAGGCCCCGGTATCCCGGGGCTGTTTTCTCCTGTGATACCGGCAGGATGAGAATCTCCACCGTATAGCCCCACTGATTGCAGGCCATCGGGTGCAGTGACACACATTACCGGAAGTACTCCAGGAGACGGGGCATGTGTAATTCCAGCACTACGAAAGGCAGATAATTCTGCCTTTTTTTTACTGGTTAAGAGCCCCCTGATAGTGCTGATAATTTCAGCCGAGCCATTTGATGCGGGTGAATTTCCCGTAAGGTATACCCGTGTTACTTTTATGGCACGGAAAAAAACATCAAATGCCTCTGCATCGGGTGAGTATTCCCCTTTTTTGATGGCAGAAAAGACAGTTTCAAGGTTCTGGCAGATGAGCTCTATCTCTCTGAAACTGACCGCCCTTGCAGCGCCTTTTAAACTATGGAGGGTCCGGAAAACCCGCTCTACCAGGATTGTCCCTGCATCGACGCCGGTTTTTTCCAGATCAAGAAGACCCGCGGTAATCGTATTGAGATATTCCTCTGCCTCTTCGCGAAACGTAGCGAGAAGTATTTCCCTGAATTCGTCATCC
Source organism: Methanomicrobiales archaeon (assembly GCA_026394715.1). Lineage (GTDB taxonomy): Archaea > Halobacteriota > Methanomicrobia > Methanomicrobiales > Methanospirillaceae > CAIKOD01. Next base: position 27,360 of record JAPKXR010000188.1, on the reverse strand, counting down.
GGACCAGTCATAGTATCGGATATCAGACATGGTACTGAGCGGTCAGTTTCTTCAGGCGTGCCCCTAGTTCGTGGAGATCTTCTGCGGTCTTTTCAACTTTCTGTGTAATTTCGAGGTTTTTCTGTGCTGCATCACGTATCTTTTCCATGGCAAGGGAGATCTGATCAACCCCTGCAGCCTGTTCCTGGATAGAGGACGTGATCTCTATTGCCTCGCGGGAGGAGTCCGCAATTGACCGGGTGAGGACCTCAATTGCTTCCCTCGCATCGCTTGTCAACCGGACCGCATCAGCCACGGAACGGGTCCCCTTTTCGGTTGAAATAACCGTGGATGAGACCCCCCGCTGGATATCAGTCAGGATTGTCCGGATATTCGCCGTTGCCTGTTTCGACTGCTCGGCCAGGTTATGGATCTCATGCGCAACAACGGCGAATCCTTTTCCAAGTTCTCCTGCCTTCGCAGCCTCGATAGATGCATTGACTGCCAGCAGGTTAGACTGTTCTGATATATCCGTCACCGTTGCGATAATCTCACCGATTGCCTGGCTCTGTTCAGACAGCTTGATAACACTTACCCCGATGGTGTCCATCTGTCGCTGGATCTGGTTCATCCCGTCGAGAATTTCCTGTACTGATTTCTGCCCTTCACCAGATACTTCGATGGCCTTCTTTGCCTTTTCAGATACAGATTTCGATTTGTGAATGACAATGTCGGTTTTTTTACGGACACCTTCCACGGTATCTGATGTGTCATTCACCGTTGTCGCTGTCTGGGAGCTGGCGGTTGACAGCTGGGTTGTGACGGCAAGGATCTCGCTGGACGCTGAAGACAGCACCGAAATACCTTCATAGAGCTCTTCATTGATCAGCTTCATCAGGCGCTGGAGTTCGATACCAATGGTATTGAGTGCATCCCGGTATGCGACAAACTCCCCTGCTACCGGGATTTTTTCGTCAAACCTGGCAGTAAAATCTCCGGATGCATAGAACCGGGCAAGGCGCATGGCTTCGTTTACGGGTTCCGTGATTGTTTCAAGCGTCTTATTGAACCCGGCAATGATCATCCGGTAACCCCCGCGGAATGCATTTTCATTCCCCCTTACCGATAGGTCGCCCGCACGGGCGGCGTCGGTCAGCTTGATTGTTTCCTTGTGAAGGTGGTCCAACGACTGCACCATCAGCCGGAGTGCGGGACGGATCTCATCCCGGTCATCAACCGGTTCTGAGAACGCTTCGATGTAATCCCCTTTCGCAATCTTCTTGATATTCCCGACAACATTCGTCTGGAGGTCATCAGCAAATTTATCCATCGTCGCGGCCATGATGCCGATCTCATCCTGGCGCCGGATATTAAGGCGGACCGAGAGGTGGCCGTTACGGAGCTCTTTGATCATCACTACAACAGACTGCAGGGGCCCGGATATCGAGCGACCAAACAGGATTGCAATCAATGCTCCAAGTGCAATCGAAGCAATAACAAGGGCTAAAATTGTGTTCCTGATCGTATCGATGGGGCCGGTGAAATCCGGCATCTCGGCCCGTGATACGATATACCAGTCAAGCGGTTCGTAATAGGTATAGGCATCAAGGACATTGGTCCCGTCGACTTCGTGAGGCACAGCGCCTTCCTTATTTTTAAACATCGTCTGGACGTAATCCTTGCCGGACCAGTTCTGCCCTTCCGCATCCGGGTGGACCAGGACATTACCTGAACTGTCAATTACGTACATGTACCCGTTTTTACCCACCACGGTATCACGAATACTTTTTTTAACTACATCAAGAGTCTGGCCCTCTTCAGTCCCGACGAACAGTACCCCGATAATCTTTCCACCGGGGTCTTTGATCGGCTCGTACGCCGTGACATAATTTTTCCCAAAAAGGTCGCGCCTCCCGTAGTATGTCTCGCCTTTTTTCACCGCAATTTCATATACGTTATCCGTCAGACGCGTGCCGACTGCCCGTTTTCCATCAGTACCGATAACATTTGTCGATATCCGGACCGCGTATGTATCATTATAGACCTGGAAGACGGTGGCAGCACCACCGACCATTGCCTGGACCTGGTCGACAATCTCAAAATTATCATTGACCACGTAACGGTTGCCATTACTATCGATTAGCGTCATGCTGCCATTGATGACCTGCGGCCTCCCTTTGGCGTAAAAATTCTGTTTCGCAACATTGAGATCGCTGTTCACCTTGTTGCGGGTAAGTTTGTAGACATCATTCGTCCACCCTTTCATATCCTGGACCTGTGTCTCAAGCAGTGTCTGTATCTGTTCTGAGATCACAACACTTGAACTGGTATACGCCACCAGCCCAAGAAGAAGAGTAGGTATGACCGCCAGTAACAGGCAGATCAACAGGATTTTGGTCCCCACTTTCAAGTTAGAAAAAAACTGCATCCTCATCCTTACCACTTCCAGTACACGATCCGTCCCACGTAAAGAATAGACTGACCGCATATTGTTTAAATATACTGATATTTTTTCAGGTCAGAAAGGTCGTAACTCTTGCATACTTTACCAATACGGGATAAAAAATACCGTGCGAACTCGCATGATTCAGGAAGTCTGGTCATCAATCAGCATTTTTGGATCTGCCAGAAGTGCCCCACCGTCCAATACGACAACATTATCAACGACCCCGAGAAGATACGGTGCTGTAATCCCATACGGGACAGGGTCCGATGAATTTGGGATGGCCCAAGGTATGGAACCGATGCCGGTAATATAATCCGCGAGCAAGCCGAACGTCATGGACCCGTCAGTCACTACAATAACCCGGTTTAAATCAGTCAGCCCGTGTTCCCGGATGGAAAACAGGACCCGTAGGTCCACTAACGAGATGATCTCGCCCCTTACTGCACAGACACCGGAGATGTAGTCAGGTGTCCCGGGAACAGGAGTGATCCCCCCCGACAGTACCACTTCCCGCACATATTTCATTCCGATTGCATATTCCTGGTACGCCAGGTGAAATTTAAGTACCTCGATGCGTACGGTGACATGGACTTTGGCCGCGGGTTGTGCGAGCTTTGATCCCCGCTCCATTAAGGTTTCAAGCACCCGGGCAGGGTCCTCTTCGCCCGCAGATTCTTCAGATACAACCGGATTTTTTTGTAATTCCGCCTGGATTTGTGCGGGTCGTGCATCCCTTAAAAAACATTGAAGGTCACGGATGATATACAGCCCGTTTGGTGTGATGTTCACCCCTTCAAAAACAGGTCTTTCCTCTTCTGATGGTGAAGACTCTCCAGGGGGACACAAATCCGTACTAATGCCAGACGTTGCATCAACCCACAAGGCAACACAATCCGGGCCGGCTTTTGTGACAATAAGGACATCGGAGAGGGCGGGTTTACGGCAGGGAAAACCAAAGGTGGCCCTTATATCGTATACCGGGACAATTCTGCCATGAAGATCGACCACACCGGCGGTGCCAGACGGACCTCCGGGGGACGGCATTATCCAGACTATCCGCTCGACAAACGTTGCCTTTCCGACAGCGATTGCACAGTGTACTCCCTTAACGGAAAACCGGAGCAACATCGGCATATTGCTTCACCTCTGATTGCTACATTTGGTTTCCTTTAATAAAAGCATGCAGGGGCAAAATATCTACAATCCGGACTTTTACCTATTTTCGGTTCCAGACGTGACCGTTGTTAGCGGCGGTATTAATTTCCTCAACACCGGAACGGAATAAATTCCAGACATTGCACCTCATATGCCGAGTGGTATCAGATGCGTCACTAAATGACCAGACATCAGGAATATCTGAGATGATTCGGGGGGCCCTTGCACAAGAACAAGAAGCCATAACGGGATAGGCCTGCAATCGGGGAGATTTCAGGATTATCATGCAAACGGAAGTTCCGTATATCCCTAAAAAGAATAACTTCTGAGATATAATCACAACAGATCAGATCTATGCAACGCGGCATGGACCTGGCCCAAAAAGCTGCAGTATCGCAGTATATTATCACAATTACCCCCGTTTTGCGCCCCTTTCCCCTCCACTATACCCGGATATGCAAGGCCTGCCACCCCCTGTACCTTACCTCCACCAGGAAAGGCCGCCCATGACCCAGAGCAAAGGCCGCATTTACCCCCGTTTTATCCCGACACCTAACACGGAAATTTGCAGAGAATTGAGCCAGATTCCTGCAATAGTAAGGCCTCCTTTACACTACACCATGTTTCAGGGAATGATAATCGCCCCCATTTACACCCTGGAATGGCCCTTTTTCGGTGTTTCGCGACCTGACGGGAGAGCTGATCCAGGCAATGGACCTGGGTCAAAGAGTCAAGGGGATACGGGGTCCTGCCGATCGGGTGCATCCCTTTGAAATGGCCGGGCCCGCATGGGGACAATGCCACGTGCAACGTCGGCCAGATGCACGGCGGCAATCGGGCAGCATTCTGCCAGGGGTCACCAGGACAGGTTCTTTTTTTACAAGAACCTCCTCGCTGCCGGAAAAAACCGGGACCTGGTAGTTAAGATCCCTCACATCAGCAAGTTCCGGGAACTGAATGCACCCGGGAAATACCATCAAACAGTTGCCGACAAAAAAAATATCAGGCAGGCCATTCACAATTTGGTAACGGTGCTGCCGGCTTTGGAGAACGAACCCGGGAAGCCCCATTCGTTAAGCGGTGGCCAGGTAAAAATAATTTTTTTTGTGGATTCCCGTGAGATGTTGTTACGAAAAACAGTCACAAACAAAAATGAGGTCCTGCGGGTTACACCTCATACACCGGCACCGCACGGACATTGTAGTCTTTTAAGCACTCTCCATCGAGTTCAACCGCAACCGTCGTGGAGGCCCCGGGTGCCAGTGTCCCGATATAGATATCCCTTGAGTCCCGGACGGCATCATCGTTGATATGAATGAGCATGACCCCGAGTTTCACATTGTTTGCAGGCGTAGAGCCCGCATTATAGACCTGGTACTGTACCGTATAATAACAACCCCGGGTAATACCCCAGTCCTCATGCTGCGTGAGAAGGCTCGCCTGCACCTTTGATGCCTGGCCGCCCTGGTTGTAGGTCCCAACGCTGCCCAATGAGGAACACCCGGCAACCATGATTGTAATACCTGCAAACAGGAGTATCAATGCTAATCCAGCGGGTCTCATTTTTTTTCACCTGTATAGAGGTATTGTCCGGGATATCCCTTCAATGTCACTGCCAGGCAGATGGATCGCCAGTATGATGAAATGCCCGGTTGTTGCCGGATCTCCCCTCTAACAACACCGGATATTCACATCGTTTTTTCGGTAATGGCAGGTCACACCAGGATTTCCAATGACCATTGGTAAAACGATCCCTTATTATTGGATCAGGTTTTAACGATCATTCAATGAATCTTTGGTGACGGAATGTCGTTGCGTTACGTCTTCTGGGGAATTGGCCTGATCGTTCTCCTGGTTTTTGTCGTGTGGGGACTATCCGGGTATACAACGGTAGCGGGACCAGATGGGAAAACAGGTTATTCTACCGATTCAGTCCTTAAAGGACCACGCTATTATACAGGAATTGATTTCAACACACTGCGATCGGATGAACACCTGACGGTCCTCCCGGTAACAGGCATCCGGCAGCAGATGACGAACTGGACCTGCGGCCCCGTCGCTGCAATGAATGTGATGACCTATTACGGGGTAAATTTCACCGGGGGGGGTAGTGATGAATTCGGGGTCTCGGATGAGATGCATGTTTCAACGACCGGTGTGGCAACCGAAACGACCACCCTTGGAGCGACCCCCGATGTGATGGCGTCGTGGTTTACCAGTAAAGGATGGAATGCCACCTGGGGGACGAACGGGTCCATCCAGATGCTTCGGGACAATCTGAAATCCGGAAAACCAACCCTCGTGGAATGGATCGACTGGGGCGGTCACTGGGTGGTAGTCGTTGGGTATGATGACCGCGGTACCCCGATATTCTGGGACGATCTGATCATTTTTGCGGATTCCGCAGACTGCCACGATGACCGGGTCGACGGGATCACCTATTTCAATGCGGGGGAATTCGAAGCGATGTGGTTTGATGCGCATTATTTCCCCGAGCAGATGAGAAATCACGTATATGTCCTTGCAGTCCCCGGAACCCGGGGCGTCCGGCAATTCCCGGATCGGTGAGGGGCACGGAAAAACCAAGGGAGAGGTCTGTCCGAAACCTCCGGGTATGAACCTGGCGGACCTGTACATCGCCCGGGTTGCCCCCCCGTTTTTTGATCTGCAACCCATGGCCTGGAATCGCGGTGCTATCCCGGAATACAATAGGAAGAAAAGTTATCGGGTTTCAATAATCGCAACGGTCAGACCCCTGACAATAATAAAAAGACCCGGGGATAATTGCAGTTATCAGGCCCCTTCTTTTTTGTTCAGCCGGCGATTTGGCCAGTTATCTGGTCACTCCACCTTCTTTCCCGACCCCTTCATAATCCCATTCTCGATCTCATACCAGGCACTTGGGACGTTGATGGTATAATTATACAGGCCCTGTTTCTCTGCTTCTGCCACCTGTTTAAGAAGGGACTCTTTCTCTTCGGGCCCATGATCCGATGTCAACCATTTCTTCGTTTCCTCATCCATCTTCCTGCTCATACTATCCATTGCTTATTCTAATTTTATAAATTATTGGTCCCGGCATTGCCGGGTACGGACAAATTCCATCTCCTGCATTTTTTTTAATGAGCCATAAAACAAACTCAAACGAAGCGATTAAGATACAAGGAGCCCGGTGCGGCCCATCAGCACAAACCTCCCGGGTTGCGGATCCGGGTATGAACAGACCCTTGGCAGAAAGATAGTTATTCAGGGGTTTTTCATCGGTTTTGCCATGTGATGACCCGGGCGTCTTCATTTGCAGAACACCATTTTGTTATCCGATTGTACAGGTCACCTGGGTCCCCGGTTACCCATACAGGACGTAAATTATGGTAAGACCGGATCGATTTCGCCGGGGGCACACTAAACGGAGATAGTTACATAAAGTAACTTCTCATACAGTTCGGTACTTCGTGATGACTGAACCAGGGAAACAATATACAAGACACGGTGCCGGGCATCTCCCGGTCGGCAGGGATTTTATTGCACAGTCCCTTTTGAAGTACCGTTTCATGGAATGTGACGGTGCCGGGCTGTTCATCGGAGATATCGTCCGGATACATGATGCGGGGACCTCGGTTACGTTCTTTGCCAAAGTCACCGGGCTCAGCCACAAGAAAATGGACCCCTGCCCGGAAACCATGAATTGTCAGAAGGGGACGGGGTTGGGCATCGAGGTAGAGGCCATATCCCTTGGATTTATCGATGAAACCGGAAGGTTCCAGCCCCCCGGGTTTATCCCCACCTCCGGGTCCCAGGTAAGCCGGCCCCTCGCCGCTGATCTCGTCTTTATCAGGGATGCAATGGGAGATATCGAGATTGGTGCGCTAAAATCCGGAACGGGCATTATCGAAGATATTCCGGTCGCGGTTCCAAGCGAAGCAGTCCCACAGCACATCGGTATGTTCGGGACGACGGGCATGGGAAAAAGTAACCTCATGAAAGTCTTTGCAGCGTCCTGCATGCATATCCGGAAACTGGGCCTCCTCCTCGTTGACCCCCACGGGGAGTATCTCCTCGGGCATGGGAATTCGGGGGACTCGCTTGGGTTGTTGAATTATGCCGGCGGAAGAGACGGGTTATCAGTATATTCCATCCGCCCTGCGAATGAACGGCTCCTGCACGGGATGCAGGAACTCACCATCGAGCATAATGATTTCCGGATGAACGACCTGGGGCTTATTTTCAACCTTTCCGATCCAGTCTGGGAGATTATCGAATCCCTTGACCCTTTTTCAGGGGATGAAATTATCGATTTTTTCGTCTCTGAAGGTGTTGAATCATTACCTTCGCCGCACCGGATCACGAGCCAGGAGAGCCGGTACCCGCATATCGTTTTTGCACTCCGTGCAGCCAGCAGCGGAAACTTAAAAGCGGTACAGAGCAGGATGAGTCTTCTAATCGGGGAGACCGCGTTATTCCTCCGCCGGAACGGGTCGTCGATCCCCGGGATAATCCGTGATCTCATGGACAACAAGGTCGTCCTTATCGATGCCCCCCTGATGGGGGAGAGTACGGAGTTACTGCTGCTCTCAGCAATTACGCGGGGCATTATGAAGACGTACCAGGAATCGGTTATGTCTGATGTTATGGGCCCTGGAAAATTGGAGCATAAAGTCTTAATCGCAATCGAGGAAGCACAGAGGATCTTATCCACCAGTGGGCACAAGACCCATATATTCAGGGAATGTGCCACGGAAGGGCGGAAATTCGGTGTCGGTCTCTGTGTTATTACCCAGCAACCGAAAAATATCGATCCGACAATCCTTGCCCAGATTAATACCTACATCGTCCTCGGTCTTTCGGACCGGAACGACCGGGCCATGATCGCATCCAGCGCTAAACAAGACATTTCCTGGATGGATACGGAAATCCAGACCCTCCGCAGGGGTGATGCCGTAATCAGTACGTCCCGGATCGTGTTCCCGATGAGTACAAGGGTCCACCGTTTCGAGCACTATATCCGGTACCTTGAACAGAAACGCAACGGTACGGACCACCCGGATTAATCCCGTATCTCGCCAGATATGCGTCGGATGTTCCACCGCCGGAGATCAGTCCGACCCCATCCCAAACGCCGGAATGGATGAGAACCGGTAAAAAATAACCTTTTTATGGTCTGCCTGATATGGTACGTGCATGAGAATCCCTTCTTGTGTCCTCATTGTGCTGGTGGTGATTGGCAGCATACTTGCTGCGGGCTGTACCCAGTCCACCCTGCAGAAAACAGAACCCGTCATCACCCCGTCAATTCGTATGATATCAGCCACTACAACCATCACACCCAATGTGTCTGCCCAACCGCCAGGTATCCAGCCGACACGGGACCTGATCAAATTTGTCGATACAGCCGTGGTCTACGCTCGCGGGAACGGGAAGGAAAAATCCATTGCTGATTTTAATGACCCCAATGGGCAGTTCGCCGGAAAAGACCGGTATATCTTTGCCGGGGGATATGACGGAACGGTTCTTGCCGAGCCGTTCGAGCACGAAATTGTCGGGAAAAATATCCCTGACCTTTCCGATCCATACGGCATTCCCATCGTCAGAAACCTCATCGATACAGCCAGGAACGGGAAGGGACTGGTCAGTTATCACTACCGGAACCCGTCGATGAACTATACCATCCAGCCAAAAGTCTCGTACGTGGTGGACGTAGACGGCACCTATTATATCGGCGCCGCCCTTAACGAGAACACCGGCACGGAATTTCCCGCATCCGGCATGAACGTGACAGCCAAAGACAGGACACCCGGAGAACTGGTCACGTTCGTCCAGGACGCGGCAGGATATGCAAAGACGTTTGGGAAAGAAAAAGCGCTTGCGGCGTTCATCGACCCGAAAGGTCCGTTCATCAACGGGGAAATGTATATTATTGCCTACGATCAGAACGCAACAAACCTTGCACACCCGTACTCCCCGTGGGTCCGTGGCCTTTCCCTTGAGCATTATACGGACCAGGACTCGGTTGCCACCATCTCCGAACTGTCCGGTGTTGCCCGGCGTGGGGGTGGGTTTACCCATACTACCCAGCGCATCCCATCCGGCGAATCCGTGATCTATGCACCGAAACTCCAGTATGTTGTCCCGGTAGACGACCGCTGGTGGGTCGCTGCATCCATTCTCAACCCGGATTACACAAAGCTCCGTTCGGGGAACCTTACTAATGTCAGGGCCAGGGACCAGACAGAAGAGCAACTCTTTACATTGGTAGACCGGGCGGTCCGGTATGCAAAAGAGTTCGGGAAAGAAAAAACTCTCGCCGGGATTGGGAAACCTGACGGGGCATTCGTAGACGGGGACCTCGTTGTCTGGGCCGAGACCTTCGACGGGATAATTCTTGCGGACCCGGTTAATAATGACCTGGTCGGAAAACAGTTCCTCAATTACACCGATCCCTATGGCGAGAAGACGACCATCGTCGGGATAGATGCTATCCGGAACGGTACCGGGTTCACCCATGCCATGTTCCCCGATGCGGCTTCCGGGTCGGTTGTGCAGGTCCCAAAACTCGTCTACATGAGACAGGTGGATGACACCTGGTGGATCGGCAGCGGGACCTATGGTGTCCAGGTACAATTGAGGCCGACAGCAACCGGGTAATCATCACCTGATTCAGCATCCCAAAACGCATCACGGTAATTCCTGGGCGACACCGTAAAGCCAGGAATTCGCGATGGTCCAGTCCATCTATGACACGATCAGTCTGTCGATGCCCAAAGAAAGACTCAATGGACCAGGGTTGGGACAGTCCCGGATTTGACTTGGGCGAAAATTACAATAAAGACAACCGCCGGGGGGATTGATGGTGTACCAGGTACGAAGGATGCAGAGCTGCGGACCCGGATCTCGTGAAACCAGAAGTTTCAATGGTCCGAAGTCAGTCTCCCGCCGGTGCTGGACAACGAGGTGCTCGACAACCTGCGAGCGGTACCACGGGGGACCCTGCCGGTGCAATGGCGGCCCGGGTCCGCGACGATGACCTGGCTCTCCGGTTACCCGTGGCTGACTTTCAGCCGGACCGGTAACCGCAACCTTAATGCCAAAGATTATCACACTAAACAAAGTAATCGCAGCTGATCCGGTACAGACCTGCAAGGACGGTGCCCCGGCTGCGCCGATGGATTTCCGGCACCGCTCCTGCCAGTGAAAGGGAGCGTTATGGTCCCGGTACCGGGATTCGGGGTGAAAAAACATGAAATGTTACGTTTGTGCAAAAGAAGGAAAGGATACTGATGCCGTGGCAGTGTGTGTTGCCTGCGGTATGGCGACCTGTATGAAGCATACAATCAGAAAAGAAGTCGATGTCTGGGAAGGAGGTTACCCGCTTCCATCGAAAAAACTGCCGAATAAGATGCCACGAATGCTCTGCCCGGACTGCAATGCGGCGTATGGGGATGGAAAATAATGGCATCACTGGCTTCCCGTAGTATTGCAGAAGGCGTTGGTACGATGCTCCTCGTGTATTTCGGTGCAGGGGCCGCGGCAATCACGCTGATGCTTGCGAACGGATTAAAACCGGCAACCAGTTTCAACATCGGGATTGGCATGCTCGGAGGGTTAGCCGACTGGTTTGCAATCGGGATATCATTTGGTATTGTCATTGCAGCAGTGATATACTCACTCGGCCGTGTTTCCGGGGCGCATATCAACCCGGCTGTGACTATTGCACTCTGGGTAACGAAACGTTTCCCCGGCGTTGACACCGCTGCGTACGTGGTTGCCCAGTGTATCGGGGCTGCCATCGGGAGCCTGCTCTTTTTCCTGACGATCGGGATGGCTGCAGTTACAATCGGGGGACTTGGGGCAACCACTCCGTTTCCCGGGATCGGGTACGGGCAGGCGATCCTTGTCGAGGCAATCGCGACGTTTGTGCTGATGCTGGTGATCATGGGTGTTGCGGTGGACAAGCAGGCCCCGCCAGGATTCGCCGGGCTCATCATCGGCCTTACGGTGGCAGGCATGATCACGGCGACGGGGAACATTGCCGGGGCATCACTCAACCCGGCCAGGACATTCGGGCCGTATATCATGGACTGGGCCCTGGGTGGCCCGAATCTCTGGTTTTTGTTCCCGATTTATATTATCGGGCCGGTGATTGGCGCGGTGCTCGCAGCAGTTTTCTACGACCGGATTACCGCAGATTGAACACCCCGTCACATCATCTTTTTTCAGAATATCTTTTAATGATTCGACCTTACGGACAGGGGTGACGGGCTCAGAGAACGGTTTGTCCCTCCCGTAACCCAGGGGTCAATAAATTTGGTCAGGCACACGGCCGCGAAAAAAACCGATGGCCCAAACCAGGTATATGAGTTCCATGTCCCGGGGCCCCGGGCGTCTGTAAAGCCCGACCCATTCCTTAAAAATAGTAAGATTAATGACCTCGTTGTTCATTCGGTCCTCCTGCCGCCCCGGGGTCCCACGGGTCTTTTACAGCAAAGAAAAGTCCCCCGATATCTGGAACAAAACGACCCCCTTTTTTTTGTAAAATTGCCTTTAACGCTCTTCCCCTGGCCCCGTCCCTGCAAACCGGAATGAACCGTTAGGCACGTTCAGCTCGAACCTTGCCCCCTTCCCGGGTTCGCCGTTTTCGATGATGGTGATGCCGGTAATATCAAGGATTTCCCGTACAAAGATGAGACTCCGCATCGAGGCATGGGCGGCCGCGTCACCACGTAAAAAGATCTGCTCCTTCTTCTTTCGGGGGATCCCGATGCCGTCATCTTCAAAAACGATCGTAACCCCGTCAGGAGCCACCATGTGCCAGACCCGGATCCGGGTGACATGGTCGCCGTGCTTCACTGAGTTCTCGAAGAGGCGCTGGCACACCATGTCCAGCAGGGGATCGCCAAATATCTCGTGATTTTCCGTCTCAAGGCTATGCCTGATTTCGCTGATGGAGATATGGGAGAGCCCGAACAATAACGCCATCTTCACGTTCTGCCATGTTGGGGGTTTTGCACCCATGTCCTGGTAGTCCTTCGAATATTCGACGGTCTCGTTAATCAGCCTGACCGCCACCACACCTTGGTTTAAGGTCTCAATAACCTCTTCCTGCCCGGATAACTGACTTTTTGCCAGCTCGAGGTAGCTGTTCAGGATAAATATCTGGCTGGTTAAGTCTTTCCGCGTCAGCTGGGAGAGCACGTTAAGTTTCTGGTTCACCCGCTGCAGGGTGTCTTCAGCGAGTTTGCGCTCGGTGATGTCTTCCCCGGACCAGAGGGTCCCGGTAATCACCCGGTCTTCACCGTGGATGGGGGATACATGCCAGGTAACCAGGCGTTCCTCACCGCCTGCCGTTACGATGACGTTTTCACTCTGCCAGGGGAGGTCCATCGCTCCGCTCACCATCCGGACAAATAGCTCCCTGCTCGTATCCCGCACCCGTTCGGGCAGGAAGGTATCAAACCAGTTCTTTCCGAGGATTTCTTCTTCAATCCTCCCGAGCAGCCGGCACCCGGCAGGGTTGACCATGATCACCGCCTGGTCAGCACCAATGGCGATAACGGTCGTCCCCACGATCTCAAGATAAGAACGGGCCTTTTCGCGTTCCTTCCGCACCGCCCTTTCCGACTCGTACATCTCCATGTCGATGAGGGTGGTCTCTTCACGCCAGATAATGACAATACCAGTCCCGATACTAATGAGAAGGATCGCAACAATTATCGCAAGGATGAGCAGCTGCTCCATGAGTGGACCATTCATTTCCGAAGTATCCATCCGGGTGATGAGGAACCACGGGGTACCGGGGACGTCCCGGATAGCCGCAATGACCGGTACCCCCCGGTAATCGGTACCCCCGACCATCCCCACCTCGCCACGCACTGCTTTTACGGCAGGCAATTCTTTCCGGTCTAACGGGACCCGTAATTTGAGGGCGGAATTATTGCTGAACCTGATGTCATTGAGATAGACTACCTCGTTGCCCTCCTGGCGGACGATCAGGGTCTCCGCCGACGCACTTGGCCCGGGCCACTCACGGATAAACGGGTAGATGTATTTTTCCGGATCAACCTGGAACGCAACGAACCCGAGTGGCTGCCCACGTTCCTGGTCGTCGTAGATGGGAACGATGATGGCGAGGTAGACCTTCTGATCATTGTCATCCCGGTAGAAGTCAAGAATTGTGGTGTTCCCGGAGACAAGGACCCCGGGTAGTTGTTGGACCACGACTGTTGCAACCGGCCTTTGTGTGTCGGGGACCGACATGCGGAGCGTTCCGGCAGTATCCATTACGTAAACCCGGCTGTACTGGGTATACACGAGTTCTTTTTCCAGCCATGCCCGGAGCTCACCTCTCGTTTCAGTATCATTCTCGTCATTCACCAGGTGCCGGAACCGCGATGAGAACAGGGGGTTATGGAAAAAAATCCCGGCGTCAACCATCCGCTCTGTTTTCCAGTCCACCAGTTCTTTTACTTTCAAATCCGAAACAGCGGTCAAATGGCGATTTATTTCCAGCTTGTAATTCTTCTCGTAATTCTGGTAATAGACGTAACTGGATGCAAGGATCATCACGACCATTATTACAAAAAAAAGGACCATGAAATTCCGGGTGCGTAGCCCGTTTCTTCGTCCAGGTACGTCGCCGGTCATGGCAGACCATTTCCGGCCATACGCCATGCCCCTTTTGGCACCACCATCTCAAACCGTGCACCCTTACCCGGCTCACCGGTCTCGGTAATTGTGATACCGGTAATGGAGAGGATCTCCCGGGACAGTGCCAGACCAAGCCCGGTGTTCTTCCCAAAGCCGCGGTTGAAGATCTTCGCCTTATCTTCTGCAACGACACCCACACCATCATCCTCGCACACGATGAGATGTGCATCACCAGACTCCAGGGCTGAGAACCGGATGGTCGTGATCTTCCCCCCGTACCGCACCGCGTTGTCCACCAGGTTGTAAAAGACCTTGACAACCAGCGGGTCCGCGAACACTTCTGCGCTGGCCGGGAGATCGTTCTTCACCATTACCTGCCCAGCCGTGGCCTGCTTTACCGCAGTGCCTGCGAGTGTGCGGCAGTCCTGCCAGGCAGGGGCATGAACACCGATCTCCTCGTACTCTTTGGTAGACTGGATCATGGCAGAGATACGCTGTGCAGCGGTTGAAATCTTTCCGAAATATTCATTGTGAGTGGAATCGGGGTGTTCCTGCCCCATAAGTGTGAGGTATCCCTGCAGCACGGTAAGCTGGTTGTTGATGTCGTGGCGGGTGATGGCGGTGAGCAGGTTGAGCTTTTTATTGGCCTGTCGGAGTGCATCCTCCGCCACCTTTCGTTCGGTGATGTCAACGATTGTCCCTTCATAAAAGAGCACGGAACCATCCGCGTCCCGGATAGTCCGTGCATTTATCGAGGCCCAGAATTTGGTCCCGTCCCGTTTGAGGTGCGGGGCTACATAATTCTCCACCATCCCTTTTTCTTCAAGAATACGGAGCAGTTCCTGCCGGTCTTCCAAAATGGCATAGGGTGGACTGCCTACATGCAGATCGGCGGCTAACATTTGTGCAGGATCAGAAAACCCGTACATCTGGGCAAACGCCTCGTTTACGTTGATAATCCGACCACCGGGTGCAGTCTGAAATACCCCTGTTACCGAATGTTCAAAAATTTCGCGGTACTTCTCCTCGCTGCGGCGGGTTACATCTTCTGCCATTTTACGTTTCGTAATATCAATGAGGAGGAGGAGAACGGCGGAATTGTGCTTGTATTGGATCGGGGTTGCTTTCACAATCACCGATCTCCGGAGCCCGTTCTTTACGACGATGTCGATCTCATAGGGGGATTTATCACCGCCTCTCCAACGGGTGGCCATTTTGGCAGTTACCGTATCGCGGTACTCCGGGGCGACATAGGAGAGCACATGCGTGCCGATCAACATATCTGCATCGTATCCCAGTCCTTTCACTGATGCAGGGTTCACATAAAGGAGATTTCCGTCCTGACCATATACCGCGATGTAATCGGGCAGGTTCTCTACAAGCCCCCGGTTAAAAGACTCGCTCTCATGCAGCGCCACTTCCAGTAGTTTCGATACCGTGACATCCCGTGCAGAGCCCACCGTCCCGATCATCTTCCCATGCTCATCAAGAAACGGCGCCTTGCGGACATCCAGGAACAGGTAGTCCCCCTGCACATTTCCGTACTCATCGAACTGTTGCGGTGTGCCCGCATCCATGGTTACCTGGTCAGTGTCCCGGCAGATCTCACCGAACGTATGCCATCCCGGATCATCCGCATGACATGCCCGCTCCCGCTCAGCAAAGAACAGGTCATTCTTCCCGACCGGCTCATCGGTATCGGCAGCGTTGAGCAGATCCAAGCAGATGGCCTTGTTGACAAAGATATACCGCTTCTCAAGGTCTTTCGCCCAGATCATGTCGGGCACGTTGTCACACATCAGGCGCATCATCGTGAAAAGGGAGCGATATTTTGCCTCACTCTCCGCCAGCACCTCTTCCACCTTCTTGCGCCCGGTAATATCCCTGCCGACGGACTGGTACTCCTTCAGGGTGCCATTCAGATGGAAGATCGCACGGTCAACCCAGCGCTGCCACCGGGTGCTGCCATCAGGCATGATGGTCCGCTGATCGATTGTCATCAGTGGCTGATCAACGGTGAGGGATGCGAAGAGCCGGGCCACCAGCCCCCGGTCATCAGGGTGAATAGCCGGCTGGAACCGGGTACCGATGATTTCATCCCGGATTATCCCGAAATAGCGGCAGTATGCCTCGTTCACAAAAACGAATGTCCCATCCGGAGTAAAACGGCAGATGAACTCAGTCTGGTCTTCCACCACATTCCGGTACCGTTCTTCGCTTTCACGGATGGCATCCTGCGCCTTTTTCCGATCGGAAAGGTCGACATCGAAACAGAACTGGACCGTGCTCCTCCCGGGAATTTTTACGACCGCATGACTCGAGAATACCGGCACTAAGGAACCGTCCTTGTGCAGCAGTTCTAGTTCCGCTGACGGCTCCGGGATACCCGTCTCTGCCATACGGGCGATTGCGGTTGTCACCTCGTCACGTGCCGGAACGGGTACAATCAGCTCGCGGATGTCTTGTCCTATCGCTTCTTCTGCCGTGTACCCGTACATGCGGGTATTTGCCTCGTTCCAGTACACGACGGTATAATCCGGGAGGTATCCCTGCACGGCAACAGACGGCACCTGTTCGAGAAGAGTGCGGAACCTCTCCTCGCTCTCCCGGAGGGCCTCCTCATCCTGTTTCGTCCGGGTAATATCCCTGCCGACGGACTGGTACTCCTTCAGGGTGCCGTTCGCATGGAAGATCGCACGGTCAACCCACCGCTGCCACCGGGTGCTGCCATCAGGCATGATGGTCCGCTGATCGATTGTCATCAGTGGCTGATCAACGGTGAGGGATGCGAAGAGCCGGGCCACCAGCCCCCGGTCATCTGGGTGAATAGCAGGCAGGAACCGTGTGTCAAGGATATCGTCCCGGCTTATCCCGAAATAGCGGCAGTATGCCTCGTTCACAAAAACGTGTGTCCCATCCGGGAGAAAACGGCAGATGAACTCGGTCTGGTCCTCGACAACATGACGGTAGCGTACCTCACTCTCCACGAGCGCATCTTCCGCCCGCTTCTGTTCCGTGATATCCCGTATGGACTCTATCGCACCGGAAAGAACCCCTTGCGAATTATAGAGTGGGGACGCAGTGAACCAGAGATATGCCCCCCTGCCGTCATGAAAATGAGGGATGGATATTTCGGAGATGGTGTTGGTTCCCTCTTTCCAGATGAAAGGGTACTTCCCGGACACCTTTTCATCGGGGTCCAGGACGAGGTCAATAAGGACCGGCCTGCGTTCACCATAAAACGGGAGAGAGTACTCATAGTTCCCTTTATTGAGGACCTTTTCCTTTTCTACCCCCGTCATGATCTCCATCGCACGGTTCCAGGCGATCACCACCCCTTCTGTATTGATCGCAAATGTCGCATCGGGTAGGAATTCAATAATCTCTGCAGTCCTCTTCTGTGATTCGGAGAGCTCGTCTTCCACCTGCCTCCGCGTTACGGCGTAACAGATCTTGTTGGACAACTCGGCGAACTGCGACTTGGGATCGCCGCCTTTCTGGATATAAAAATCAGCCCCCTCGTTGAGCGCCTCGATGACCACCTCTTCACGCCCTATTCCTGTGAAGATGATGAACGGTGTGGTGTTCCCCGATATTTTGAGTTGCTTGAGGAACCCAATCCCATCCATCTCCGGCATCTGGTAGTCTGAAACGATCGCGTCATACCGCTCCGTTTTCAGACGCGTGAGTGCCTCTCTTGCGGACGTACAGGTATCGACAGTAAAAGACCCGTCTCTCTCAAGGAAGAGCTTGGAAATTGTAAGCAGGCCCTGTTCGTCATCGACATAGAGGACACGGATCGCAGGCGCCATTCTATTGTCCTATCTGACTTCTGATGCAATAATATTTGGCATTGTAATATCCTGTACCAACACCTCCATGTCCCGTTACATCCCGGTAATCAGGACAGGATCGTTCGCGGGCATTGATCTTTTCTCACGTGCCCGGTTCAGGGTAGAGATATTCTGGCCCCGTGCACCATGGCACCCAGTATTCTGCCGGATGAATGACGATTTCTGAACAAATTCGGGGCCCCGTGGTATCGTGGTACCGGGGGGATCAGGGGCCATGCCAGGCAGGTAACCCGTTCACGAAATAGCACCCGGGCTCGTGAAAAAAGGGTCCTGCACATCAGGTCGGGATAGTATCCGGACGGAATCGGGACGGTATCCGACAGGTCAATCGGTTGCCGGTGCCAGGTGAGACCAAGCGTTCGGGTAACTTGTTTGACCGTTCACTCCTGCCGCAACGGTCAGGTCTGCAGGGTTTAACGACGGGACCCCTCTATCGCCATCCCATTATTTTGACCGGGATCATCCTCAAGGACTGCGATAGAGACCGTCCGGGATACGAAGACCATTGACCGCCGGGTCCATTTCTAAAAAAGAAAATTGAGTTATCGTTATACACCGATCGCCGCGAGATTCCCCGGACCCCTCATGTAGAGCCAGTAACCCTTCGTCGGGTACAATTGTGTGGACTCACCCGGGTCTCCATTAAAGATGGTCGGTTCATACCGCTGGGTTGCTGCACCAAATCCCATGGAGTTCACCCACGTCGGCTGGACTGAAAGGTACGTGTTCCGTGCTGATGTCGGGGTTGATC
Organism: Methanomicrobiales archaeon; assembly: GCA_026394715.1. Classification (GTDB taxonomy): domain Archaea; phylum Halobacteriota; class Methanomicrobia; order Methanomicrobiales; family Methanospirillaceae; genus CAIKOD01. The sequence goes on along the minus strand of JAPKXR010000188.1, from coordinate 8,534 downwards.
CCGTGAAACCTATCGTGTTCCAGCCCGCCGGGAGGGCACGCGATGGCGGGATAACCATCGGGTTTGTGGTATCAACGTTTAAATTGACCACGGTTTCTGAAACCGAATAGATCCAGATACCATATAACGGCTGTATTGGTGTTGTTGCAGTGACCATCACCCACCGGGCCGGGCTTAGTGAGCCGTCCCACATAAAGGCAGAATGGCCCCCCATATTCACACTACTGAATATCGTACCGGTATTGAACCCTGCTGCAAGTCTCTTTGGTGTTGAAACAAAGTTCCATCCAGGCAGGAGTGTCATCCGGTCCGATGTCTGGTACGGGGAAGATGTGAGGGTAACCGGTGCGGAAATGAAATAGGGGTCATTGACCACACCGGGATAGAGGGGGAGCATTTTCTTCTGTTTCGAGGGGTCTGATGCAGAGTAGATCAGTCCCGGTACATCAATTCCATTATCGAGGTACTGCCCGTCAGGAATGAGGAAATTCTTCATTACAAGTGTTGGATCACTTCCGCTTTTTCCCTCTTCCTTAATCACATTGAACCAGATGATCCCCTTGATGTTCGGGTAGACAGACGAGAGGTTACCCGGGTTATAGACCTCTGTCACATGGGAGATTTTGAGCGATTCCTCCAGTACCGGATCACCCTGCCCGTCACTGCTCGTCTCGGTGAAGATGAACGGATGGCCTCTCTCGTTCGCGTAAAAGTCGTAAAATCCCTTGATACTGGAGAGAGTGGTGGGCCCGCCCGACCAGGAGTACCAGGTCATCCCTACCCAGTCAACTGAATCATTGGGGAGCTGTTGCAGGTTGTTATCATTCCCCGGCCAGTAGACTTTCCGGGCGTCCTTCGTTGGTGCGACAGTTCCAGCCCAGACCACCTGGATGTTGTCCCCGCCTGCCTGGTGGATAAGCGTGTACGAATCCCGGAACCACTGACGGAATGCCTGTTTCGCCGGGCTGTCAACCGTGTCATTGCTTTCAGGGTCAACTTCACTGTACGCATTGAACTCGGGGGCCAGCCAGATCAGGACGGTCGCATTTTTCCCCGATGCATCCTGATGCCGGTCTGAAACAGCATGTAATTTTGTGGCCAGGTCGGTGAGGATCTGACTTCCGGTTTCTCCATTCGGGTACGTATTAGACAATGACAGGATCTGCCCGTTGTAGGGTGCTAGTGCAATCATCGGTACTCCACCCTGCATAATGACTTTTTCAGCCCATACGTCGGGACCCGGGCAGGCGGTATATGCGATTTTCCCGTAATTATTGTCCGGGTAGAAATTCATCAGGTAATACCGTGAGAAAATGACCTGCTTTGCACCGGACCCGTTATTTATTGCGTCCGCCGATGCACGGAAGGATCCCATCCCCGTATCTATCGAATCCAGGCCACCGGATACCGTTTCCCCAAAGGTACCAGGGTGGTCCAGGAATTGCGTCTCATAGAGATGTTGATCCAGATTACTGTTCTTAAAGTTATTCGGGCCGATCGTCCCCATGTTCCCGCCAAGATATACGCCACCATAGCATCCCGCCCCTGAAAGGAGACCTTCACTGACGGTCGGGATGTGGACCGCAGCGAGAGGCGGGACCAGCAGGCATATGCCGATGATAATGCCGATAACAATTATGCGTGTTGTATGTACCATGTTCGTTCTCCTGCCAGATACACCAAATACCAACCAACGATTTTTTGGCATCTGAACAGTATCTGATCACATTGTCATTTTTTTACCGCTTTATTTTCGGATTACACAAATATTGTAACGTTAATCCGGAATCATAAAATAACTACTGGTCAATTATCAAAAATCTCCCCATTGTACTGACAACAATTGATAACATTTTTAGTCACTGAAACACTTGAATTATGAGAACCGGCCCTCTACCCATTTTCCGACCCTGAAAAGCAAATGAAAAAATGAAACACTATTGATGTTCACATCAGGCAAACCACATTAAAACTGTGAAGTTTTCAAGCTAAACCTGGGGAAACCCGAAGCGACCATTGCATTCCTGATTCACCTTTCATCAGGGCCGGGCCAGCACCATTTTTTTAGTTATTACCACATACGATAATCACCCGACTATTTCGCTCAAGAATTACTACATCTTCGATAACCCCGGATGAACAATGAAACAGGCCTCACTCCAGAACAACATATTTTATAACGGTGATTGCGTTACCGGGGCCCGGGAATATCTCCCGGATAACTCGGTTGACTTACTGATCACCGATCCACCGTATGGAATTAAGGGAGACCAGCTGCACAAACATTACAACAGGAATGAAGAGTTTGTTATCGGGGGTTATGTTGAAATCCCGCAAAAGGAGTATGCAGATTTCAGCACCGCGTGGATAAAAGAAGCAGAACGCGTGTTGCGACCAGGGGGATCGCTCTACATCGTATCGGGATACACCAACCTGGTCGATATCCTTAATGCATTGCGGACGACCTGCTTACGCGAGATCAACCATGTGATCTGGAAATATAATTTCGGTGTATTTACCCGTCAAAAATACGTTTCATCTCATTATCACATCCTTTTTTACGAAAAGCCCGGTGGGGTACGGACATTTAATCTCGAATGCCGGTATGGCCTCGATGAAAAAACGGAGGAAGGAAAATCACTCAATAACTTCGACCGGGAAGATGTCTGGATGATCAACCGGGAATATAAACCCGGCCAGGCGAAGAACAAGAATGAATTGCCGACTAAACTGCTCATAAAAATGATCCAGTACAGCAGTAATGAAGGTGACCTTGTCTGCGATTTCTTCCTTGGTGGATTCTCCACCGCAAACGTCGCAATCGGTCTTAACCGGCGGGCGACGGGATTTGAGATCTCCAGGCAGATGTTCGATGCGAAAAGCAAAGAGATCGAGACCTTAAATCCAGGCGGTCTTATTTCAGACTTGAGAAATCCAACGGTTAGCACTCTTGAAAATTTTGGGACCCCGTGGACAGACGAGGAGATACAGCGCCTGAAAGAGGGATTTTTGCAGCTTGCTGACAAAGGAATGACTAAAGCGAAGATGGTTGCCCAATTGGGTGAAGCACACGGGCGAGGACGGTTTGCGATAGTAAACGCCCTTAAAAAAATAAATTGTTACAACAGGATCAAATCTCCCAGTACAACATTAGATAAATTTTCATGAACATTCAATGGTCCTGGCATTTTTTCGTAACGAACGGTTCAGTCAGGTACAAAGAACCTCCCCATTCGGGAAATACTGAAGACCCGCATCATTCACTAAAGGTGTTTTGAGCATATTTTAAGAAAACAGGATTTATGCTTTTTACATGTGTCTTATTTTGACCCTGCTTTACTATGAATACCACAGAAACTGGTATTCTTACCCCACCCAACATGATATCTTCCGCCCCTGTTCGTTTAAATCGGTCGGATTTGCGCCCGTTTGGTTTTGAAAGATAATAGGGTTATTTACAGTGATTTCATCGTTTTTAACCCTATTACCGGGCTTTTTCTCGTTTTATCATTTTCAGGATTCCAAAAACGCGACCGTTTCCACCCCGAAAGAGCTCTCATTTAAATTTTTACTTGCCGGTCATCAAACCCGGGTACCCACAAAGAGATGCCGGGAGATGACGAAGAGTACCGCAACGAAGTCTTTTCGGGCACCATGGAAAACCAGGGCATGATACGTGAACTGATGAGACCCGGAACGTGAACGATCAGAAATGGACACGAGGAAAGGGACGTGATGGTAGGAGGGAGTTTTTTTAAATTTCGCGTCTTTAATATTTCCTTCCCGGCCGTTTCATCTTGGTCCCGGCAAGGAACAGCAGTCCCGTTAATCCTGCGAGAAGCTGGCGGATATACAAATTTTTAGTCTTTTCAAGTCGCAAAAAAAGGTACTATTCTATTGAACAAGTGCTCTCTTCGTGATACTGCATTGCGCCGAGTATCAGTTCGGTTATCCAAAATCGCCGTTCGTGAAAACGACATCCCAGGTCCTGGCACTTTTCCGGTACTAACAACAAAAAATAGTAATTCAGGTTTTGTTTCCACAAGCCTCGCAAATCGGCATCGTATATTGTTGCGCCGGGTCCTGGTTGGGATGTGCAGCGAGATATGCCTTGAGCGCTTTGATCCCCGCGTTCGTCTTATCGATGTAGGCCGCTGACCAGATATACTGCCCACAGAGCCCCGGATCAGTGCAGCTCTCCTCGCCTCCTGATGTAGCCATATAATATAACGGGTTGTCTCGTACCATTTCACATTCACAGACCGCGTAGTCCGCGGCCTTATGGTCCACGCTTATGTTATCAAGGGGATTCGCTGAAGGGACCACGCATTTCATATCGAGACAGTCTGCCCAGACGGGGTTATTGCAGGATTTTAAAATGAGGTTCCCCGTATAGTTGGGGTCGATGTAACGGTTGGGAATTTTGCCTTCATCCTTCGGCAGCGAATTGATAAAGGAGTAGGTCGAGGTGATTTTACCAAACAGGGCTCCTGCCGAGATCATCCACCCGCCGGTTGCAGATTGGTACATGCCAATCGGTTGCCGTTCACCGCAGCTTGTTAGACCCGCAGAGACCCCGTTCTCTACGAAGCAGTTGCAGATCGCCTTGGTCGGGTCCGATTCCAGGGGCTCGCACTTTGCAATCGTGCATAAGCCGTATGGCTGGTTACATATCGTCACGGGTGGCTCAGGCAGGTTTGTCACAACAATGAGGTCCTTTTGGACGGACGAACTAGCGACCATGGAAGCATTTGCAGCATTATTTTTCATGACGGTCAGGGTAACGGTATAGGTCCCGGGGAACTGGTATGTATGGACCTGGTCCTTCCCGGTCCCATAAATGCCATCACCGAAATTATAACTGTAGAAGATTGGGGACCCTATTGACTGATCGGTGAATGTGACCTTCAGGGGTGCCTTTCCTGTTACCGGCGATGCCCTGAATTTAGCGACCGGTTGTATGAACGGAACACTTCCGACGGTAATGACACCCGGTTTTGTGGCTACACTTCCCATGATGGAATTTGTCGTGGTGTTATATTTCATAATTGACAGGGTAATTGAGTAAATGCCGGGAAACCTGTAGGTATGTGTTGGATTTGGTCCCGTCACATTCGTCCCATCCCCGAAATCGTAGACTAACAAGGTCGGTTTTCCGGTAGACTTATCGGTACATTTCACCGTCAGTGGTGCAATTCCGGCCACGGGTGAGACGGTGAAATCGGCGAGGAACGTATTTTGAGGTGCATTACCTGCGGTAATGTAATCCTTTTTGACCTTGGTACTATTCTGACAGGCACTGTTCGTCTCTACAAGACTGACCGTATAAGCCCCCTTGGAGGTGTAGATATGTACCGGGCTCTTTTCATCTGAATAAGTCCCATCGCCAAAGCTCCAGTTCCAGGTCTCCACCACGCCAATAGAATGGCTGGTAAACCCGACAGCGAACGGAACAGTACCGGTCGTTACATTGCTGTTGAAATCGGCAATCAGTGGTTCCCTGGGACTGGTGAGATTGGCATACAGGTCAATAACCTCGTCCTGGCCCGGGTACCGGGTATTGTTCTGCTTCAGGGAGAGATACCCACATTTTTTGACGGTGTATGTCCAGACAGGTGTACAGCTGAGGCAGGTCTCAACAAGCAGGGTACCGTTCACAATTTTCCCCTCGTGCCAGTCATTATTGAAATAGACGTCCGCTCCTTCCACGTTCGAATGGACCAGGTAATATCCCTTACCGCCACCGGTGATGATACCGGGGTAATCGATAAGAGAGACGTTGCGATCTAATACAATGGGTTGAATCTCTACCAATGCCTGATCTGCATGTACCATGGGAATAAAACAGGTACATACCCCTACACAAAGAATAACCAGGATAAAAGAACCCACCAAATTTCGCAGGGATAAACTGCCACCTTGAGTCATATACATAAATAATTCATATCAACACATTAATATATTCACTCGAAAAACTCAGGGCTTCAAGTATAACTGATGATTATAATGTCGATGAACAGCGAGGTGAAATATGACCCGGACGACACGCCCTCCCAATCGCAAACGCCCCAACCTACCCTTCCTTCTCCACCTTTTTTTATCGGACGAGAAAAGAATGCCGGCGGGAAAAAACCCAAACGAAGAAAAAAAAATTCGAAATATCCCCCGCCGGAAGCTATTTGGGGGCCCTCACGGAAATCACGGCCGTTTGTACTCTGATTCCCAACTCCCGTCAGCCCACAACTTAAGAATATTATAATCACGCATCCGTGTTGCCTTGCTCAGGGCCTGTGACCGGCTCAGCATCTTCTCCTGGATAAAATCATATTCGCAGACAATTTTTGAGTTCCGAAGCAATGTTACCCGGATCGGCTGGTGCCGGTACATGACTTTTTCCTTCCCCCGAAAATACCATTTTATTCTCTGGAAGGTGAGCCAGTCAAGTTTCATGGCGAGTGTCGAGTGGAACATGAATTCTTCGGCCGGATCCAGGTCATAGTTTCGTAATGAGCAGTACGGGGATATTGCCCGCGACAGCAGGTACCTGAATTGTTTTAAGGTCTCGTTGGGAGTAATCGAAACAAAAACGACCCTTGTCTCATCAAAAAACCCGTAACCCCCGACCTCATATTTCGGGATTTCTTTCTGGTCGTTACATATTCTTGTGAAATCTTCGACGAGTTTTTCTTCATTCCGGGTTGAAAAAGGCCCGACCAGGGTAATATGCGGGATTACCCGTTTGTCTCCGAGATTAAATTTCCCGGATAACTGGTTGCTTAACGTGTTAATCTGGTGTTTCACGGATCCCATCAGGCGGATATCTATCAGATAGTGAACCATTCCTCACACCCTTCTCCTAATACCAACCTGACTACACATGGATAAAATAGTTTGGGTAATCTTCCGGAAAAATACAATGTCTTTTTGTTTTCAAATCTTCGATCTGAAATAATCCAAGGGTCCATCTTCAGGCAGGGGAATGCTGCAGGGCAGGATCAATCGTGAATCTGCCACAACGGGGGGAAGATCGTCAACCACAACAGCCCGCTAAACGTTACTGGTACCAGAAGAAATACTACAAAAATGGGATTGGTATCGATTCCCCGCCCTCTACCCCACCACATCAAACGTCTTCGCGAACGACGTCCACCGTTACGTCCTCACCGATGTTGAACCGACCGCTGGCCATGTAGTCCTTACCAAATCGAGTTCGCATACCCGAGCTCGGTAGTCGTACCGATCCCCGCCAAAATGGGGACACCGAAGCTCATCGATCCTATGCCCATCCAGAGCCAACAGCCACAAAGCTAAACAAATCCGGAAAATCCAGGTCGGGTTAGTCATCCAACAACACCTGCAGGTCCCCCTGGCTTACCTACGTTACCCCAAAATCATGAAATCCCTCTATTATACGCCCGAATTATCGAAACGATAGCGCTACCGGGGTATACACACCCCGCCCCAACTCGTAAAATCCATTCTCGTTCGTTTAAATCGCCCGCATTTGGCTCCGATTAGGGTTGATGCGGAATACGGCTAAATTGGGCGATTTATCCCAAATCTAACCGAAATATAGCCTTATAATGGGTTGCAGCCTTTTCACGGATCCCCCAAAAACCAGTATTTCAACCGCGAAATGACGTTTTTCTGACTTTTTGCGGATAGTGGGGCGATCCAGTGAAAAATCTTGATGGTGGTCATGAGGTCTCTTCAGATTACCCAAATGATCCCCCATCATTACCCCTGCTACGTCATTCCTGTACTGCTACATAGGAGGCCGATGAATGAGATCTCGGGATCAGCATTCCGTCTTCGACGAGTCCATGGACGTGGAGTTCAATCGCCTCATGCATGACCAACTCCGTCTCCTCCCGGGTTGCTCCTGTTGCGACACAACCCGGAAGATCAGGGGAATATGCTGAATAATTGTTCTCTGCTTTCTCGATCACAATAAGGAACCTGTGCAATTTTTCACCTTTCCATTTGAGCCCGGTTTTATAGATGCTATGAAGTGTTCCCTGGTGCGGGATCATCACCGGGGTGGCCGGCTATGGTAATCCGCCCTGGTTTTTCCGGATGCTTGTACTGTCGATGACTGCTTTTCATTACAACCAGGTACCAACCATCATCATCTATCATCTTAATTATTTCCCGGACTTTCAGGATTAACCCTCTGTTATACGCAACACTCTCATTGACAACGTTACTATTTAGGTAGTGATTATTCTTTAATCGCTGTTCCAGTTCCTTCACCGTAAGAATGTGGGGGTACCGGTCGACATTCTCAAGGTCGGGCACTGCGGCAGCGCCACGTCATCCAGCTCCGTCTTCTTTTCCAAAGTCCAACCGAAGACCAACGTCATCGAAGTCGGGGCCGGGAATTCCTAAGATCATCCGACATCAGCGACATTGGGTCGCCTGGCCCAGGTGGGATCTGCTGTGTATCGCACCTACCTGAATGGCGATGTAACGGTGACAACCGACGGCACAACGTACAGTATAAGAACAAGCCAACTTCTGCCGGGCTCTGCGAA
>JAPKXR010000213.1 GCA_026394715.1 Methanomicrobiales archaeon | reverse complement strand
AGGTTGTGCTCCAGTATCAGGACGGTCCATAAAGAATGAGCCTGGTCTCCAATCCCTGGACCTTAACCGGAACAACCGGACCAGAACCTATTAATGGACGGCGGTAAACCGGGTTAAAGGAACAAGATCGGGAGGGTGAGTATGAATATTATCGGTCTCAATGGGAGCCCACGTGGGAGAAACAGCCAGACACTTCGCCTTGTGATGAAGGTGCTTGAAGGTGCGACGGATTCGGGTGCGGATATCGAATGTATTGACCTCTCCAAACGAGAGATTAATTTCTGTACCGGCTGCGGTGTCTGCTTTGTGAAAGGGGAATGCATCAATGCTGATGATTACCCGGAACTGCTTGAAAAAATCCTTTATGCAGACGGGATTGTCCTTGGTTCACCGAACTATATCAATAACGTGACGGCCCAGACCAAGGTGGTCTTCGATCGGATGGCTGACGTGATCCACTGCCAGATGCTTTCGGGAAAGTATGGCTGTTCGGTCTCCACTGCAGGTGGTTCCGGTGCAGAAGAAGTTGCCGCCTATCTTAACCGCTCACTCCAGCAGATGGGTGTAACGACCGTGGGCCTGGTTGGTGTGAATATTCTTGGTAACCCGGAAGCGATCACAAACAGCGAGAAAGAGGCTTATGAGCTGGGAACTGTTCTCGCAGATGCCATCATCAACGCCGAGGAATTTCCTGAGCAGGAGAAACTGCACAAGGAACGGGCTGAATATATGAAAAACCTTGTCCTCAAAAACAAGGATATCTGGACCCACGAGTACGAGTTCTGGAAAGAAACGGGGGAAATCAATTAAATCCATTGATTTCCCCCTCCTTATCCTGAATTTTTATGCAAATGGTTTTCCCTCAATCATTTTTGCTGTTTTACATCAGGACTCGTTGTTCTCATAACGGGTCGCTGCACCCAAAGCCAGGCAATCCTGAAACTATAAACCCGGATGGAGGAGAAGTTATAAGGTCGCATGTCCCACCCTGCCATTCCTGCCTTACCGAACACAAAAAAGCCAAAATTCGTGGCATTTATCGTTTTTGCCGCTATTTTTATGGCAGTCCTCGACGGCAACGTGGTAAACATTGCACTGCCGACCGTTACAACCTATTTCGGGGTGGATGTAACGTACTCGCAATGGGTCGTAACTGCATACCTCGTGACGCTGACAAGTCTTCTTCTTATATTCGGCAGAGTTTCGGAGTACGTCGGAAGGGGGCGGATGTTCATTCTCGGGTTCGTTGTTTTTACCCTCGGATCACTTGCCTGCGGGTTGTCACCGGACCTGCCCATCCTGATCCTGTTCCGGGTTGTCCAGGCAACCGGTGCGGCCATGCTATTCTCCATCTCGAGTGCGATTATTTACCAGCTATACCCCCGGGGGGAGCAGGGAAAATCGATGGGGTATGTCGGCGCTACCGTCGCCATCGGCAGCATTGCGGGACCGGTACTTGGTGGGTTTCTCGTAGATACGCTTGGATGGCAGTACATCTTCCTGATTAATGTCCCGATCGGTGCAGTGCTGATACCGGTCGCAATGAAATATTTCGGCTCGGGCGGCCCTGTCCGAAAAGATATCAGGATGGACTGGACTGGTGCCGTTACCATGGTCATCTTCATGGTATCTTTAATGCTTGCGCTGTCATCCCTTGCTTCGGACTTAGCGTTTACCATGCCCGTGGCACTCTATACAAGTATATTCCTGGCTTCGTTTGTCATCTTCCTTCTCACAGAGCGGAGGGTGCCAAATCCCCTGCTGGACCTTTCAATTTTTCGGGTACCTGCATTTAGCCTGCCCGTCCTTGCCACCGCGTTATATTTCATTGCTCTCTTCATGGTGAATATCCTGGGCCCGTTCTATTTCGAGGGTGTCCTCAATCTCCCTCCCTCGCAGGTCGGTCTTGTATTCCTGATAATCCCCGTGATCATGGTCGTGGGCTCCCCTATGGCAGGATGGCTTTATGACACCCATTACACATCGTATTATGCTGCCGTGGGTATGGCCGTTACGACTGGCTCCCTGCTCCTTCTGGCAGTCCTCTCTGCGAGGATGGAACTGCTCCTGATCGTGCTTGCATTTATCCCCATGACAATTGGGATGGTCCTGTTCCAGAGTCCCAATAATACCGAGATCATGAGTTCCCTGCCGGCTGAAAAAATCGGTATCGCATCAAGTGTCAGTGCAACGGTCCGGAATCTCGGGATGGCACTCGGTGTGTCAGTCGCAAGTATCCTGTTATCAATCAGTACCAGCCACGCGGGGTATTCCGGGCCAGTACTCCTGGCTGGGCCATTAATCCTTTCTTCTGCATTTTCCCTGATCATGGTGGTTTCTGCGATGCTGACCCTGCTTGCAGCAGGAGTATCATTGTTTCGGGCGGTAATTGTAAAAAAAGAGGTATGACCTGACAGAATCCTGTATTTTCCGGAAATAATGGTGGATAAACTTTGGGGCTTAATGAAACCCCCGCGGTCCATTCAGCACCGTTCCAGGGTAAATTTATTTGGAGGAGGAGGCACCATCGGGACACCAGAATATTGGCAATCCAAAGAAATAATAGAAATCAGACAATAATTAGTGATAATTTAGGCCAGGGCCGAGACTCGAACCCGGGTCGGGGGATCCACAGTCCCCTAGGATAACCAACTACCCCACCCTGGCAAAATATCCTCCTTACTATTGTGATTGAAAATACTTAAGCTAACTGCTTGGGGCTAATGGGTTCCCGGATATGAATCAATGGTATTTTTCAGGAATTGCAAATGAAAGATGTTCCGTGGAGCTGTACCTGGTGCATCTTACACTCCTTATCCGTCCAATAGTTTTCAAGACATGGCAATTGCCGTGACACCCGCCTGGGTACGATAAAAGAGACTATTTAATAATCACTATGCGCTATTACATAGCAGTGAGTGATGAATTGTTGTCTACCCGATGAACCTGCGGGAAAACCACGAATTTCTGCGGTCTTTTCCGGATCGTTATCGGGGCCCTGGCTCTCAACACTTTCATAATCCTACTAACAATCGTTTCAGGGGTGGTGAATACGGCAACGCGTCAGAAAATCAGGACACCTATCGTATGCGTACTCGGGCATGTTGACCACGGGAAAACATCCCTGCTTGACAGGATACGGGGTTCATCCGTAGTGAAATCAGAAGTGGGTGCGATTACCCAGCATATCGGCGCAACAATGGTCCCGATAGATGCCATCAGGTTAATGAGCGGTGCGATGGACCAACTCCCAACCAATGTCCCGGGACTCCTTTTTATTGATACTCCGGGGCACCAGGCGTTTACCACCCTGCGCGCCAGGGGTGGGGCACTTGCGGATATGGCAATCGTTGTCGTAGATATTAACCAGGGGTTCCAGCCACAGACTATTGAGGCACTGCAGATCCTTCGTGCCTGCAAGACCCCGTTTGTCCTTGCGGCGACCAAGATTGACCGGCTGCATGGCTGGAGACCCAACCAGGGGGACTCGTTTTCTGCGACAGTCTCAAAACAGAATGACCGCGTGAAGGAGTTCCTTGAGAAAAAGATCTACGAAATTGTGGGGAAGCTATCAGATCTGGATTTCTCTGCGGATCGGTTTGACCGGGTAAATGATTTCCAGCGGAACCTGGCGATAGTCCCGGTCAGTGCACATACTGGTGAGGGAATCGCTGAGCTGCTGATGGTGATGATCGGGCTTGCCCAGCGGTACATGGAAGACTCACTTACACTGGTTGTCGAAGGGCCTGGAAAAGGTACCGTGCTTGAAGTGAAGGAAGAGCGGGGAGTTGGAACGACACTTGATGTAATCCTGTATGACGGCACGCTTTCGGTCGGTGACGAGATTGCCGCTGCCACGCAGGATGGCCCGATCATTACGAAGGTACGATCCCTCCTTAAGCCCCGGCCGATGAAGGAGATTCTCGTTGAAGACCGCTTTGAGCGTGTCAGGGCCGTCACTGCAGCAGCCGGGATTAAATTGACGGCACCGGGCCTCGAGGAAGTAATTGCCGGCTCACCAATTCGCGTCGTCCGGGGTGATCCCGCAGAGGCGATGGAAGAGATCAGGCGTGAGATGGAGGATATCCATGTCCAGCTCAGCCCGGAAGGACTCGTTATCAAGGCTGATACTATCGGTGCCCTCGAGGCGATCTGCAAAGAGTTGACTGATAAAAATATCGAGGTAATGAAGGCCAGTGTCGGCCCGGTCAGTCGTCATGATATCATTGGGACTGGGACGATAAAAAACCCTTATTACCGGGTTTTATTAAGTTTCAATACCGCAATTCTTCCTGATGCGGGAGAGATGATCAAGGACCCCCTCTATGCCCATATCCAGGTTTTTTCCGGGCGTGTGATTTACCAGCTCGTGGACGATTACGTTGCCTGGCGCGATGAGCTCAAACGTAAACAGGAAAAACAACGGTTCGAACAGATCATGATGCCGGCAAAGATCAGGGTCCTTCCCAATTGTATATTCCGCCAGAGCAACCCGGCAGTGGTGGGTGTCCGGGTCCTTGGCGGTGTACTCCGGACCGACGTAAATCTCGTCCAGCGAGACGGGAGGAAGGTCGGTCATCTCAAGTCCATCCAGTATAACCTGGAGGCGATCCGGGAGGCAGAAGCCGGAAAGGAAGTTGCGATCTCGATTGAAGGGGCGACCGTCGGGCGGCAGCTCGACGTAGGTGATGACTTGTACGTCGATATCCCTGAACGCCATGTAAAAGTCCTCGAGCGTGAAATGCTCGCCCATCTTCCGATCCCTACACAGGAAGTGCTGGGGGAGTTCACATCAATGAAACGGCGGGCAGAACCCTTCTGGGGAAAGTAGTATTTAATATTATATCCGCCCAATGTACTTGGTACTTCCCGGATGGTTCCGCGCAGGTGGACCGTCAAAGAATTCAGGATTTTCACCCTTGCTGTGGACCTGTATCCCTTCAAAGGGCAAAAAACGGGATTGCGGTATCCCCTTGATCAGGATAAAAAATATTCGGAGAATGAGATAATGGTTGAATTTAAAATAGTCTTATCAGACCCTAAAAACGGACTGTCCCACAAAGTCGATGTCAGCGGGGGCGCGGCAGCGTTCCTTATGGGCAAACATGTCGGTGACGAAGTAGATGCCACGTCCCTCGGCGTTGCCGGTTACAGGATCAAGATCACTGGAGCATCCGACAGGAATGGAACTCCTGCAAGACAGAACCTTCCGATCGCTGGAAGGAGAAAACTTTTGCTTGCAGGCGGTGTAGGGTTCCACCCGGTGATGGATGGCGAACGTCGCCGGAAACCCATCCGTGGAAATGAGATCACCGCAGATTTTGTCCAGATAAATGCAAAAGTTACCACATACGGTGAGAAAACCCTCGGGGAGATCTTCCCGAAAGCTGAGTCCGCTGAAAAAGCAGCATAAATCAATACTTTTTTAACAGGCGTTCTTTCAGGACTACAATGTATTCATCGACAGGGACGCCGTAGCGCTTGGCAAGGATGATCACGGCAGCTTCGGGCCTGATAAGGTTGTCAAAATCCTTTGATTTCATGCGGTTCATCTCAGCGATAATATCCGTCTCCTGCATTCCACTTGACTTCACTACACGGTCAACCAGTGCCTGTACCGGATTATTTTCTTCAAAAACTGATTGGGAAGGCTTGAAACCGATCGGGATCTCGACAGACTGGACTTCAAATTTCGGGGCGATCATCTCCCCGTCATATCCAACGAGACCCTCGTCGAGTGCACGTTTCAGGATGACATTGGCCTGCTCGATATTCATCCATTTCCTGTCAAATGCGAGATAGTATACGATCTCATTTTTCTTGAGTCGATCTTTTCTCGTATGCCTGAATGGCGCAGCGATCGTTGTGATCAGGCTCAAACCCGCGTCTCCCTCATCAAGATTTCCTCCCACTGTATCAACAAGTGCCAGATCACCCGGTCCTGCACCATGTACTATCTGTCAGCGCTGCTATCAATTCATTGGTATCATGGTGTCATTTACAGTACATCTGTTCCAGGTAATCCCACAATTTGCATTTTTACATCCTATTTGGCGTGCAAAAGAGGTACCAGACGAATTGCAAGAACCCGACATGTAGTTAAGGATCCCAAAAAAGATTCCGTTCTTCGGAAAACCCAAAAAAACAGAAAAAAAAATTATTCGATCAGAATGGCGTTTATGATACCATTCTGGCCGGGGCGGCTTACAATCCGTGCGCTACCGATTTCGGTGTGAATAATCGCGCCCTTAGTAAGGAGATTTCGCCGTACATAGTTGGGGTTTGCCCCGTTCTTCTCTACCTTTTCGATCTTGACTTTCTGTGCTTTCCCGGTTGAACGAGTGGATACAGTTGCATATGCCGCCCTCAATGCGCGGATTTTCTGGTTCCCGCCAAATGTGCGGACCAGTCTGATCCTATCTACACCAATATGGGTATCTGCGGGTCCTGAACCGATTTCTGCTCTTCGTTTACCCTGTGCAGGCCGGTACCTTCCGCCGGTTGCCTGCCTGACTGATCTACCTTGCCAAAGCATTGTAATTGCCCCTGTTATGATATCATCGCCGGAATCCTTCCCTGCGAGAGTGCTATAAATATTGCCCCCGGTTCTATATATGTTGAACTGATCACCGGAGTATGGCTTCGAGGAGGGGTGCGATGCCATCACCTGTCTTTAAATTAGTCCGGAACACCTGCATTCCCGGGTTATAACGGTGCATGTCCCGCTCCATCCGGTCCAGATCGGCTCCTACCAGCAGTGCAAGGTCAACCTTATTAATCACACCGATCTGGCAGCCGCGGAACATCATCGGGTGCTTGTTCACTACATCGTCGCCTTCGGTTGAGCTCACGACAACAATGCGTTTTTCAGCACCAAGCCGGAAATCCGTGGGGCAGACCATGTTCCCTACATTTTCGATAAAGAGGACATCGATCTGCCCGAGGGGCAGGTGCCCAATCGCGTGCTCGACGATGTGGGCATCCAGATGGCATTCCTTACCGGTATTCGCGTTCACCGCCGGAATCCCCAGGGCCACGATTCTTTTGAAATCATCGTCACCGTACACATCGCCTGCAATAGCACCGGCTTTTAAACCCTTTTCCAACAGGAGTGGGGCCATCCGTTCGATCAGGGCCGTTTTACCGGACCCGATCGCCCCGAGCAGATCAAAAGCCCGGACCCCGTGCTCCCTGAGCTGGGATGAATTAGCGTCGGCAATGCTATTGTTGACGTCGTATACATCTTTTTCAATTCTGACGTCGATATGGTGCATGGGTACTACGTTTCCTCCGACATTGTTTATAGGTTCACTCCCAAACATATGAAATTATGAAAGGAGCGTGTATTCTCTATCCCTGCTATTTCAACGCGAGTCTGAAGCGCCAACAGGGGAGGAAAGTGCCCCTGTCAAAGGCGATAAAAAACCCGACACTTGTTGACGTCGAGAACTCACTGAAAAAAAGCGGTGTGAAATATCTTGCTGAACAGAAGCATCACCCTGGTCACTGGGCCAAACGGGAAGGGCGTGTCGTGGTTACATGGGATAAATCGAAACAGGAACTGTTGAAACGTGTGTGTGCAAAACTTGAGGTCCGAAAATGACCGGACTCTATGATCTCCACACACACACCCTCGTGAGTGACGGAGAGATGCTGCCAATTGAGTTGGTACGCCGGATGTCCGTCCTCGGGTATACTACCGTGGCAATCACCGATCATGTCGATGTAACCAATACAAGATCAGTTGTTGAAAACCTCCAGGTGCTACGTACTTCTGCCGGGCATTTCGGCGTTCACCTCCTGTGC
Source organism: Methanomicrobiales archaeon (assembly GCA_026394715.1). Taxonomy (GTDB): domain Archaea; phylum Halobacteriota; class Methanomicrobia; order Methanomicrobiales; family Methanospirillaceae; genus CAIKOD01. The sequence goes on along the minus strand of JAPKXR010000213.1, from coordinate 7,066 downwards.
GGGATTGAGCTCACTCATGTACCGCCGGTTGAGGTACCGGTACTTGCAGAGATCGCGAAAAATTCCGGTGCAGATATCGTGCTGGTACACGGCGAGACCCTTGTTGAACCTGTCGCGCCCGGCACCAACCATGCTGCATGCGCCTGTCCCCTGGTTGATGTGCTTGCACATCCGGGACTCATCACAGCGTCAGATGTGAAATTAGCTGCAGCAAACGGGGTTGCCCTGGAACTAACTTCGCGGGGTGGCCATAACCGTGCGAACGGTCATGTGGCAAAACTGGCGAGGGTACATGGGTGTACGCTCGTGGTGGACTCGGATGCCCATGCCCCGCACGATCTACTTGACGAACGCGCACGGATTTCGATTGCAAGGGGTGCAGGACTCGATGAGCAGGAATGCAGGCAGGTAATGTCTTTAAATATCAAACAATGGTTATCCCGGTGAATTTTAGAAAAATTCTATATAAATTTTTACAACATCTTCTTATACCCAAACTATCTATATATATAGATTGCTTAATTATCCAGCTGAGCGGATCAGCTGCCCGGCATTCTATCGAGGTAACTTCTGTGAGAGCAATTGGTCGCGCTTTGAATCGGTACGGCAGGCGTATGTTGATCGTGCAATGTGATGCGGCACAACTTCCCCGTTTATACAGCGAGGTTATTGACAGGCGGATGAGGTCTGTTGGGAAGATAATGGACGTGTTTGGAAAGGTATCTTCCCCTTACGCGGTTGTTCTCTGCCGTAACCCGTGTGAGACGGTGGCCGGTGAGAAGTTATATTCGAAGTAGGACAGGTGAGGCAGTATGCAGGAAGTAGAAAAATTAAAAATTCTCCAGAACGAGAGGGAAGCCCTCAAAAATCGTGTCAAGGAACGTGTGAAGGAGCACGAAAAAAAGGCTGAAGACCATACAGAGACCGTGTGTCCCGAGTGTGGCAGCCGGCAGCTCGTCCACGACTACGAGCGTGCCGAACTGGTATGCCAGAATTGTGGTCTTGTTATTGATGATGATTTCATCGACCGTGGACCCGAATGGCGTGCATTCGATCATGACCAGCGGATGAAGAGGTCAAGGGTGGGTGCACCGATGACCTTTACTATCCACGATAAGGGCCTCTCGACGATGATAGACTGGAGGAACCGCGATAGTTACGGGCGTGCCATCTCGTCGAAAAACCGTGCCCAGCTGTACCGCCTCCGGAAGTGGCAGCGCCGTATACGGGTATCGAATGCAACAGAACGGAACCTCGCCTTTGCACTCTCTGAACTTGACCGGATGGCGTCGGCACTTGGTCTGCCGAGAAACGTGCGTGAGACTGCAGCGGTCGTGTATCGTAACGCCGTGGATAAAAACCTCATCCGTGGAAGAAGCATCGAAGGTGTGGCCGCAGCAGCCCTCTATGCGGCATGCAGGCAGTGCAATGTCCCAAGGACGCTCGATGAGATCGCCGAGGTGTCCCGTGTCTCAAGAAAAGAAATTGGACGCACTTATCGTTTCATCTCCCGTGAACTTGGGTTGAAACTTCTCCCCACTTCACCGATTGATTATGTACCAAGGTTCTGCTCAGGCCTCACCCTGAAAGGAGAAGTGCAGAGCCGTGCGGTTGAGATTCTCAGACAGGCGGGCGAGCGTGAACTTACCAGTGGGCGCGGCCCGACCGGGGTAGCAGCAGCTGCAATCTATATCTCATCAATTCTCGGCGGAGAGCGTCGGACCCAGCGTGAAGTCGCAGAGGTCGCAGGTGTGACCGAGGTCACCATCAGGAACAGATATAAGGAACTGGCAGAAAAGCTAGATATCGAGATTATTCTGTAATAATTATTTTTTCAAATTTTTGGGCTTGTAGATCAGGGGTAGATCGTTACGTTCGCAACGTAAAGGCCGCGGGTTCAAATCCCGCCAAGTCCATGAGCCAATCTTTCTCAAACAAAAAATGCACAGATCTCCAAAAGTTGGATGAAAATCAAATCCAGGTTGGGGAAATATTATTTTTTCCCTGTCATCTCAAGGACTTCATTCTCGAGCGTTTCTTTGAGCCGTAATAGGGCTTCAACCGCATCACTGGTTGTTGTGACCATGAACTGGTTGTCAGTTTTAATGTCCTGATAGGTCACTACATAGTCGATCTGCCCTTCATGTCCGCGTTTTGGCTCAATAATAATTTTTGCCATTATTTGTCACTCCCTTTCAGGATTATTGTTAGATACTTATTTATTAAATTTTAGCTGCCTTAACAAAGATGGCGGGTTCATGGAAGTGGATTGATACCATTATCTGGCCCTACCATGGTCGTTCGATTGAAATCGGTCTACCTTACAGGGACCTCCGGTCTTTCAGATCAGGCTGTTTGTGATACACTTAACGATTTCATTCTGCAATGGATCAATAACTTCGAATGGCACCTACTCCAGGATATTGTCCTCCTGAAATCCCCCCTCAATTCAGAAGACCCATACCCGGTTACAGCACATCACCTTGCACTTGAAGTGACTTCGCGCCCTCTTGCGGGTTGTGGGGTAATCGTTGTGATTGGTGATCAGTCCGGGATAAGGCATGTGCTTCCTTATCCCGGGTGGTGTAATCAGGGGGAAACGTGATGATTACTATAATCTGTCAGGGACTACCTGTACCTCCAGCATGCCATCGATACCAGGTCTTGGTGAAATGCCGGCAGACAATTATGTACCAAAATATTCCCGTTCATGTCCAGCACCGGTTTAATGGATATTTTTAATAAATTGCGGCTATAAACTATCTGCTAAATCAACCCCTGAAGACAATCTTCCGGGTCTATATCCTGGCAAATTTCTGATAAAATCTGGAGATACCAGATATTTAAACCGGTGGTATCCTCTTACTGTGCCTGGCTGTGATTCATAACGACATGTAACAAGAAATATATACGAATACATGAAACTAGTATAGCGCAATCTGCGAGGGCTCGTAGATCAGGGGTAGATCGTCACGTTTGCAACGTGAAGGCCACGGGTTCAAATCCCGTCGAGTCCATTCCTTTAGCTTTTTTGTGGCGGTTTCCGGTGCTTTTAAAAACATTCTGTTATTTCAATGTGGATCTTTCGACAGAAGAGTGGTACGCATAAAAAATTGTGAACCCGTGTTCCAAATAAAATTTTTACTTGCGTTCGATAAATTGAGGTCCCACGCCTCATAATTGCAAAAATCTAAAAAAGAAGCTGATACCTAGTGATCAGTCAATCCAGTCCAGCAATTTGCCCGTTTCTCTTTCATTCCGGCGGGGGATGACTATCCGCCTTTCGGGCTCCCTTGTTCTCCCAATAGTTTCTGGCGCCCCATATTCAGGGTACTCCGGAAGGATATCCTGGTCGGAGCGACCTGCCATGGAGCGGTCCTCAGCGAAGATCATGGATGCTGGTTGTGTCTCATTATCTCTGATACCAGAGTTATTGCCGCTGCTCTCGTGATTATGGACGCCCTGGGTTGCATTGGAATCCCTGGTGATGAGGAAGTCTATAAAATCCTCGATCTCCCGTTGCTGGTCCGGGGTCAGGCGTGATATCTTTTCTACAATCATTTCAGTTGGGTTCCCTTCTCAATTACTTGCAACAATACTTCCTGATTTTTACATATTTACATGTAGGGTTCTGCCTGACCCGGGTGCGTGACGTCCTGGTCTTGCGCATATTACGCCATATGAATAACCCTGACGGGTTGCGGGTCGCCAAAAAAACAGGGGTCAATCCTTTTTCTCTTTCCCTAAGATATCCGTGATTTTGAATTCACGAAACATGTTGAGGACGATGGAAAGGACTCCGATAAGCGAGAGTCCGACAATCAGGATTATTACAAGGCTGAAATTGTCCTTCACAACCGGGAGGTTCCCAAAGAAATAACCCGCAAGGGTAAATGACATGATCCATAATACTGCGCCAATGATATTATACAAAAAGAAGTGGTAAAAATTCATCTGCCCGAGCCCCGCAAAAAATGGTGCAAAGCTACGGACAAAAGGGACAAATCGCGCAATAACTATCGTAAATCCCCCATATTTTTCAAAGAACATGTGGGTTTTGTCAATATATTCCTGCCTGAAAAAACCGATTTTTTTGTCGAGTATTTTTTGGCCAAGATACCGGCCAATCAGGAAATTCACCACTCCCCCGATCAATGCTGCAATAATCAGTAAGACAATGAGTAATTCCGGGTTCAGTAACCCGGTTGCTGAAAGGGCGCCTGATATAAAAAGTAGCGAATCTCCAGGAAGGAAAGGGAAAATCACCAGAGCTGATTCGAGAAAAATTATCGCTACAAGGAGGACGTAAGTCAGGAGTCCATATGCCTGAATAATCTCTGGAAGATAATGGTCAAAGTTCAGGACGAGATCAACAAAGGGGATCATTGCTCTTTAATAGTGCATTGGTATTGTATAAAGACCTCAACCTTTTTACACGCCGTGGTGTGATCCTGACAATTAAAACATTGCGGAAATCATTTTCTTCAAATTTAACTGTATCCTAGTTTTGTTGTTGTATTAATATCAGCACGCGGCATGCGTGTTCCCCGAGCGAGGTGAACAGGTACGCTTCATCGAGAGATTTGCCTGCTGCAAACGTCCCATGACCAGAAGCGATAGCCAGTTTGGAAAGGGAGAGCGAGTCCGAAATATTCATTGCAAGTTCATCAGACCCCGGCACGCCATGTACAACGGGGATGACCGGGCAGAGTATCACTCCTTCACTGTCCCTCGGGATTATCTCCCCGGTAATGATTGAAAGGGCCACTGCATGGGCGGGATGGGCATGGACAATTGCATTATGCCGGGTTTTCTGGTATACTTCACGGTGGACCCGGTATTCACTTGATGCGTTTTTCGGGACCGGTCCGTCAAGCGGGACAAATACGGGCTCACCCGGGTCGTCCAGGTAGGCGCCCGTACGAGTGATACAAAACCCGTCACCGGAACGGACACTCATATTGCCGAAATTCCCACCGACGAGTCCCTCTGCAAATAATCTTCTGCCTATTCGTTTGAATTCATCAGTATACACGTCTCACACCTCTTTTTTCCACAATATTCCTTTGCGTATTCAACGATATGGGCATGGGCCTGCCGGTAGGTATCCTGGTCAGGTAGCAGGACCTTTTCAAAGAGTGCCTTCAACCGGGACTTCTGTTCAGGGATTCCTGCACACCCGCAAATATGGTGTGTATAGGCATCAATGACGAAACTTGTCCTGTGAAAGCCGTAACATAAGATGCAGTCTGCCGTCTCTTCACCGATCCCGGATACATGAAGGAGTCCCTCCCTGAGTAATTCTGTCGGGTACTCTGCCATTGGTCCGGGCCCGCCGTACTCTCTCATAACAAAGGTCGCAAGCGCTTTAAGGCGTCTCGTTTTGACCTTGTAAAACCCGGTACTGCGTATTGCATTTTCAATCTCTGCAGGGTCTGCTTCATATAGTGCTGCAACTGAGCAGAGCGAGCGCTTTTTTAGGAGCGCTAATGCGCGGACAACATTTTCCCAGCGGGTTTGCTGGGTGAGTACCGCGCCGATCAACACATCGTCCGTATCACCCGGCCACCACGGGATATGTCCATAATGCTCTTTCAGGACACGGATGATACGGGCACATTCAGACGAACTTGATCCCGACATCGTGCATCTTGTTATACCGGGCGATGTTGAGGAGGAGCGGGGTAAGGCTCTCGATCATTGCTGAGACTGCAAGTGGTCCTGCATCATAAGCCTTCAGCATCGAGGTCCCGTTGACAATACCCATAATAACCAGTTTTGCGTCCGCATCATCGCTGCACACCGGAACGGCCACGTCGATCTCCGCATCAAGGTCTTTCCAGCGGTTTGCGGCAATCGTATTGAATGCCGTTACTACCCGTGCACCCGGGAGGAGCTTGTTCACAAGGAGGGCGGCCGAACCTTCCGGAGGAGGGACGATAGTAAAAAAATCCTTCTTCTCCATCGGGTTTACTGGCGAGACCACAATTTTCCCTTCGAATCCCGAAAGGCCCGAGATAGTACTTTCAAGGTGCTTGAACGGGACTGCGAGGATGATTACGTCTGCGGCACTAACTGCCTCCTGGTTTGAGACCCCGGTACAGCTACTTTTAAACCCACGTTGTTTCAGGAGGTCAATTGTGCATTCACTGGTAGTATGAGCCTTATCTGCCTCGCGTGATCCGAGGATGACATCATAGCGTGAAGAGAGCCTCCTGCTCATACCCTCCCCGATATCACCGGTGCCGCCAACAATTCCGATCTTCATAGAACCCACCTGTCTATACTGTTCAGAGTAATGGTTTTAAGTAATTCTCCAGTGCTTCTGCGCTGGTAACACCTTCAAGGGACTGGATGACCTTTCCATCCTTCTCGATGATCAGTGTTGGTACGACCTGGATGCCGTATTTCTGGGCGAGCTCCATGTTCTGGTCGACATCAATCTTTTTTAGCTCGAACGAGTCACCCATCTTACGCTTGAGGTCTTCGAGAATTGGCCCCTGTCGTTTGCATGGTCCGCACCATTCTGCAAAAAAATCCATCAAAACTGGTTTTGTCATAATAAAATTACCTACATCAGATGTTGCAGGAAAAAACAGATAAAGATTGTTATGCAACTGCCTGCAGATAGATGAATTATCTTTTTCACTAAAATCAGTCAAAAAGAGCGATTTCTTACTGTTATTTACAGGGTATTCTATACAAACTTTTGCACTACTAAAAATGGAAAACTTTCCAAAATTTGTAAACCCCATTTCACAGGATACATCATACGGCCGCAACACTGATCGCCTGCCTATGGCCTTCCAAAGCGGTGTGATCTTGCTTGAATTGATTAAAAAGAGAATGTGTTGAATTATTCTTCGTAGTCTTCCGGGTGAACCACCCGATTCATTATTTCCCACCCCTTTTTCTGCCGAAGCCGTCCATCAATGAGATGATAATTATCCGGGTCCCCGCTGACGTCGAGGTCGGAATCCAAATCACGTATTTGTTTTCTTGCTAGCAGTAACGCCCCGATCAGTTCTTCAAACGTAAGACTGTCATTGCAGACCACATCGTCGAT
>JAPKXR010000323.1 GCA_026394715.1 Methanomicrobiales archaeon | reverse complement strand
TTTTCCAGTTCCATTGCCTGGTAACCGGCCGCATCTTCGCGCTTTTTCTCTTTCAGTTTTGCGAGCAGGCCGATACCGGCTTCCGCCTCTTTTATATCCTGCCCACTGACTTTTTCGCGCTTCCCGATATCGTAATCGTCCACGAGGGTTTTCCCTTCGACATCCTCGACCAGTATTTCCCTCTTCATGTCCAGTTCATGTCGCTGGGTGATGGTCTGGATCATCATCTGCCGCGCGTAGGACCGGTCCTGCCTGTTATCGTCGAACTGTTTCTTAAGATCAAGCATATCGTTCTGCCGTATGACCTTGTCCGTATCGATGCTGTAGAGGTACTTTTCGAGGTCTTCGGCATTTTTGAACTCATTCATCTTGTCGTCCGTAAGACGTTCACGCAGCAGCGAGGTGATCCCGTCAAACCGTTTACGTTCGAGAGTTTCAACCTCTTTATCGAGGGCAAACTTTACTTCGTCAATCCCATGCCTCTTTTCTTCTGTTGCAACCTGTTGCTCGTAGGGCAGAAGACCAATTTCTGCCTCCCTTTTCATCTTTTCGCGGTTTGCAATGAGCTCGCGTGAAAGTGCCCCTCGCGTCCTGATGATCTCCTGCCAGTAAGACTCATCGTAATCGAAGTACGGGAGGTGAACCAGCTGGAGTCCCCAGCGGGAGATCGTTGTAGTAAGGTTAAACTCGAAGTCCTGCTGCAGTTCTTTCCTGAGGTCCAGGGTCCCGTACAGCTCTTCAAATGAATAGCCCTTAATCTTTGACTGCAGGACATTAAGCATCTCATTTCTGACATTCCCGAGCAGGTCGACGACTTCGAGCTGCGGCCTGGATTTCATCAGGTTGTCAAACAGGAGGATGGGTTTGTCCACTTTCACCACCATCCGTCCCTTCACCCCGGCATCAAAATTCTCCTTTGTCCGTAACTCACCGATGGAGAAATCCACCGGTATGTCGCCATCATCCACAAGGATAACCGTCGTCTTTTCAAAGAGATTTAAGGTTTTTAAAAACTCTACCATGCCGCCCGCTGTATAGGTCCCGGGCGGCAGGTCACCCATGTACTTCCCGCCCTGTAAAAAGATCGCCTTTGTCCCCTGCATGACCGTGATCTTTTTCGTCGCCCCGAGGAAGCACGAATTAAGATCAGCAACAGGAGTGGTTACACTGCTGGCAGCCCCTGCCTGCTGAACGGGAGTCCCACAACTCGAACAGAATGTGGCACCAGCCCGTACCGGTTGCCCGCAGCTGCCGCAGATCTGCCCTGCTAGCAGCTGCCCGCATTGTGAACAAAACTTGTTATTTTTTTTGTTTTCTGCCCCGCATGAGCGGCATTGAAAGGTATCGAACATTTGAATGGACCTGCCCTATAGCTAACTTAAATCCGAACTGTTATTTATAGATGAGGAATAATCCGGGAAACGTCCATACACCTGGTCTTACCCCCGGGAACGGGACCAGGCACAGATTGGCTCATCATGCGATAAGCTGAATCAAAAGGTTAATTACGTTCAATCTGGTAATTTAACGTAACCGAAATGAGGTGTTGAATCTAAATGGTCATTTGTCAAAATTGTGGAAAAGATACGCCTGAAGGTAAATTCTGTGAGTATTGCGGTGGGTCAATACAGGCGGCGCAGACGTACCAGCAGCCACCACCCGCGACTGCCAAAGCACAGGTTAAAAATCCTATACTTGCCCTTATCGCCTCGTTCATCATTTGCGGGGTCGGGCAGATGTACAACGGGCAGATACTCAAAGGCGTGATTTTGCTGGTCGTCATGATTATTATTTACGCCCTGGCAGGGTGGGTGGCTCTTATCGTCACGTTATACGCGATGTACGATGCCTACACGACGGCGGTCAAGATCAATAACGGGGAAGTGGTAGAGACCTGGACCACCAGGGCTTGACCCGTTCTGCCCAAATCATCAGGGTGAAGCCGGGCCAGGCATAGGAGGTTTGTGTCCGGCATAACATTTCGTGAGCTGCGCGGTGCTGAGCCCGGAACGCCTCCGGCCTGAACATAATTTGCGGCATCCATGGGCACCACCGTTTTTTTATTGGATCCCGTTATCTATTTTTGGGGGGTGCCACCGCTGGACCTTCACCAGGTCATCCTAAAATCCTGACCACTTCCATTTTAATACTTGAAAAA